>URCV01000005.1 GCA_900546445.1 uncultured Bacteroidales bacterium | reverse complement strand
CTCACTTTGGCAAGCCACCCTTAACAGAGTGCGTTCTACGCCATCCTCCTTGCCAAAGTGAATTGGCGGAAGCTCCCTACAGTTATTTCGGGAAGCCGGCGAGTTTGCCGCGAAGTCGAAAAACACCTTTTGAGTATGAGTGCCTTAGAGGCACTTCTGTTAGGGGCGCTGACCGAAGGTGTGTGAATCCGCGTTCATCTTATCCAGAATAAACAAATGAGGAAAATCAACCTACAGGTTGTATAAATCAATACTTTTCATTACATTTGCAAAAATGAGAATTAAGTATGACTTTTGATCAGATAACAGAAAACGAAAAACTTTGGGCTGTCAGATACGATGACGACATGGACAATGTGCTTGATTCAATCCTCGAACAGTGGAATGATGTGATGTGGTTGAGAAATTTCTTCAAGGTGAATCTGGAAGATCTTATATCATACTTCAAGATTACAGACGTGAATGAGGCAATCTACGATACAATCGAAGACAGCGAAAGGCTCCAGTGCCTTATTATGGACATCTCTCCTAATGCCAATTTGGACGAATTGTTCCGCCCACTTGACAACAATCGCACTTCAGAGATGCTTCTCGGAAAAGAGAAGGCTCGTCTACATAACACACCGAAGCACGCATCTTGGTTGCGCATTTATGCCATTAAGTTGGAACCTGGCATTTATGTAATTACGGGAGGCGCAATTAAACTGACGCGAACAATGCAGGAACGTGAGCATACACTTGAGGAACTGTCTAAAATGGAGAAAGTTCGCCAATTTATGCTTGATAACAACATTACGGATAAGGACTCTTTCGATGATTATCTAAAAGAGTTTTAATAATAAAAGGAGGTTATAATGGGAACTTCATCAGCAACAATCTCAAAACTGAGAGAACATCAGTCCGCGACACCTTCAAAATGGTGTGAGAATGCCCAGTGGCGCATGCAGAATAAGTCCTGGCTTCGCTACTCGCAGCGCATAGCCATAATGATGCTGTCCAAGATGGATGAATTGGGTATGTCGCAGAAGCAACTCTCGGAATTGATGGGCTGCAGTCAGCAGTATGTTTCCAAAGTTCTGAAGGGTCAGGAGAACCTTTCCCTTGAGACCATATCAAAGATTGAAAGATGTCTTGGCATTCAAATTCTGCCAAAATTCGAGTTATAGTGCTTTGTAGGCACTACCTTTTGAGTCTTTGTGTGCCGTAGACACACTTCTGAAAGTGCCGATAACAACGCTGCCCATACTCAAGCGAGTCGTCAAAATCACTTTGGCAAGCCACCCTTAACAGAGTGCGTTCTACGCCATCCTCCTTGCCAAAGTGAATTGGCGGAAGCCTCCACAACATTTTGCGGGCCTTCCGCGAGCAAGCAATACACCCTGAGGGCAATGCCATCCACGGCTTAGTGGAGGGAACCATTTCGTCAGAAATGGAAAGGCCCGTCCGAAGGGTGTCTTTTGCTGCGAGCGCCCCATCCGGCAAAACCCGCATTTCGCCGGACAAAACTCTTTTGAGTCAACCATTTTCAGTCCTAAGCAGACTAGACAAGCCACGGAGAGTAAACAAATATCAGTAATAAATACCTGAAATCTCAGAAATAACGTATAACAAGAGTCAACATCTTCTAGGGTTAGAACGATATCAGGTCAATCAAAATCAGGAAAACTCAGTTGGACCGAAAAGTTACCTTAAAATGAAGCAGGTATTATTTTAATTTTTACTAAATTTGCGAGGTTATGAGCACCAAGTTGAAAAAACTAATGAAACTAGGAGTTTCCCTTCTGCTGGCCATAACACTTATCTACATGGCGTTCAAAGGGATAAATTGGGCCGATTTCTGGGAAAACCTGAAGTGTACTCGATGGGGGTTCATAGTGCTCTTCCTTCTCTGCGTTCTGGCGACCATCTGGATTAGAGCCCTTCGCTGGAAAGTGATGCTCAAGCCGCTCGATGCGAACATCAGCACCCGGACCACTTGGCACGCTAACAACATCGGCAACCTCACGAACGCCATCCTCTCCGGTTCAGGGGAATTGGTGCGCTGCGCATTTGCATGCAGGGGCGGGGCCAATTACGACGCCGTCCTGGGCACCGAAATAATGGAGCGGGCGTGGGATGCATTGGCCATTATATTATTGGCATTCATAGCGATACTGAGCGGCAGCGATGCTATCGGCGAGTTTTTCACGCAGCACATCGTCGCACCGGTGACAAGCAGCAGCACCACACTGATATGGGCAGGATGCGGAATCGCGGCATTAGTGCTCATCATCTGCCTGTGCTTCAGATTTCGGCGGGCTAACAAGGTCTGCGGCGCCGTGGCCAATTTCCTCGGCGGTGTCGGCCAAGGATTCATCTCTTTCAGGAAGATTCATAACAAGGGAGCATTTCTGGCACTGTCGGCGCTGCTCTGGATATTCTACATATTGATGTACCACTTTATCCTGCAGGCAGTTCCGGCGCTTTCCGGACTTAACGTCTACGATGCCCTGCTGCTCGCAGCCGTAGGAAACCTCGCATCGGTAATCCCGGTACCTGGAGGAGTCGGAGCCTATCACTATCTGATAGCTCTATGTCTTTCAGCCATTTATGGAATAGACTGGAACATAGGGATTCTTTTTGCCACCCTTCAGCACGAACTCCACGCCGTACTTCTCATAGTACTCGGAATAATGTCCTGTGTAAAAACAAACCTTAAATTTCAAAGTTATGATGTATTGTCCTAAATGTGGTGCGCCCCACGAAGACGGCGCTTCTTTCTGCCCCAAATGCGGACAGCCGCTAAACGCTTCCAATCAGAGCTATACGCCCCCGGTTAAAAACGACGAGAGATGGCTTATCGCGCTTCTTCTATGCGCATTTGGAGGAGTACTTGGCCTTCACAGATTCTACACTAAAAACATAGCTACAGGCATCCTTATGCTGCTTACCGGTGGCGGTTGCGGAATCTGGTACATCGTAGACCTTATAATGATCGCTTGCAACACCTATAAGGACGGCGACGGAAATTATCTCAAATAACTCCATTTATGATGTATTGTCCACAATGCGGATTTCCGGTAGGTGACCAAGACAGTTTCTGCCAGCACTGCGGAGCGGCATTAAAAGAAGACGCGGGCTACAAGTTCGCAAGACCTTGCCCACGCACCTATCTCGCCCTCTCGATAGTCTGCACGGCGATGTGCTGCCTTCCATTCGGACTAATAGGAATTCTGAATGCCATCGACGTGTCGTCGAAATACCAGAAAGGCCTTTATGACGAAGCAGAAAAAGCCAGCAGAAGAGCTCGCAGTTTCAGTATTGCAGGCATTGTCTGCAGCGCGGTAGTCATACTGGCATGGATCGCACTATTAGTCTGGGTCGGTGTCAGCGAGCTGGACATTGACGATGTAATCACGTCCATATAGTAGCGGATGAAGCCTTTACGGAGGAAAGTCGCCATAACGGGCGTAGTATTGTTATGCCTAGTGGGAGTAGTCATATTCTTCCATTTCGACCCGTCAGGCGAAAAATGGTTTCCGCGATGCGTGTTTTTTACTCTTACGGGATTCAAATGTCCCGGATGCGGTTCGCAGAGGGCCATACACTCACTCCTACACCTCGACTTCTGCCAGGCGTTCCGATATAATGGGCTGCTTTTCCTGCTGATTCCATATATGGCGATGCTACTGATAAGCGGAATTTTCAAATCCAAGATGGAAAGACTCTATCAGGCGCTGACGAAGCCGGCGTTAATATACATTCTCTTAGTAGTGATACTGCTATGGTGGCTACTGAGAAACATCTTCGGATGGTAAGCAAATAAACTATATAAATGAACAAATTACTTGTAATAGACTGTTGTATGCGCGCGGAGTCCCGTACGGAGAGGATTCTGAAGGCCGCGCTCGAAGAATTGAAAGGAAAATATGAAATCGAAATTCTGGATGTGGACGAACTGGGATTCCAGCCAATGAGTAGAGACATATTTAACAAAAGATGCAGCGGAGAAGTGGACGAGAAGGCGATAGTGACTGCTATGAAAGTGGCCGCTGCCGACAGGATAGTGGTGGCCGCCCCATTCTGGGATATGAACTTCCCTGCTGCCCTCAAGGCCTTTTTCGAGAACCTATCCCTTTACAACATCACTTTCGCAGATAACGGAAAGACCTGCTTCGGACTCTGCAAATGTAAACATCTTCTTTACATCACCACCCGCGGAATGGACATCGCGGACGGAGACTATCGCGAGCAAGGCAGCACCTATCTGAAGGCGCTGTCAAGTCTATGGTCCTTAGGTGAGGTAACTACAGTCTCAGCTCACAACCTGGACTATAGCACCGCAGAGGAAGTGGAAAGAAAAGTCGAAGATGCCATTCTGCGCGTTCGAGAAATATGTAAGACTTTTTAATTTTTTTATTAAATTTGTAAGGTTTACCCATGGCAGACGACTTAAATGCATAACAAATAAATTAAGTATATGTTTAAAGGACAACCTAAAGGATTATTTGCCCTCGCTCTCGCGAATACCGGAGAGCGATTTGGCTACTACACGATGCTCGCCATCCTGGCCCTTCTCATGCAGGCTAAATTCGGATGGACGGAAGCACAAGCAGGAAACGTTTATGCCATTTTCCTCGCAGGCGTTTATTTCATGCCATTCTTCGGAGGAATATTGGCCGATAAGATAGGATACGGCAAGTGCGTCACGATAGGTATCAGCGTGATGTTCCTCGGATACCTCTCGCTGGTCTTCCCTATTGCGGACTTAGGCGTGGCGAAGTATGTAATGTTCGCCGGATTGGCCCTTATCGCAGTGGGCACTGGCTTGTTCAAGGGCAATCTGCAGGTCATCGTGGGTAACCTCTACGACGACCCGAAATACTCTGCGAAACGCGACTCCGCATTCAGCCTTTTCTATATGGCCATAAACATCGGCGCCATGTTCGCTCCTGCCATGGCTAAGGCCATCACTAACTTCCAGCTCTCTAAGGCTGGTTTCGTCTATGACGCGGCCAATACCGACCCTGCATACCTCGCAGCCCTTTCGGGCTCTTACGGAATGTGCTTCGGCGTGGCCTGCATCTCACTGATTCTCTCCATCGCCATCTATTTCTCTTGCAGAAAATGGTTCAAGCACGCCGACGTCAACACAAAGCAGGCCAAGGCCGCTTCCAGCGAGCCGGTTAAGGAGCTTACCCCTAAGCAGACTAAGGACAGGCTCATCGCCCTCGTTCTCGTATTCGCAGTAGTAATCTTCTTCTGGATGGCATTCCACCAGAATGGTTCGGCGCTTACCTTCTTCGCGAAGAAGTACACCAACCTCACCGTAGAAGGTCCTATGAGACTGTGGTTCAACATCGGAAGCTTGGCACTCATCGCAGTTTCCATCTACACCCTGTTCTCTGCATTCCAGTCAGAAACGAAGAAAGGCCGGATCATCTCCGGAATCGTTACGTTGGCCCTGTGGGGCGGCGCTTATGCACTCTTCGCAGAGATGCCTAAGACCATCGCAGCTCAGCCTTCGGACTTCCAGCAGTTCAACCCATTCTTCGTCGTAGCCCTCACACCTATCTCGATGGCCCTCTTCGGAGCATTGGCAAAGAAAGGCAAGGAGCCAAGCGCCCCTAAGAAAATCGCATTCGGTATGCTCGTGGCTGCCCTGGGATTCGTAATCATTACAGTAGCGTCCAACGGACTTACATCGCCTAAGGATTTGGGTACGCAGACCCAGCCATTCCTTAGCCCGGCTTGGCTTATAAGCACTTATCTTACGCTGACATTTGCCGAGCTCCTTCTCTCACCTATGGGTATGAGCTTCGTTACGAAAGTCGCTCCTCCTAAGTATAAGGGTATGATGATGGGTGGATGGTTCGCAGCTACCGCCATAGGTAACTACCTCAGCGGTATTCCTTCGAAACTCTGGAACAAGATTCCTCTTATGGCGAACTGGGGCATCCTCATCGGACTTTGCCTTATCTCTGCAGTGATTATGTTCGCTATGCTTAAAAAGATCGAAGCAGCTACCCAAGACTAATGAAGAAGAGGATTATCAGATTTTTCATGCGGCTTTTCGCTGCGCTTCCTCTGGGAGTGCACTACGCTAACGCCCACTTCGTAGGCTGGATAGCCCGCGTAGTGGTGCGTTACCGATATGCCGTAGTAAAGACTAACATCGATAATGCCTTTCCTGAATTAAGCGAAAAAGAAAGAAAGGGAATCGTCAAGGCCTTTTACCTCCATTTCGGTCAGATAGTATGTGAAACCATCTGGTTCGGAGGAAGTAAGGGAAAAAGGCTGCGCCGCTCGCACATAGTATCCATAAAAAACCCTGAAGAGATAGAAAGGCTGTATAATGCAGCCCCTGGCACCATAGTGCTTTGCTCTCACTCAGGAAACTGGGAACTCTATGGGGGAATTCCTTTCTATAACTATACGGATAAGCCTATGCCCGTAAACTTCGACAATGCGAGCGTAGTCTACCGTAAACTTAAGAATGCTACCTGGGACGAGATATTTAAGGAGAACCGCAAGTTCTGCCATCCGGAGTTCGAAAACCTGGTGGAATCGTCGAATATCATAAGACACATTCTCACCCATATGGACAAGAAGATGTACTATTTTATGGTTACGGACCAGTGGCCTTATTTCACGGCTCCATCCTACATTATGGTAGATTTTATGGGGCAGCGCACCCGCACTATGAGCGGAGGTGCCGCAGTGGCGAATAAATACTCACTCGCGGTCACCTATCTCTCGATGGCCCGTCGCGAAGGAAACAAGAAATACGAGATGGAATTCAAGACCATCTGCGACAATGCTTCCACCATGACGGTGCAGCAGATTATGGACCGATACTACGAACTATTGGAAAGCGACATCCGAAAAGACCCCGGAAATTACCTGTGGTCTCACAAACGCTGGAAAAAATGTTAACGAGTATGAAAAAGTACATCATTGCCATTCTGCTTGCATTGACGACGCTTTCCCCTCTCTATGCGAAGAAGGAGAAAGGTCAGCAAGTAATCTACTGTATTCCCAAGACAGTCATCACCGTTACAGTAGAGAGTATGGAACAGGACATTAAGGCCGGTCCCTACTCTCATTACAGCAAATCCCTTCTCGGAATAGACTACATCGAGAAGGACAGCACCCACTTCAGCATCTCGAAGATAAGCATCAGTGCATCCACCGAGGCTGACCACTCTAAAAGATACAGCATCAATCTGACTCCGGAGCATCGAGACGAGTTCAGGATGCTGCTGGATGCCGGCTATATATGCCAAAGCCGCGAATCCGCCACCCACGACATTTCGCACGCCGAGAGTTTCCCGGTAAAGGAAGTATCCCTGGAAAAGAATGAAAAGAAGAGCTTTGAGAGTGCCAAGAAAGCAGCTGCTCAGATAGCCAAATACAGGGAAGACCGTTACGACATAGTTACCGGTAACACCGACGCCACTTATTCCGGAGAAGCGCTCCGCTCCGCAGTGGAAGAACTTAACAAGGCCGAGGAAAAACTGCTTGCCCTGTTCTCCCCTACAGTCCACTCTTTCGGACAAAGTGTCAGTTTCGATTTTATTCCTTCCGCACAGACATCGGGAAAAATCGAAGCCTTCTGTTTCAGCGAAAGCCTGGGGGTTCTCCCTGCCGGCTCGCCTGAAGGCACTCCTTACTATCTGGAAATCAGCACGGACGCTAACTGCGTACTGAATGCAGCGCGGCCTGATACATCTGATGGGCAGACCATCTACTACTGCGTACCAAGTGTATGCAACGTAAAAATCTACTACTACGACCACGTGGTATGCCATTTGCGAGTACCAGTTTACCAGTTAGGTGTAAACGAAATGATGAATTTTTAATTTTAAATACATATCTATATGACTATTAAAGACTTGACCCCATCTATCGTATGGGATAACTTCTACAAGATAACTCGAGTTCCACGTCCTTCGAAGCACGAGGAAAAGATAAGGGAATACCTCCTCAATTGGGGAAAGGAGCATAATTTCGAAACATTTGCCGATAAGACAGGTAACGTCATAATCCGCATCCCTGCCACTGCCGGCTACGAAAATCGTAAAGGTGTAGTTCTTCAGGGCCATATGGATATGGTACCTCAGAAGAACGCCGATAAAGTTCACGACTTCCTTAACGACCCTATCGAAACCCGCGTAGAGGGAGATTGGCTTAA
This sequence comes from uncultured Bacteroidales bacterium, assembly GCA_900546445.1. GTDB lineage: Bacteria > Bacteroidota > Bacteroidia > Bacteroidales > UBA932 > Cryptobacteroides. Next base: position 42,655 of record URCV01000005.1, on the reverse strand, counting down.
AGCCTGCGGAACCACCCTGGGTGCAGACAATGGTTTGGGAGTGGCATTGGCATTGGCCATCGCCGAAAGCGACGACATTCCTCACGGACCGCTCGAGATTCTCGTCACATACGACGAAGAGACCGGTATGACGGGAGCACAGCTTCTCGAGCCGGGCATCTTGAAAGGCGAAATCCTGCTTAACCTCGACTCCGAGACCGAAGGCGAATTGTACGTAGGATGCGCAGGCGGCGTAGACGCTTCAGTTAGCGGCACTTATGATACTAAGGCTCGTCCGGAGGGTTACCACCCATTCAAATTCAGCGTAAAGGGCTGTCAGGGAGGCCACTCCGGCATGGACATCATCCTGTACAGGGCAAATGCCAGCAAGATAGCCAGCAGAATTCTTCTCAAACTGCTCGCCGGCGAAGACGTCAAACTCGTAGAGCTCGAAGGTGGTTCCCTTCGTAATGCCATAGCACGTGAGTGCTTCGCGACGCTTTATATTAAGGATGAGGCCAAGGCTCGCGCCCTAATCGAGGCAGAGGCTGAAAAGATTCTTAAGGAATACGCAGTCACAGACCCTAATATGTCCATCTCGCTCGAGAAGACGGAGTGCGACGCTCCTTACGCAGACGAAAAAGACGCGCTTACCATTCTCAGAGCCATTACGGCTTGTCCTGACGGAGTGGAGAGAATGAGCTCATCCATCCCGGGGCTCGTGGAGACATCGAACAATATGGCCATAGTTAAGGTCAAGGACGGAAAATACGAAGTCAAGAGCTTGATTAGAAGCTCTGTGGACACAGCTAAGGAAGCTCTTTGCGAAAAGATGAAGGCAGTGTTCGAGCTCGCAGGTGCGAAGATAGAGTTTACCGGCGCATATTCAGGCTGGGCTCCTAACCCTAAGTCTGAGATACTCAGCGTAATGAAGGATGTATACAAAGCACTTTACGGAGTAGAGCCGGAGGTTAAGGCCATCCACGCAGGACTTGAGTGCGGTATTCTTTCAGGGGCTTATCCTAACTGGGACATGGTATCATTCGGTCCTACCCTTATGAGTCCTCACTCCCCTGACGAAGGCGCATACATCCCATCAGTAGAGAAAGTATGGGAATACCTTCAGGCAGTTCTCAAGAGCATTCCCGAATGCGAGAAGAAGTAAAGGCTCAACTAATCGAATGGGCGGGTATCTATAACGATCTCGCCTATTTTTCGGAAGACCCCATTCAGTTTCCGCGCGAATTCGTAAGACGCGGTGCCGCACTTCAGGACATAGAGATAGCTGCCATATTCGCGGCCCACTTGGCCTGGGGAAGAAGACAGATGATAGTCAGGGACTGCACCAGGCTGTTCGAGCAGATGGATTGGCAACCGTACGACTATGTGATGTCCGGCGATTATCGCGACGACGACACGAGCCTGCACAGGACCATCAAATGGAGCGAAACGGCCCGCATTTGCAAGAACTTGCGCGAGATTTACGCCGAGAGGGCTTCCATCGAAGAGTTCGGCGTAAACGAGATAAGGACCAGAGTCTACGGCCAGAAGGAAGATGCTCACGCTGCGAATAAGAAAATCAATATGATGCGCAGATGGATGGTTCGCCGCGACGGAAAGGTGGACTTGGGACTTTGGAAAGGAATAGAGCCTTCGGAACTTACGATGCCTCTCGACGTGCACGTTTACACGCAAGCATCGGCCTTGGGGCTTACATCGAGAAAAGCGAAAGACATTAGGACGGCGACGGAGATTACAGACGCCTTCAAGGAGATATGGCCGGACGACCCTCTGCTCGGCGATTTCGCGCTGTTCGGATATGGAGTAACTAATAAATAAGGATGCCTAGATTGTTCATACTCTCGGGCTGTAACGGCTCAGGAAAGACTACAGCCTCATATAGTCTGCTTCCGGACCTTATCGGATGCAGCGAGTTGGTGAATTCGGACGAGTTCGCCAAGAGCCTTTCTCCGTTCAATCCTTCAGCGGCCTCGGTTATAGCGAGTCGCTATATGTTGATGAAAATCAAATATATGCTTTCGAGGAAAGCCGACTTCATCATAGAAACGACTCTCGCGACGCGTTCGCTTACGAACACCATTAACGAGGCCAAGTCGCTCGGCTACGAGGTCACACTCCTGTATTTCTGGCTTAATTCTGTCGATTTGGCCATAAAAAGAGTAAAGAAAAGAGTGGAAAGCGGCGGACATAACATCCCCGAAGAGGTAATCCGCAGACGTTACGTTATGGGCGTCAAGTACTTCTTCGAGATTTACGCCCCCATAGTGGACAGATGGGTTCTCGCCGACAATTCCAAATCGCCTTTTGCCGTCGTGGCAGAGGGCACCCAAAATAACATTCAAATAAAAGACGAAGAAAAATATGCCTGCATTAGAAACATTTGCTATCCGGAAGAATCAGTTGGAGAATCTGACCCAGGAAGCACTACGTAATGGAGGAGATTATTGCGACCTGTTTTTCGAAAACACCACCATCTGGTCCCTTATGCTAAAGGATAGCGAGGTGACAAGCGGTGGCTATCATAGAGACTACGGATGCGGAATACGCGTTCTTAACGGCGAAAAGACAGGCTATGCCTACTCGGAATCTACGGATTACACTTCACTTTTAAAGGCGGCCCAGGCAGCAAGTGCCATAAGCAACTCTGCCGGAGACCCTACCCATGCGGGCTATAAAGGAGTGGAAATAAAGGGAATAAATGACTTCTACCCTATGAAGAAAGATTTACGCGAGGCCCCTCCAAGCGGCTTCGTGCCCCTGCTCCGAAAGCTCGACAGCGCCATCAGGGCGGCAGACACCAGGGTAATAAAGGTAGTGGCCGGACTCTCCTATTCTATCAGCGAAATCTTGATGTACAACTCCTTAGGCGAGCTAACGGAAGATTTGCGCCCGCTCTGCTCACTGAACGCCACGGTGGTATTCAAACAGGGCGACTCCATCCAGACGAAGAGCGTTTCGAAGAGCCTTCGCCAAGGTGCGGAATTCTACAGCGATGAATTGGTAAGGGAATTGGCCACAAGACTGACATCCGGGATAGACGCGATGTTCGAGGCCAAGCGCCCCGCAGGAGGACAGATGAGCGTGGTAATGGCTGCCGGTGCAAGCGGAATCTTGCTGCACGAGGCTATGGGACACGCCTTCGAGGCCGACTTCAACCGTAAGGGCCAATCCATCTTCTCCGACAAGATAGGAAGCCGCGTGTGCCGTGCAGGGATAAACATAGTAGACGACGCCACCGTTCCCGGCCTTAGAGGAAGCCTTAACTTCGACGACGAAGGAGTTCCGGGCCAAAAGACCTATATGGTAACGGACGGAGTGCTCACTTCCTACCTTCACGACCGCATCAGCGCGCGCTATTTCGATGTGGCGCCCACAGGAAACGGCCGTCGCGAGTCCTTCAGGTACAATCCTATCCCCCGAATGCGCTCCACCTATATGGAGAACGGCTCGGACGGGACGTTGGATGACCTCATCCGCAGAGCCCGTAACGGCATCTTCGTAGACGAGTTCGCGAACGGCGAAGTGAAGATAGGCGAAGGCGACTTCACTTTCTATGTAAAGAGCGGATTCTTGATAGAGGACGGACGACTCACTATGCCTATAAAAGACGTAAACATAATCGGTAACGGCCCACAGGCACTCTCGGACATAGAGGCTGTGGCGGGCGACTTGAAAATTGACGAGGGCCGCTGGACTTGCGGAAAAGCCCAAAGCGCTCCTGTTAGCTGCGGAATCCCGTCGGTATTGATTAAAAACCTGACAGTAGGAGGTGGATTATGATAAGCAAAGAGGAATTGGGATTGGCAGAAAGATGCATGGAGCTTTCTATGAAGGAAGGGGCTACGCACTGCAGGGTGACGATTAACAAGAGCACATCCGACCTTCTGGACACGCTGAACGGCGAATTGGACAAGGTCACGCACTGCTTGGACAGGAGTCTTAGCCTGTCTCTTTTCATAGACGGAAAGTTCGCGTCATTCTCTACTAACAGACTGGACGAAAAGGAATTGGCAGGATTCGTGCACACATCGGCCGAGATCACGAGAGTTCTGGAAACGGACGATTGCAGGGCTCTTCCGGCGCCCGACAGGTGCTGCAAGGACGCACTCAGCGGCACGGAAATGGATTTGTACGACCCCGAATACGAGCAGATGGACAGCGAGCGCAGGAAAGGATTGGCATTGGCCCACTGCCTCGACCTCGCAAGGCCGCGCGAAGGGTTTAGGATCATCTCGGAGGAAGGCCAATACAGCGACTCCGAATTCGATTCCATCACGATAGACTCTAACGGCCTGTTCTGCAGGCACGCAGAGACTTCGTTCGAGTACGCTTCGGAAGTGACCATCGAGGCCGAATACGGAAGCAAATATAGCAACTATTGGTGGACCTCAAGTCCGAAAATTAAGGATTTCGACTTCGACCATATAGGACAGACGGCTCTGGAAAAGGCCGTGGAGCAGATAGGCTCTCGCTCTACACATAGCGGGAAGCGCACTATGGTCGTAAGGCGAGAGATGGCGCCGAGGCTAGTAACTCCCCTGCTTAACGCGCTGGGAGGCTATTCCCTGCAGCAGGATAACAGTTTCTTGATGGATAGTCTGGGAAAAGAGGTTTTCTCGCCTATGCTTAACATCGTCGACGAACCGCACCGCAAGGGAGAGAGCGGCTCGAGGCTTTTCGACAGCGAGGGCGTGGCGACAAAAACGCTTCCCATAATAGAAAACGGAAAGGTTAAGACGTATTTTATAAACACTTACATTGCGAATAAAATGGGACTCGCCCCTACGATAGAGGACGCGACGAGACCTCACCTGCTTGCGAGCGAGGCCGGACTGGACGAGAAGGCCATTCTCGAAAAGTGTGGCGAGGGAATACTCGTAACGGGATTTAACGGAGGAAACTGTAACAGCGCGACCGGCGATTTCTCTTACGGAGTGGAAGGATTCGAGTTCAAGGACGGAAAGATAAGCCGTCCGGTTAACGAAATACTGATTACGGGTAATTTCGTAGATTTGTGGTCGCATCTCAAATATGCCGGAGACGACGTGCGTAAGGACATGAGCAAGCTTATTCCTACGCTGGCATTTGACGATGTGGATTTTAGCGGAGAATAAACAATCGATATAATATGAAAGTAGATCAGAAAAAAGTAGTGGCTCTCAGTTATGAATTGACTGTAGAAGGAGCCCTGGCAGACAAGGCTACTGCCGAAAAACCATTGGAGTACATTCACGGAACAGGAATGCTTCTTCCTCGCTTCGAAGAAGAAGTAGCCGGAAAAGAGGTAGGTGAAAGCTTCGAGTTCACGCTCAGCCCTGAGGAGGGTTATGGTGTATACAGTTCAGACTACATCTTCGAGCTTCCTAAGAGTGCTTTCGAGATGGACGGACATGTTCGCGAAGATCTTTTGGTAGTGGGCCGCGTCATCCCTATGCTTAGCGACGACGGCAGCGTGGTTCAAGGAACCGTCAAGGAAGTAAAACCGGACTCGGTTCTTATGGACTTCAACCACCCTATGGCCGGAAAGACCCTCCACTTCACCGGAAGCGTGGTTTCCGTAAGGGATGCCTCAGAAGAGGAGCTCCAGCACGGGCTCGCTCACAAATGCCACTGCCATAAAGGCGAAGGCCACTGCAGCGATGACTGCAAATGCGATGGCGAAGGCGAATGTCACTGCGGCGATAGCTGCCAATGCGAGGGCGAAGGCGAATGTCACTGCGGCGATGACTGCAAATGCGGCGAATAAAGATTCTAAAGGCCGGGGCTATAAAGTTCCGGCCTTATTTTTTAACGAGAACTATCTTAGCCGAGCACGCCTCATAAATACTCTTTTTCAAAGCGCGATAGTCACTATAGATATCCTTCGAGAAAGTCCCGGATTTCGTTATGTAGCGTAATGTAATCTTAACCTTTACACTATCGCCATCCTGCTCCTGAGCGCACTCGAAATGCACAGCGCCGAACTCGTTTTCAAAGTCTTCCCCCTTCGGGATAACCTCTACCACATATCCTTCAGGGACATTTATCTCTATCGATTGAACCATATCATATCCCACCCTGAAATACAAGTCATTAAATCGCTTGGCCGGTGTCCTTCCGTCCCCGAAATACTGGAAAGGATTGGCCGTCAGGAAAAGTCGCGAACCGGTAACGCTGGCATAACCGGTAACCGCGGCACTATAAGACAATTCCCCGAAAGGCTCGGCCGACGAATTCAGCTCCACCTTAATGTCGGACAGTTCTGCCTTAGGAAGGGAGTTGGAGGCCAATATGCTATTCGTCTTATCCACCTCGTTCATCCTCGAAAGCGAATAGTAAGAATCCCAGAAATCCATACGGCCACATTCGCTTACCATAGCGGAAGCGCTTCCGTCGGCTCTCAAATCCACCACGGCCTTCATATCACATCGGTTGGCACTGTCAGGATATTTAGGGAGCGTCGTGACATAAGATCCGTCCTTCTTCACTATAAGCGCGTGATTACCTGCGATTTCGCTATGTATGTAACCTAAAGGAACATCCGGATTGGTGCATTCCACCCATAACGTATCCTTGGCCGTAGGGATGGAGAGGATGACGTGGTTCGCCGTAGCCAGAGAAGGGAAATCCGGCATCATACGGTCGGCGCCCATATTAATCACGGTATAATAAGACTCTATCCCGCAACTCTTCAAAAGTGTCTGAAGGAAAAGGGTCAGCGCCTTGCAATCCCCGAATTTATTCTTGAATACGGACTCCGGAGCGATAGGCCTAAGACCGCCCAGACCCAGCTGTATGCTCACATATCGAGTATTCTGACCGAGATAGGCGTAGAGCCTCCTGATTTTCTCCATATCGTCCTCGGCACCTTCCGTCAACCTTTCTACCAGCGCGCTCATTTCCGGAGTAGGAACGTTCCTGCCCTCGATAAGGGAATAGAGCCAATTTCCTATAGACTGCCAATTCTCCCCCGAACCGGCATTCCCCTCATAAGAGAATTCGCTCGGCGTAAACATCACCTTCGGAACGCGTTCATTCTGCGGAGGAGAATACTTCTCTACCTTCATAGGAGGCAAATCCTTTACCTTCCACACATACACCTCGCCTTCTTTAGTGGAAGTATGCTCAGGACTTACCTGCGGCATATTCAACTGCTTGTACCTAAAACAGTCTTCGGAAGGAACGGTAAGGGTATAGCTGGCTTCGTTAACGGCCACTCCATCTCCGAAAGGCAAAGGAAGAAAAGAATCGTATCCTAAAACTGCATCGGTATACTGCTTTTCGTAAGTGTAGGTAACCTTCGCCGGGTATTGGAGAATGTCAGGCGAATACATCCACGTCTGGAAGCTGTCGGACAGACCTTCGGAATACTCGGTATACACGAGGTCCTTCTTTTTCACCTTAGTTGTCTTTCCCGTGGCGTCGGTAACCTCTCCCGAGAAGGACACCAATTTCGTACTTCCCTTATTCACCACACAAGAGAAATCGGCACAATAGCTCGCCTTCTTAGTAAGAAAAACCTCTATGGTGTTCTTATAGACTGCCTTGTTTTTCCCTGTTACGGTAAAGCTGGCGTCGTTTCGTAGAATTATGGCATCGGCACTCTTGTCCTGGGCGAAAACGCCTACGGAGACTAAAAGCGCTAAAAGTGCTATCAATCGTTTCATTTATCCTCGCTTTTTTTTAGAACTATTCTGGAGTTAGAAAGCTCGTAAGCCTTAGCATAGAGCTGGCTTAAATCGGCATATTCCTCCGCACTGAAAATCACTCTGTTAACCGTAAGTAAGAAACGGGTCATCAGTTTTCCATACTTACAGTCCGACAGGAAGGTGAACTGCACGTCACCTCCACATGCGAAGATTCTGCAAGACTGCGGTGCTTCCTCCAGCTCGTATCCTTCCGGAAGGGTCATACTGAATTGGACTGCCGTGTTGGAGATGATGCTATATTCCACAGGAAGCTTGCGCCCCTGTTCTGCAAACGGATTCTCGTCCATAACCTCTACGAGCATAGGAGCGATATAAATGTGGTCACCATAACTCTCGGCCGGCATTACGAATTCCGCGGACTCGATAACCTTTGTCGTTCCCAGACCTATAAAGGTGCAACTGTCGAGTTCCATCTTATATACCTTCGATTCTCGCTCTATGAAATCTTCCTCGGAATCGGCCTTGTTATATTGCTTATTGAATGAATAGGCTTCCTGGTTCGTCAATATACGTCCCAAATGCCCCACGATGTTCCCTTCTCCGTCGAATTCAGCATTAAGGACCAACCTGTCGGTATTCTTAGCAGGATGAGACAAGTCCACCCATCCACCCTGGCCCACTTCCCTATAGACACGGGCTTTATCCACTAATAGATTAGGGTCTAAGACATTAAGGTCCGAACCCCTATCAGTGGCATCCATATAGTAAGGATTGTTTTCGGAATCGTAAGCGCAGACTATGAAAGTATCTATATTATTAAGAGACGGGAAGAAGGAGAGACGTCCCCTTGTCCTCGGATTCAAAAGGATGATGTCAGTTCGGAATCCACAATCCCTTAGTGCCAATGCCAAGACGTTGTTTATGTCTGCCATACTGCCTATTCCGTCCTTTACCACTTTCGATGGAGGATTAGGCATAAGGTCTACCCTTCCGTCGAATTTGATGCGATTTCTGACTAAGGTGAGCACCTCGCGCATCTTATCGGTTTCGGGGATATCCTTTTGTTTGATCTCGCTTACCTCATTGGCTAAAGGATTTCTGGCGTTCTGCTGCCTTCCTAATTCCGACTTACGCAAACTCTCGTTAACGCTGGCCCAGTCGGTAGCATAGGATTCGAATATTTGAGCCTCGGGGAGCACTATGCTGGAAACTTCCAGCTCAAATCCCATCTTGAAATCATCCAGACACCACACCATAGGCTCCTCTCGTATCGAAGGTACGTCGTCATTATGGGTATAAATGCGCTTGACGGCATAGGAAGTGCGTCCGAGACGGAAGATGTTGTCACTGTACTCCTGATTTATGTCAAATGATAAAAGACCATGGGAATTGATCATATAGCCTATGAACTCAGGCAGGTTTATGTCTATAAGAGAGTGCAGGACCGGATATTCATGCTGGATGTCAAATCTTCCCAAGCGAGAAAAGTACCTGGTATTCAGGGTATACTTGTATTCTATCACGCTTCCTTCGCGGACCTCAGGAAGGGAGAACTTCACTACGGACAAGTGATCGCTGACCTTATCGGTAAAAACATTCTTCTTTGACATAGGGGTCTTTACGACTGCCCCATCCACCATATTATAGGTATTTGCATCCAATCCCTTTATCGATTCGGAAGAATCACCGTACGACATATAAGGAATCTCGACGTTCCCCAGATCAAGCGCTTCCTTACTGAATATCTTTATACGAACATAGACATCGTAACTGAATGAAAAGTCATTCAGATAAAATACATCTTTCTTATCGTAGATATAAAGCGCCTCAGCCTCAGGTTCCTTTTCATACGAGGACATTTCGACCTCGGCCTTTGAGACCTTGCCGAATTTAGGCGCACTCTTCTGCGCAAATGCACAAAGAGGAATTAAAAATGCGAAAGTGGTTAAAATCAGTCTTCTGTTCATATCGTTACGTAAATATATGGTTCACTTTCACAAATTTACATAAAACTACGATATGAACAAAGAATCTATTTCACTAATTGGCGATTTCCTTTACCTCCCAGTTTCCTTCGTCCAAAAGGACCTTCCAAGCGTTCTTGTAGGCACCCATGCATCCCTTAGGCACGTAAAGGGTCTTAATCGTGCCATCTGTCGGACACACCTTGTTCGCACCGCTGCTATAAGTAAACCTTCCCACGTTAGAACCTGTAGCAAAATCCCGATAGATGTGGCGAATTATTTCTTGAAGAAGAAAGACTTCTGGGCGCGCTTGGCCTCAGGACGGCGCTCCACGAAGACAGGCTTCATCGTACGAGGGTCGAGTCCGGAATAGAACATCACGGACGACGTGGTCATAGGAGTAGGCGTAAAGTCCTGCACCTGCTCCATCCAGATACCCTTCAAGCAAGGATTATGGGCCAACTTTCTCATATCCTCCATAGTGCACCCCGGATGCGCCGAGATAAAATAAGGAACTATCTCGCTATGCCTTCCGGCCTCGGCGTTGATTTTATCGAATTCCTTACGAAGTCTTTCGAAAAGTTTGAACGAAGGCTTTCCCATATACCCGAGTACCTTGTCTTCGGTATGCTCCGGAGCCACTTTCATACGACCCGAGATGTGCTTGAGTACCAATTCCTTAAGATAAGGTCTGGAAGTCTCGTCCACGAATCCGTCCTCGTTTAGGAAAAGGTCGTAGCGGATTCCGCTTCCCACATAGGAATGTCGCACGCCCTTCACCGAATCCACCTCGTGATAGAGTTTGAGAATATCCTCGTGCGAACGATTCATATTTCGACAAGGAGCCGGGAAAAGACAGGACTGGCGCTTGCACACTGCGCACAACTCCGGATTCTTTCCACGCATACCGTACATATTGGCCGTAGGGGCACCCAGATCCGAGATGTTTCCGTGGAACTGCGGCATAGCGGCCAACTTCTTCACTTCCCCCACTATGCTCTGGCGGCTGCGGGACTGGATGAACTTGCCCTGATGCGCTGCGATGGTACAGAAATTACACCCTCCGAAACACCCACGATGCGTGATAATGCTGTCCTTAATCATATCGTAGGCGGGAATGCGCTTGTCCTTATAGCGTGGATGAGGGAGCTTGGTGAAAGGCAAATCCCAGTACGAGTCCATCTGTTCGGTCGTCGAAGGAGGACACGGAGGATTCACCTGCACGTAACCTCCGGCGACAGGCTCCACTATCACCTGAGGGTGCATCATATTAGCCTGGAGCTCTATCTCGTGAAAATTCTGCGCGAAAGCCTTCTTGTCCTTAAGGCAAGTCTCGAAACTGCTGAGAGTCAATGCGTCGGGCACTCGACTCGTTCCCTTTCTGAAGAAGGCCAATTGAGGAAGCCTCTCCATCTGACGCATATTGCGCCCCGCCTCTATGGCGCGGGTGAGTTCGAGCATAGGCGTCTCTCCCATTCCGTAGCAGAGCCAATCCGCTCCGCTGCTTACCAGTATGGACGGGTGGAGCTTGTCTTCCCAGTAATCGTAGTGTGTAAGGCGTCTTAGGGAGGCCTCCACTCCGCCTATTACCACAGGAACGTCCGGGTATAACTTCTTTAGAATCTGCGTGTAGACGGTGACCGCGCGGTCCGGGCGCTGCCCGGCACGCCCGTCGGGCGTGTAAGCGTCTTCGTGCCGAAGACGCTTCTGCGCGGTGTAGTGATTCACCATGGAATCCATAGCACCCGAATTCACGGCGAAATACAAACGCGGCCTTCCAAGCTTACGGAAATCACGCAAATCGTCCCTCCAGTTAGGCTGGGGGACGATTGCTACGCGATAACCATATTTTTGAAGATAACGACTTATGCAAGCTGTTCCGAAACTAGGATGGTCCACGAACGCATCACCAGTAAAAAAGATGACGTCGATATAGTCCCAGCCCAGTCTTTCCACCTCCTTCACGGAAGTCGGAAACATATAAGCGTCTTGCATAAATCTTCTAAATTACATTCTGTCAGGCAAACTGATTCCCAAAAGCCCCATAGCCTTCTCGAGCACCTCTGCCACCTCACCTATAAGGGAAAGACGCATGGAGAGAAGATTCGAATCCGTCTCCTTGAGAATCGGAGTGTCGTGATAATACTGATTGAACTCCTTGGCCAACTCGTAAGAATAATTGGCCAGGATCGCAGGTGAAAGCGAATCGGCAGCCTCCTTTACCTTAGCAGGGTAAGACGCCAAGAGTTTCACCAGACGCACCTCCTTCGCAGAAAGCTCCACGCCGTCATCTATGCGGGCCGTCTTGCCCTCTCCCTCGGCCTTTCTCAAGATACTCTTGATACGAGCGTGGGTGTACTGGATGAACGGACCTGTGTTTCCGTTAAAGTCGATGCTTTCCTTAGGGTCGAAGAGCATGGTCTTCTTAGGGTCCACTTTGAGTATGAAATACTTGAGCGCACCCAGACCTATCATACGATAGAGCTTGTCCTTCTCCTCTTCGGACATATCGGCCAATTTTCCCGAAGCCTCGGAAGTAGCCTTGGCCTCCTGATACATTTTCTCGATGAGGTCGTCGGCATCTACGACAGTTCCCTCGCGGCTCTTCATCTTGCCTTCAGGGAGCTCCACCATACCGTAGCTCAAGTGATAGATTCTCTGAGCCCAATCGAAACCGAGCTTCGAAAGAATGAGCTTGAGCACCTGGAAATGGTAATCCTGCTCGTTACCTACGACATACACATGCGAATCCAGATGAGACTCCTCGAAACGCCTTTCGGCAGTGCCGAGGTCCTGCGTCATATAAACTGACGTGCCGTCGCTTCTAAGCAGAATCTTACGGTCTAGTCCGTCCGCCGTCAGGTCGCACCACACGCTGCCGTCAGGGTCCTTCACGAACACGCCCATCTCCAGACCCTTCTTCACAAGCTCCTTACCCAGAAGATAAGTCTGTGACTCGTAATATGTCTTATCGAATGTTATGCCAAGCGATTTGTAGGTCTGCTCGAAGCCGTCGAACACCCACTGGTTCATCATCTTCCAGAGAGCGCGCACGTGTTCGTCGCCATTCTCCCAATCCACCAGCATCTTATGCACGTCGTCGAGAACCGAAGGATCTTCCTTCTCCATCTTGGCGTACTCCACGTAGCAGTCGCCCACCAAGTGGTCACCCTTCTGATGGCGGCTCTCGGGAGTAGCTCCGTTGAAGCGCTTCTCCCAAGCGTACATACTCTTGCAGATGTGCACTCCGCGGTCGTTTACCAGCGTAGCCTTTATGACATCGTTACCTGCTGCCTTAAGGATATCCGAAACGGAAGAACCGAGAAGGTTGTTACGCACGTGTCCGAGGTGCAAAGGCTTGTTAGTGTTAGGAGAAGAGAACTCCACCATAATGGTCTTTCCCGTAGAAGGGAGAGTTCCGAAATTCTCGTCGCCCTCGATTTCCTTCAACGCCTCGTTCCAATACTTGGCCGAAAGGCAGAAATTAAGGAAACCCTTCACTACGTTAAACGAACCTACCTCCGGGCAATTAGCTATCACCCACTCTCCTATCGCATTACCGGTAGCCTCCGGACTCAAATGCGAAATACGAAGAAGAGGGAAGACTACCAAAGTGTAGTCCCCCTCGAAATCCTTACGTGTAGCAGCCACCTGTAGCGTGCTTGGCTCTACCTTTACCGAATACAGGGCCTCTATGGCTTCTGAAGCCTTCGAAGCTAACATCATCTCTGCACTCATCATTAGCCCAAATATGTTACAAGCAGCTTACTAGCCGACGGTTTTTTAAGTTTGCGAATCGCCTTCTCCTTAATTTGACGAACGCGCTCGCGTGTAAGATCCAAATTCTCGCCTATCTCCTCGAGAGTCATCTCCTGGCATCCTATGCCGAAGAAGCACTTGATGATCTCCCTCTCGCGCGGAGTAAGAACCTGAAGGGCCCTTTCCACCTCGGTACTGAGCGACTCCTTGTTCAGACCGCGGTCTGCCATAGGAGAATCGTCGTTAGGGAGCACATCCAGAAGGGAGTTGTCCTCACCGTCCACGAACGGAGCGTCCATACTCACGTGACGGCCGGATACCCTAAGAGTGTCATCGATCTTATCCTTAGGAATGTCTATCATATCTGCCAATTCCTGTGTCGAAGGCTGTCTCTCATTCTCCTGTTCGAAGCGTCCGAGAGCCTTGTTGATCTTGTTCAGGGAACCTACCTGGTTCAGCGGCAATCTCACGATACGGCTCTGTTCTGCAAGTGCTTGGAGAATACTCTGCCTAATCCACCATACTGCATAAGATATGAATTTGAAACCACGGGTCTCGTCGAATTTCTCGGCAGCCTTGATAAGTCCCAAATTTCCTTCATTAATCAAATCGGGAAGACTCAATCCCTGATTCTGATACTGTTTCGCAACAGACACTACGAATCGAAGGTTAGCACGCGTCAGTTTTTCGAGCGCCACCTGGTCGCCCTGACGAATACGCTGTGCGAGTTCCACTTCCTCTTCGGGTGACACCAACTCCTCTCGGCCTATCTCCTGGAGATACTTGTCCAGAGACGCACTCTCACGGTTGGTGATACTTTTTGTAATCTTAAGTTGTCTCATTATATAATAACCTTTCTATTCCTTAGCCAATGCGAAGAATACAGAACGGCCGGCAGGGGTAATACACTCTATTACGATGGCTCTCTTAGCCTTAGCCGCTGCATCTATCACATCTTGAGGTTTAGAAACGCTCTGGTCATTTACATATCTGATAATCAGACCATCCACAGCACCGCTCGCAGCCAGTTTACCTTTACCGGCAGACACTATCTCGACGCCGTTCTTGATTCTGAGATCGGCCAATGTCGACTTATCCGCTGCCCGTAGGGACGCGCCATAGAATGAAACTGTGCCATCTTCCTGGGCCCATCCCGTCTGCTGAGTTTCACCCTGGAACGTTACCTTTATATTATGGACGTTATGACCGCGGGCCACTTTCATAGTAGCTACGTCGCCTGGGTGGAAACCGTTAACAAGTTCTTGGAAATGAGAAGGATTCTCCACGTCTTTACCATTAACCTGCAAGATGACGTCGTCCTTCTTTATACCAGCCTTTTCGGCCGCGCTTCCTTTAACAACCTCAACAATATATACGCCTTCAAGTGAAGAAAGTTTCATCTCGTCTGCAACTTTTTCGTCAAGTGCCCTCATAGACACTCCTAGAAGAGCTCTCTTGACTGAACCGAAGTCTATGAGATCGGCCACCACCTTGCTGGCGATATTGGAAGGAACTGCGAATGAATAACCTGCGTATGAACCTGTCTGAGAGATGATGGCGGTGTTGATTCCTACCAATTCACCCTTCTTGTTCACAAGCGCGCCACCTGAATTGCCAGGGTTTACGGCGGCATCGGTTTGTATGAAAGACTCTACCTTGAATTCACCTTTGTAATTAGGCATCGAGCGACCCTTTGCGCTGACTATACCTGCAGTGACTGTAGAACGGAGGTCGTACGGAGAACCTATGGCCAATACCCACTCGCCTATCCTGAGTTTGTCCGAATCGGAGAAGGTAAGATAAGGGAGATTCTTAGCCTCTATCTTGATGAGTGCGATGTCCGTAGCCGGGTCCGTGCCAATGATGGTAGCATCGTAACTCTTATTGTTATTAAGGGTGACCCTTACCGATGTGGCGTCTGCCACCACGTGGTTGTTCGTAACGATGTAGCCGTCAGGACGTATGATCACGCCCGAACCGCTTCCCTTGCGCTCCCTACTCTGAGGCACGAAGTCGTCTCCGAAGAAAAACTGGAAGAACGGGTCGGAAATCTGCGAACCGGAGGTATTGGCCCTGATGGTGACCTCGACATAAACCACCGCCTTCATAGAAGATTCCGCAGCATAGGTGAAGTCAGGATAGTCCTGTGCCGCGGCTGACAAATTGGCAGTAGCAGCGCAAACCGCTCCTGCCACTACGATAGATTTCAAAAACTTATTCATATTTACCTATAATTATATTTACACTATTCTTTACAAGACACTTCACCAGGCTGGCTGCACGCTGCGCCCGGATGGCCTTTCCGTTTTTATTAAAGTCAAAATATGTGCCACCGCGAGACGAAACTAATTCCGGCCTTCCCGCGTCACCGAGTCCGACGGGAAGTCGAATAACTCCTTAACATGGGAGTACACATTGCTAACAGGTAACGCCACTGGAATAAACGGTCTGCAGTCATTAAAGCTCAAGCGCTGCGCCGAGCTCGATGTGGCGGCTCGCTTGCGCTTGGACCTCAGCGATTAGCACTTTCGTCCGGCCAAACCCGCCTTTCACCGGATGAAACGTCATTGAGATGCTTTTCCTCCGGCCAAAACGGCTTTTCACCGGATAAAACGGCACTTTAGTCTCTCCCATCCGACAAAAACCACGATCTACCGGACGGAAGCCATTGAGACTAGCTCATCAAAATCACTTTGGCAGCCAATGTGCCACAGAAAGCGTATATTGGCATCTCCCTGCCAAGGTGAAGCTAAAAAAGTCTCACTTTGGCAAGCCACCCTTAACAGAGTGCGCTCTACGCCCTCCTCCCTGCCAAAGTGAATTGGCGGAGCTCCGCGAGCGACAAAAGCCTGCCACGAAGTCGAAAAACACCTTTTGATTTAGGGTGCAATAGAGACACTTCCAGAGGGTGTGTTGGCCGAAGGTGTACTGTACTTTCGTACACCTTCAGGTCGCACCCTTACCAGAACACTGTAGAACGCGGCTGCTGTTCAAAGGTGTTTTTCGGGTTGCGAAACAATGACGCTGGCCCTCCGCGAGCCGGCAATACACCCTGAGGGCAATGCCATCCACGGCTTAGTGGAGGGAACCATTTCGCCAGAAATGGAAGGGTCCGTCCGAGGGGTGTCTTTGCTGCGAGCGACAAAAGCCTGCCACGAAGTCGAAAAATGACGCCTGGCCCTCCGCGAGCCGGCAATACACCCCGAGGGCAATGCCATCCACGGCTTAGTGGAGGGAACCATTTCGCCAGAAATGGAAAGGTCCGTCCGAGGGGTGTCTTTTGCAGGCGAGCGACAACCACCCGCGAGACCGGACGGGACGCAGGATTATTGAGCTTTGCTTACAGGTAGTTTTATTCGAAGATTTTTTGTATTTTTGTGGGCGTGAAATTAACACCGATAATTTAAAAATTTTTATATATGGAATTTAGTGTTTCAAGTGCAGATTTGCTCAAAGGTTTGATGGATGTTTCTAAAGCCATTCCATCTAAGACTGTCCTTCCCATTCTTGACAACTTCCTGTTTCAAGTAAAGGACGAAATCCTTCAGGTCACGGCTTCAGATAAGGAATTGACCTTACGCACGGAGATAAAAGTGGAAAGTATGGAGGACGGCTCTATGGCGGTTCCTTCTCACCAGATGATAGACCTCATTAAGGCACTGCCTGACCAGCCTATCACCATCAAGACCACTTCGGACAGCTCGTTCGAATGCACCTGGAATAATGGTAATTCATCGCTTCCTTACTATCCTGCAGAGGATTACCCTGAGATTTCGAGCGAATGCGAAGGCGCACGAAACATCACCTTCCCGGCTCAGGCCCTGGTTAACGGCATCTCCGCTACCGTCTATGCTACGGCAGACGACGAGATGCGTCCTACGATGAATGGTATTTTCTTCGACTTGGACCTCGAGAGCAGCACTCTCGTAGCTTCCGACTCGCACAAGCTCATCTGCTACACCGACCCCGAACTCAAGAGTCCCGTACAGACCTCATTCATCCTGCACAAGAAACCGGCTATCATCCTCAAGTCCATCCTCGGTAAGGACGTGGAGAGCGTAGACGTCGCTTTCGACGAGAGCAGCGCAGTCTTCAAGTTCGACGGCACCACCATGATTTGCCGCCTTATCGTAGGCCGCTACCCTAAATATCGCGACGTAATTCCTCAGAATAATACGAACATACTGAAGATCGACAGAATCCAGCTTCTGAACACCATCAGACGCGTAGCTGTCTGCGCTAACAAGGCTTCGAACCACATCAAGTTCGAGCTTTCCGAAGGCCAATTGGAAATCACGGCCCAGGACTTGAGCTTCGCCATTGCAGCCTACGAGAAGGTCCCTTGCGAATACCACGGCGATAACCTGAGCATAGGATTCAAGAGCAGTTTCCTCATCGAAATCCTCAGCAATATGTCTTGCGAGACCATCGTGATGAAATTTGCCGATGCACGCCGCGCTGCACTTCTCGTACCTTCTGACGAGGAAGCCGAAAAAGAAAAAATATGCGGTATCATAATGCCTATTATGGTATCTTAATTATAGTACTATGAATCTAAACCTTACACGCCCCTTGCTCTTTTTCGACATAGAGAGTACGGGGCTCAACATTCCTAACGATTCCATCATCGAACTCAGTTTCGTGAAAGTGTTCCCTGACGGAAAAGAAGAAGTAAAGACTTGGAAGATAAAGCCTTGGGACTACGAGAAGCAGTGTCAGAGGCCCATTGACCCGTCAGCCTCTAAGGTTAACGGCATCACAGACGATATGCTCGTGGACTGCCCTACCTTCTACGAAGTGGCCGACGAGGTAGCCGATTGGCTTAAGGACAGCGACTTGGCAGGATTCAACTCCACCAAATTCGACCTCCCGATGCTCGCAGAGGAGTTCGAGCGGGTGGAATTGGCCGGAAAGAAGCTGAACGTAGACCTGCACTCCCCTAAGATGGTGGATGTGCAGAACATCTATCACACGATGGAGCCGCGAAACCTGAAGGCTGCCTACCGCTTCTACTGCGGCGGCGAAGACTTCGACAATGCGCACACGGCCGAGGCCGACACTCTCGCCACCTACGCCGTTTTGAAGGGCCAATTGGACAAATATGGCGACGCATTGAAGAACGATGTGAACACACTTTCGAGCTTCGGAAACAAAAAGAGCATAGACTTTGCAGGATATCTCATTCAAGGCGATGACGGCGATGCCGTAATCAACTTCGGAAAATTCAAGGGCAAGAAGGCTCGCGACGTTTACAATACCGAAAGATCCTACTTCTCTTGGATTCAGAACGGGGCATTTATGCTGGACACCAAGAAGCAGTTTGCCAAACTTGAACAGGAATTTGCAATGGAAAAATTGAAAACAAAATGGGGAAAATAATAGGAGAGGCCATTAAGGCTTATTTTTCAATCGTCGGAGGAAAGGAAAAGAGAAAGATGGACAAAGCGCTTTCTCACCCTTACGAAACGTCGTGCGAGACATTAAGAAACATTCTTTCCTATAATAAAAACACTGTCTACGGAAAAGAGCACAACTTCGAGTACATTCTCGATGCTCAGACTAACGACGAGCTTATCGAGCGATACAGGAAAAAGCTCAAGCCTGGCGAATACGAGAACTTTAGACCTTATGTGGACAGACAGCTCAGCGGTGAGCATAATGTCCTGGTACCGGGTAGGCCGTTTATGTATGCCACCACGTCAGGTACCACAGCGAAACCTAAGTTCCTCCCTATGTCTTGGGAGTATAAGAAGATATCGCACAGAATCTCAAATATGTGGTTCTGGATTCTTTCCAGAAATCCTAACCTGGTGGGAGGAAAGTTCCTGGTAGTGGTAAGCCCCGCCATCGAGGGCTACACTAAGGAAGGAGTTCCGGTAGGTTCCATCTCAGGATACACGCAGGCATCGGCTTCGGAGATGCTTAAGAAGAAAATCGCCGACCCTTACTACCTGGCAGAGATTACCGACTACACCGCGCGCTACTACGCTATGATGCGTATGGCGATAGAGCAAAAGGACGTTTCGTTCATCCTCACGGCTAATCCGTCGACGATTACCGAGCTCCTTAAGAATGCCGAGGAATTCTACGACGACTACGTAGACGACATTGAGCACGGAACGTTAAGCACGAAAGTAAAAATCGACGATTCGATAAGGGAAAGGCTCGCGACTCGCATCAAGCCTAACCCGAAACGCGCCGCAGAGCTTCGCTCACTCAAGGAAAAGTACGGGCATCCGCTTCCGAAGCACTATTGGCCTAATTTCGCAGCCTTGAACACTTGGAAATGCGGTAACACCCAGATCTACATCGACAAATTCATCGATGCCTTCCCTAAGGACATACAGCACATAGAAATCGGTTATTTCGCATCGGAATGCCGCTTCGGTATGCCTTTCGACGGAACTAACTGGACTGTTCCTTTCGCACAGTTCCACTTCTTCGAGTTCGTGGAAGAGAGCGAATTGGATAGCCCTAACCCACACTTCAAGCTCCTGCACGAACTGGAAGAGGGTAAGAACTACTGTCCTTACATCACGACCATCAACGGCCTGTACAGGTATAATATGAACGACCTTTTGGTAGCAGGTCCTAAATACCGGAACACTCCTACGATACATATGATTCAGAAGATTAACGGAATCGTGAGCATCACGGGAGAAAAGCTCTACGAGCAGCAGTTCATCGACGCCGTCCATAAGGCCGAGCGCAAGAAGTCGCTCAAGACCAAGTTCTTCGCAGGATTTGCCGACGTGGACAAGTCGCGCTACGACTTCTTCTACGAGTTCGACAAGCCTGTAGACCAGAAGACTGCCGACGAGTTCTCGGAGATGGTAGACGACACCCTGCAGAACGTAAACACGGAATACGCAGCCAAAAGACAGTCACTCAGGCTTAAAGAGCCTAAGACCTTCCGTCTTATAGGCGATAGTTTCCGCGCATTCAAGAAGGAAAGTCTTAGTAAGGGAATGAGAGACGGACAATTCAAAATCGTCCATCTTATGCAAAACCAAGAGAAGGAAAGTATCTTTAAGCGTCTAAGTCGCAAGGATTAGCAGGCCACGGATTATTCTTTATTCCGACGCCTTCCACCATCCTGTCGTGGGCGACTTTCATCATACGTAACACTTCGGATTCTCGAGTCTTGCTCCTATCAGGGAAAACGGGCTCGAGAATTTTTATGGTAAACAGAGGCATATCCTTAGGCCCCGTAAGCCTGTAAAGTCCAGTACGCTTTCTGAATGTGATGACCAGAGGCACCAATGGGCAATCGTACTTGTACGCCATAGTGAAAGGTCCCTTTCTGAAAGGACGTATATAAGGATAGAAATCCCATCTCACCTCTTCCGGGAACACGTGTATCCACTCCTTGCGGGCGTGGTAGGTATCCAGCGCCGTATTGAAGGCCTTCATACCCGACATAGTTTCGGCTATCGGGATACCGCCCAGATAGCGTATCATCCAGTAATAGAGACGGCTGTTGTTAAGATGCTTGGCGAACACCGGGATGTGCATGGTGCGATACTTGCCCAGAGCACGGCACACCATTACGGCATCTTCCCTGAACACGTGGTTACATATGGACACGCCGCCGTCGGCAAGCTCCTTCTTGTACTTTTTCAAAATATCCCGTCCTTCTATGCGAAGACCCAGGCACACGCGATGATAGATATTATCCAACCACCTGAGCACGAAGGCGTTGACGCATCTGTTGAACTTATAGGAAAAACTGTCGTCGAGATAAGGGTAGGTGTCGTCGAACTGAAATCTTCCGGTAGACGAATCCTTTACCTTCACATTAACCATCCTCGTGAAAGGATAATCAGGATATTTGATGTCTTTTACTTTCATAACGATTACAAATGTAATAAATTTTGGCTACATTTGCCCCCGAAAAAATTATCGATTTATGAATGTAGTAGTGCTTACCTCAGTAGGTAATGTTGTGGTCAGGCCAGACACCACTTGGGAACGTGACAACGAAGATTTTTATGTTCCAAGTTTCATAGATTCGCTCAAGTACAGCCCAGTACTTTTCGCCCGCGTATGCAAGCCGGGACGCAGCATTGGAGAAAAATTCGCATCGAGATATTTCGATGCAGTAGGATACGGAGTACTTCTCTACCCTTCCGAATTGCTTGCCATCAAGGAGCAAGGATGGGCCGCGGCCAGTTGTCTGGACCACACGACCTTTCTGCCTTACCCCCTCTATAACCCCATCACCTTAGGCCAAGAGTCTAACGAGTTCGTCTTGAGGAAGAACACGGAGAGCATCTTCTCTCATCCTGTCGATTCTGTAAGACGCATAGAGGAGAGCATCGCGAAGGTCTCCCAAATATGCTATCTGCGCACCGGCGATATGGTGGCGATAGAACTTCAGGACCTCAAGCCTCTCTGCACGAGAGACGAGGAGAAAGTGCATATAGACGCGACTTTTTGTGACAATCAAACAATCGACTTTCAAATAATTTTCTAAAATGAGACTCATTCCCATATATAACTGGAACAAAACCAGAAAAATATTTCACGACAAAGGACTTCAGTTGTCCAACCAGCCGTGGTTTCAGGGCGCGCTTCTTTTGATTTGCGTAGCCGTGGCCTTGCTTTTGGCCAATCTCCCGCTCACCCGCGACCTGTACCATAATATATTGAACACCGAGCTCACCATCAAATGCGCCAGTCCTAACAACGCCATAGATGTAAGCTTTCCGCGCGGAATGAACGTCGAGAAGTTCATAAACGACATCTTGATGGTGATTTTCTTCTTCACGGTAGGATTGGAAATCAAGCGCGAGGTAGCCTACGGAGAGCTCTCCTCTCCTAAAAAGGCGATACTTCCGGTAATCGCGGCCTTCGGAGGCGTGATATGCCCGGCGCTCATCTACACCATCGTAAACCACGGCGCTCCCGGCGCATCCGGATGGGGTATTCCTACCGCCACGGACATCGCATTCGCAGTGTGCATCCTGTCGGCACTGGGCGACAGAGTCCCGGTAGCGATGAAGGTGTTCCTGACGGCATTGGCCATAGCGGACGACCTGATAGCCATACTGGTAGTGGCGCTGTTCTACGGAGGCAGGATTAATTTCACGCTGATACTGATAGCGATTGGCCTGATAGCCATAGCCTTGATAATGAGGAAATTCGGCGAGAAAAGAATGTTCCCGTACCTGTTTATCGCACTGCTCATCTGGATACTCTTCTACTACGGCGGCATCCATGCTACGATGTCCGGCGTGGTGATGGCATTCATCATCCCGAACAAGGCCAAATACGACAAGGCGACCGTCTACTCGAAGCTCGACAGCGCATACTCGAGCTTCCGCCAATACGACAACATCGAATCCGGAATGGGCTTTCCGAGCGGTCCGCAAAGGCACTTCCTGCGTGAAATCAAGCACACTGCGGACGGTTCGATGAATATGAGCTACACCCTCGAAAGGGCCCTCTCACCCTGGGTCAACTTCCTGATCATGCCTCTCTTTGCCCTGGCCAATGCAGGGGTCGAATTGAACCCCAGCGCACTGACTGCAGGCGGAGTGGGACTCGGCATCATGCTGGGACTCGTACTGGGCAAGCCTCTGGGAATCACGCTCTTCAGCCTTATCTGCGTGAAACTTAAGATAGGAGAAAAGCCACAGGGAACCACATGGCCAATGTTCTTCGCAGTGGCCTGCCTGGGTGGTATAGGATTTACTATGAGTATTTTCGTGGACACCCTGTCATTCAGCGACCAGGCGCCTGCACTTATGGAAAGTCTTCGCGCCACAGGTAAGATAGCCGTGCTCGCCGGTTCCGTGTGTGCGGCCATAATAGGAAGCGCTTTCGTATGCATCGTGAATGCAATACAAAAGCGCCATAATTCCTGAGCCACTCACGAGGCTCGAACTCGCGACCTGCGCGTTACGAATGCGCTGCTCTACCGACTGAGCTAAAGTGGCAAATGGACTGCAAATATAGTAAATATTTCTGAAAAAACTGCCTTAAACGTAATGTTTAAGGCAGTTTTTCTATTATTTCGACAATAAAGATTTCGCGGCGTTCTCTCCGGCCATCCGTCCGGTGCAAAAAGCCATCTGAAGATTATACCCTCCGGTGTCTGCATCCATATCCAAAACCTCGCCGCACATATACAGGCCCTTGTCCAGACGCGATTCCATAGTCTTCGACACGAACTGCTCGGTGTCCACTCCTCCAGCGGTCACCACTGCCCTCTCGTAGCCCACATAGCCTACTATGGTAAACTGCCAATTCTTAAGCGCCTTCGCTATGCTCACCAGATTTACCCACACCTTGGTCTGGGTCTTCGAGCGTCTCTCGAGAGTGATGATTTCGGGATGACAGAAAGTGAATGCCGGTATCAATTCCCACGGCATAAGCTTTCCAAGCAGTATCCTGCACCTTTCCTTCTCGCGAAGACGAGCGCTGCGAGGATCCTTGTCTATCTCGGTCCAAAGCTCCTTCACGCGGCAAGTAAGCTCGGTAAGGCTCACTCCCGGCTTGAGGTCCAGACTTACGCGCACCTTGGAGCCGTTAATCATAGACTTGACTGCCTTACGGCTAATCTGATAACCGATAGGGCCTTCCAATCCCCCGTCCGTAAAGTCCACGTCGCCGAATTCATCGTCGACCAGAGTATCCTGAACATAGAGCTGAACTCCTATGTTCTTAAGCTGTATGCCGCAGAGTTTGTCGCCCAGACTATCTACCGGGGTGGCCCTGTCAATGTGCAAGGACTTGTCTTCACGTATCTTATAGCCGTCGGGTACGAGCGCCGTAAGCGAAGGGAAGGTAGGCACTATCTTATAGCCCAAGTCTGCCGCCCAGCGATAGCCATCGCCCGTAGAGCCGGTTCCCGGATAACTCATACCGCCCGTGCAGATAATGAGCCTCGAAGCGGAATAAAGGGTACCGTCTTCCAGCGTAAGCAGGAATTCCCCGTCCTTTCGTGCCACATCCTTCACGGGAGCATCGCAGACTATCTTCACCCCATAGCCATTACAAGCATTCACCAGAGTGTCCACCACTTCCGATGCCCTCGACGATGCCGGATAAGCCCTGTCGGCCCTTTCGACCACGGTATGCATTCCGTGCGCCTCGAAAAAGTCCCTTACGTTTTCCGGAGTAAAGGCATAGAAGGCCGACTTCACGAAGTTCGACTTCGAACGTATGTGAGCGGAAAACTCGTTCCACTCCTTCATATTCGTAAAGTTGCAACGTCCCTTTCCGGTTATCATTATCTTTCTGGCCGGACGAGGCATCTTTTCGAGCACCACCACTGAGGCGTCGCTACCGGCTTCGACCAGGGTTTTAGCAGCGGAATACGCAGCCATCAAACCTGCGGCTCCGGCACCTATGACTATTATATCTGATTTCATAAAAAAGAAAAAAGGGAAAGCTTAGCACATCGCACCGCTACAACCTCCTGCCCTTGCTACCTTCCGGTCCTGGGGGAGTTCAGAGGGAGCTGGTCGTGTACGACTTTCCCTATGCAAATTTAATAATTATTCCACTTTCGTGCAAATAATCTTTTATAATGTTCTCTTAATCTCTACGATGTGGAATGCCTCTATCATATCGCCATCCTTAATGTCGTTATATCCGGCGATAGCCATACCGCATTCCTTTCCCGTACCGACTTCCTTAACGGCATCCTTTCCTACCTGCAGAGACGAGAGCTCTCCGGTGTAGATTACGATACCGTCACGGATAAGTCTTACCTGAGACTTAGCCACCATCTTACCATCACGGATGATGCATCCGGCGATGGTACCCACCTTGCTGATGCGGAAGGTCTGCTTAACCTCTGCGGTAGCGATTACCTCTTCCTTCTTCTCAGGCTCGAGCATACCCTCGATACCGTCCTTCACCTCGTTGATACAGTCGTAGATGACAGAGTAAAGTCTTATTTCGATTCCCTCCTTCTCCGCAGAGCGGCGTGCATCCACAGAAGGACGTACCTGGAAACCTACGATCACCGCATCCGAAGCCTGTGCGAGCAAGATATCCGACTCGGAGATGGCACCCACAGCCTTATGGATGACATTTACCTTAACCTCATCGGTAGAGAGTTTGATGAGTGAATCGGAAAGTGCCTCCACTGAACCGTCCACGTCACCCTTAACGATAATGTTAAGCTCCTTGAAGTTACCGATGGCGATACGACGTCCGATTTCCTCGAGAGTCATATGCTTCTGAGTCTTGATGCCCTGGATACGTATGAGCTGCTCACGCTTGTTAGCTATACTCTTGGCCTCCTTCTCGTCGGCGAGAACATTGAACTTCTCACCTGCTGCAGGAGCTCCGTTAAGACCGAGCACTGAAACAGGGGTCGAAGGGCCTGCCTCGTTGACTTTCTGACCACGTTCGTTGAACATACTCTTCACCCTGCCGTAGAAACTACCGCAGAGCACGCAGTCACCCACGTGAAGCGTTCCGTTCTGGACCAATATAGTAGCCAGATATCCCCTACCCTTATCCAGAGACGACTCTATGACGGCTCCGGAAGCGAGCTTCTTAGGATTGGCCTTGAGTTCGAGAAGGTCTGTTTCGAGAAGCACCTTTTCGAGCAACTTGTCTACATTGATACCGCTCTTCGCAGCTATCTCCTGGCACTGGTACTTACCGCCCCAATCCTCCACGAGAATATTCATCTCGGAAAGCTGACGACGAATGGTGTCGGGATTAGCGCCCGGCTTATCTATCTTATTGATGGCAAATACCATCGGCACACCTGCTGCCTGTGCGTGGTTAATGGCCTCCACGGTCTGCGGCATCACGGCATCGTCGGCTGCGATTATGATAATGGCCAAGTCGGTCATCTGCGCACCGCGGGCACGCATCGCCGTAAACGCCTCGTGTCCAGGGGTATCGAGGAATGTGATTCGACGACCGTTGTCGAGCGTGACGTTATAGGCACCGATGTGCTGGGTGATACCACCGGCCTCACCGGCGATTACATTGGACTTACGGATGTAGTCGAGAAGCGAAGTCTTACCGTGGTCAACGTGACCCATCACGGTTACGATAGGCGGACGCTCCACGAGATCCTCTTCCTTATCCTCCTCTACTGCCGAATTAATCTCCTCGGTAATCCCGGCCGTTACGAACTCGACCTTATAGCCGAACTCCTCTGCCACCAACACGAGCGCCTCGGCATCAAGTCTCTGGTTTATGGAAACCATAAGTCCCAAGCTCATGCAAGCACCGATGACCTTTACCACAGGAGTATTGTTCATAAGGGTCGCGAGGTCATTTACAGTCACGAACTCGGTTACCTTAAGGACCTTGTTCTCTGCTGCCAATTGCTGCATCTCCTCCTGGGTCTTCGCAGCTGCGGCGTCGCGTTTTTCCTTACGATACTTGGCACCGAAGTTATTCTTCTTGCCCTCGTTCATCTTAGCGTAAGTCTCCTTAACCTGCTTTTGAATCTGCTTCTGCATCTCCTCCTGCTGCGCTTCGGTAAGCACAGGGCGGAAATTAGGATTATTGTTATTACGCTGCTTGTTCTTATTCTTCTTACCGGCACCTTGCTGTGCTCCGGCGTTCTTCTGCGCCTGATTGTTAGGCTTGCCGTGATTGTTCGTAGCGTTCTGTCCGGCCTTTGCGAGGTCGACCTTCTGCTTTGAAATTCTCTCTCTCTTCTTCGAAGGCTTGCGGTCGAACTGGCTGAGGTCGATCTTGCCTACTACCTTCAAGGTATTACCGGAATCTGCATCATTGTCCGAAGATACAGTCTTCTCCGCCGGGGTCGAAGCAGATGGAACTATATTCTTAACTTCCTGCCTTTGAGGCTTTTCGGACTTGTGATGCTCGTGCGGTCTAGCAGGCTCTGCCTTACGCTCCGGCTCTGCCTTCTTCTCAGGCTCAAGTTCGTGCTTAGGCTCTTCTGCCTTTACAGGCTCTTCCACCTTCACAGGCTCCTCTACCTTCACAGGCTCAGCCTCGTGCTCCGGCTCCGGCTCCTTAGGAGTCTCTACCTTTACGGGCTCCTCCGGTTTCTCCGGCTCAGGAGTCTGAACGGCTTCAGCTTCTGCCGGCTTAGGTGCCGAGCTGGACAAAGTGTTAGTCTTGATGGTAATCATCTGCTCAGGCTCCTCCTCTTCCTGCTCTACCTTAGGTTTTTTCACTGTGTTTTCAAGGATCTTCGAGATTTTGATATCCACCTCGTCTGCAGCTTGTTTGGCTTCCATATCCTTACCAAACGCCTTAGTAAGGGAAGACATTATCTGCTCCGTCTCCTCTATTTTAGCATTAGGATTTTCATCAACAGTCACACCTTGATTCGATAGGAAACTAACCAAATCGGTAAGGCCGATGTTGAATTTCTTCATTAACTTATTCAGTCTTATTTCTGACATTCTTTAACCCCCTATTTAAAAATTAATCTTCAAATTCTGCCTTCAGGATAGCTATGACATCTGCCACGGTCTCGTCTTCGAGGTCTGCACGCTTGGCGATGTCGGCCGGATCGATGGCCAATACGTCCTTAGCAGTATCGCATCCAATACCCTTGAGCTTGTCGATGACCCACTGATCGATCTCGTTAGCGAAGTCGTCGAGAGCCACATCCTCCTCTTCTGCCTCTTCCTTAGGGATATCGCGCCAAACCTCTATCTCGCGGTCTACGAGCTCGCCTGCCAAAGTAACGTTACATCCGTTACGTCCGATACCCTTTCTAACCTCGTCAGGATGCATAAACACCTTAACCTTACCGTTTTCGCCCTCACCCATCACGATGTAGGAGATCTTGGCCGGGTTAAGCGCGCGCTGAATGAGAAGCTGAGGATTGGCGGACCACTGGATTACGTCGATGTTCTCGTTATGCAACTCGCGAACGATTCCCATAATACGGCTACCCTTCACACCGATACAAGCTCCGATAGGGTCGATGCGCTCGTCGTATGACTCCACTGCCACCTTGGCACGCTCGCCAGGAATGCGAACCACCTTCTTCACGGTGATGAGTCCGTCTGCGATCTCCGGTACTTCCTGCTCGAAGAGTTTCTTCAAGAACTCAGGTGAAGTACGGCTCAGGGTGATGTATGGAGTGGTGTTGTTCTTCATCTCCACGCTGCTTATGATGGCGCGAACGGTATCGTTCTTCTTAAAGTGCTCGCCAGGAATCTGCTCGTTACGAGGGATGTGCAATTCGTTACCATCTTCATCGAGTAAGAGGACTTCCTTTCCCCAAGTCTGGTAAACCTCGCCCGTGAAGATCTCACCTATCTTCTCGGAGTACTTCTTGAAGACGTTAGCCTTCTCGATGTCCCTGATACGTCCCTGAAGGTTCTGGCGGATGTTGAGAATACCTCTACGTCCGAAAGAAGCCAAGCTGAGCTTCTTCGTGTACTGGTCTCCAATCTCGTAATCGTCGTCGCCACTGTCTTCCTTAACCTGCTCGAGAGTCATCTCTGCAGCCGGATTAGTAACTTCCTCTACGATTTCGAAGTTCTGATATATCTCACATGTTCCCTTGTCGACATTCACGATTACGTCGAAGTTATCCGACGAGCCGTAGGTCTTCGCCAACTGGGTCAGGAATACATCCTTCAAAACGCCCATCATCACCGGGCGGTCGATACTTTTTTCCTCTTTAAAGTCCTTAAAGGCATCAATAAGAGTGATTACCGGTTCTTTTTCCATCTTATCCTTATTCTTTTATTGTTTTCAATATACCGTCGGCGGTCTTCGAATCTATGCCAGCTGAGCTCACAGTCAGGGAATAATCTTCGACATTTCTGTCGAAAGCGGCGAGTATGGCCCTGTGAACGAACTCACAGTCAGCCAGATCTACAAAACCCTCGTGTTTGTCGAGAGTAACCTCGAACACGTTATCATCGTCGTCGAACTTCAAATCGACGACCTCGCAGTCCCTCTGCTTGGCAGCTTCTTCAAGTACCGCTTCAAATTCTTTTCTATCCATAATCTTCGCTCTATAACAAAAATAGGCGGCCTGTCTCGGTCTCCTATCTCATACACGGCGCAAATATAGTAATAATTCTAATAAATAGCAAAGCCATTTGGGGAAAAATTAGTAACTTAGCGCTATGTTTACATTATACTCTCTAACATCCGACCTTCACAGCGAGACTCCCCTTACAGCCTCGCAGGAGGCATTCATAAAAAGCGTCGAAAAAGCAGTCGGCGCTCCATTCACACATAAAGACAGCGATTTCAGTTCTTACGACAAGACTGAGAACAATATCATATACGTGCGCACGGGAGGCACGGAAGGCATCTTCAAGAGCATATTCCGCCCCGACGGCAGGCCTATCAGGCTCCTCACCAGCGGAAAGAGCAATTCACTTGCCGCCTCTATGGAGATTCTTTCCTACCTGAACCAGCGCGGCTACCCTGCCGAAATTCTTCACGGAAACGCAGAAGAAATCGCCCGAAGGCTCATCGCCGGATTCACTCCGGTCACATCCTCCCACACCCGCAACTACGATTTCGGGAAAGTGCTCGAGGGCAAGAGAGTCGGCGTAATTGGCCGTCCATCTGACTGGCTGATTTCCAGCGATGTAGACTATTCGGTGGCGAAAGAGAAACTGGGCGTCGAATTAGTCGATGTAAGCATCGAAGAGTTGGAAAACTGCGCGAGAACTCCGGACAGGAAGTACCTCGATGGGCTGAATCTCGCACCGCTCAATGCTCCGAAGTACGGGCGCGAGCTCACCCAATCCACTCTGAACCAAGCACTTGACATCTACTGCGCACTAAAGGAGCTTGTAGCCAAATACTCCCTCGACGGACTGTCGCTGCGCTGCTTCGACCTGCTCACCTCGCTGCATAACACGGGCTGCTTGGCACTGGCCCTGCTGAACAGCGAAGGGATCGTAGCCACCTGCGAAGGGGACGTCCCTACCCTGCTGACCATGTGCGTGGCCCGCGAAAAATTCGGAACGCCCGGCTTTCAGGCCAATCTTTCCGAGATCGACGGCTCCCGCATGCTGTTCGCGCACTGCACCGTCCCTCTCAACCTTACCGAGAGCTACTGCTTCGACACGCACTTCGAATCAGGCATAGGCATAGCCATACACGGAACGCTGCCGACAGGTCCTGCGAAGATTCTTAAGATCTCCCCGGACTGCAGCAAGATGTTTTTCGAAGACATACACATCACCGATAACCCTTACGGGGATAATCTCTGCAGGACGCAGATTTACGTAGACGCTCCCGGGCTGGCAGACTATTTCCTAAGAGAACCGATTGGCAATCATCACGTTATCATTCCACATCATGTCATATAAGAAAACCGAGACTTACGACATTTCCACTACTGAGCAGATAGCCCGGCACGTGGAAGCCATTCTCGCGCTTCTGGGAGAGGACCCCGAAAGAGAGGGATTGGTAAAGACCCCCGAGAGAGTGGCCAAGGCACTGCAATTCATGACGAAAGGCTACCAGGAAGACGGCGTGGAGATTATCCGCGGCGCCATTTTCGACGAGGAATACCAGCAGATGGTTCTCGTGAAAGACATAGACTTGTATAGCACTTGCGAGCATCATATGATGCCTTTCATCGGGAAATGCCACATCGCCTACATCCCTAACGGGAAAATCACCGGACTTAGCAAGATAGCTCGCGTGGTCGAGACCTTCGCCCGCCGCCTGCAGGTCCAGGAGAGGCTTACCGTGCAGATTCGCGACTGCATAGAAGAGGCCCTGCACCCTCTGGGAGTAGCCGTAGTGATAGAAGCCAGCCACACCTGTATGCAAATCAGGGGCGTGGAGAAGGCCAATTCCATCACCACCACCTCCGCCTTCAGCGGAGCATTCCTGAATTCAGACAAAACGAGAAACGAATTTTTAAACTTGATTAAATGAAACTCAAAAGAAGCACGAAGGGCTTTCTGATCGTTTTCGTTCCATTTTTCTTCGGCTATCTGTTAGGATTGGCCACGGCCGGCTGCACGTCGGACAGAGAAAGGAGCAAAGAGCCGGAAAGCATCACATATAATAATAAGGAAGACATTATCGACGACGACATAGCCGACGAGGCAGTGGAGCCGAAAAAAGACGAAGAGGAAAAGCCTAAAGTAGAGCAAAAGGAGATCATCTACTATCGTAACAGGCTCAAATACGCCTCCATTTTCAGAGACCTTAACGAAGAGCATCTGGCGATGGCGAGAAAGGTAGGCCTTTCGCAGCCGCCTAAGAGCAGAGCCGAAATCGCAAATAACAAAAGGCTCGTCGAGCTGCACAACAACGACCTCTACACCATTTATAACCTGAGATACTCCTCTCCCTACCTCACCAGAGGTGCGGCTAAGGAGCTCCATGCCATAGCGCAAGCCTTCTCGGACTCGCTCAAGAGCAAGAACCTGCTCGACTACAGGCTCGTGGTAACATCGGTGCTTCGCAGCGAAGACGACGTGAAGAACCTGCGTCGCAGCGGTAATCCTAATGCCTCGGACAACTCCGCACACTGCTATGGAACGACCTTCGACATAACCTATACCCGTTACGACCGCGATAACGACGACACTTGTCCCGAGTTCATGCAGCCTTTCGAGCTGACCAAGGTCCTGGGCGAAGTGCTTCTGGACCGCAAGAAAGCCGGCAAGTGCCTTATCAAATACGAAAAGAAAGAACATTGTTTTCACATAACAGCTACCTACTAATATGAAGCGCATCTTAACCCTTATCCTTACAACTACCCTTCTATACACTCTGTCCGCGTTCGCCAAAGAGCCATCGGCAGTTTCAGGGATGTCATCCACCCAAGAGACTTCGGAAGAAATCGAAGGCTGGCAGCAAAGCTGTACCAGCATCATCGTAGGCCGCTCGGCGAGTACGGACGGAAGTGTCATCACTTCACACACTTGCGATGGCAAATACCGCACTTGGCTAAGCATAGAGCCATCGGCAGACCACGCGCGCAAATCGATGCGTCCTGTTTATAAGAACACTATGAAAAGCGCGTCGCGCAGCGACTCCTCTTCCATCACCCTCGCAGGCAGAATCCCGCAGGTAGCGCACACCTACGCCTACCTTAACACCGCCTACCCTTGCCTGAACGAAAGGCAGATTGGCATAGGCGAGACCACTTGGGGAGGACCGGATACGCTTCAGAACCCGAATTCGATGTTCCTCATCGAGGAATTGGAAAGATTGGCCCTCGAAAGGTGCACAAGCGCCCGCGAGGCCGTGCTGCTGATGGGGTCATTGGCCGAAAAATACGGCTATGCCGACAGCGGCGAGTGTCTTACGGTGGCAGACCCTAAGGAGGTGTGGTTCTTCGAGATAATCGGCTGCGGAAAGGACAGGACGGGTGCCGTGTGGGTGGCCAAGCGCCTGCCCGACGACCACGTGGGAGTGTCGGCCAATGTCCCGAGGATTGGCATTCTCGAAAAGAAGGACAAGCGCAACTTCCTGTGCTCCGACAATGTGGAGAAGGTGGCGCTCGAATATGGACTGTGGGACGGCAAGAGCGAGTTCAAGTTCTGGCAGGTCTATAAGGCAGAATATGCGCGCGGCAGGAATTACAGGGAGCGTGACTGGTTCATTTTGAATGCATTGGCCCCGTCGCTCGGACTCACGCAAGATATGGACGAGATTCCGTTCTCGGTGCGTCCGGATAAGAACGTGAGCGTGGAAGACGTGTTCGAACTGCTGCGCTCGACCTACGAGGGCACGCCGCTGGATATGTGTGCGAACATCACCATAAAAGACGGCCAAGTGAGCCCGCTCGCGAACCCGTGGATGACCACCACGATGCGGAATACCCTGAATCACATAAAGCCGGGAATAGTGCCATTCCAGAGAACCGTTTCGGTGGCTTGGTGCTCGTATTCGACTGTCATACAGCTTCGTAGCGACCTTCCTGACGCAGTGGGAGGAGTGTGCTACCTCGCGCTCGACAACCCTGGACAGAGCCCTCGCATCCCGATTTTCTGCGGAAACACACGAGTGCCGGAAGCTTACGGCCGCTGCGGTCAGAACACCTACGACCCGAGCATCGCGTTGTGGCAGTTCAGAAAGGCCAATAAGCTCGCGACCCTCGCTTGGCAGAAAACCAAGGGGCCTTTTATGGAAGAGGTGATGAACCAGCAGAAGGATATGCTCTCGACGGTGCGCTCGCTGGACGCAAATGCAGATAGCGACACGCTGAACGAGGTGACGGAAAAAATCCACCTCGAAGCCGCCGCGCGGTGGTCCGAGATGGAATCAAATCTCTGGGTAACCTTCGGATTAGGATTTTAACTTAAAAGCGCTGCCAATTCGGCGGCGTTTTTCGCTATATGCTCGGCGCCTGCGGCCTCCAAGTCGCTCTGTGGGCGGAAACCCCAAGTCACACCTACGCAAGGCACTCCTGCGTTATGGGCAGTCTTGACATCCGTCGCAGAATCGCCCACGAACATACACTCCCCTTTCTGCACGCCCGATTTCGCGAGAATGAGTTCCACGACCTCGGCGCTTGGCTTAAGCGGAAGGCCTTCCTTATTACCGAGCACGGCTACGAACTCCACGTCCGGGAAAAGCGAGTAGACGAGCTTCTCGGCGCCTTCCTGGAATTTGTTTGAAGCGACCGCGAGCTTCACGCCCTTCGCATTGAGCTCTTTAAGAAGCTCTACCATACCGGGATATGGCTTCGTGTGGACGTCGATGTGCTCGACATAATAGGCAGTGAAGTCTGCAAGTACCTTATCTACGAATTCCGGCTGCGGAAGCGTCGAAAGGCTCTTTTCCAGAGCGTTTTCTATCATCTTGCGGACTCCGTGTCCCACCATCTTCGTATAATCCTCTACGGAATGGCCTTTTATGTCATTATTTGCCAATGCAAAATTAGCGGCAGTAGCCAAATCGGCTATGGAATTAATCAAAGTGCCGTCTAAATCGAAAATTACTAACTTAATCATACTGCAAAAATACAAAAAAGAGTTATCTTCGTAGAATATGAAACGAATATTCTTAAGCATATTTTTAGCGGCGCTCCCTTTAGGGGCCTTCGCTCAGGATGTAAACTTCCTTAAGGTCGACTCTGAAATCAGGGTAGACCACGTCAGCGATCAGGGTTTTTCTGGCAACAGCCTTAACCTCGCCATCAGCGGACACCTAAGTCCGGACCTCTCGTTCCACTTCAAGCATCGCTTTAATAAGGGTAATGTAGTAAGGCGTAACTTCGATGCGACGGACTGGATCTACCTTACGCTTCAGGCAGACGAGTCGTGGTCGTTCTCGGCTGGCAAGCTCGTGGTGGCATTAGGCGGATTCGAGTACAACAGCGCTCCTGTCGACACCTATTTCAGCTCCCTTTTCTGGAGCGAGATGCCTTGCTACAAATTCGGAGTCAGCACCACCTATGCCCTTCCGGAACATAAGGACCTGTTCACCTTTCAGGTATGTAACAGCCCTTATGGCCAGCAAGATAACACCTACGCCTATAACCTCTTGATGGAGAACAACCACAGCTGGTATAACGGCAAGCACTCAGTGAGCCTTATGGAATACGAGCCACAGAAGTTCATAGGCCTCGTGGCCATAGGTAACGAATTCCGCTTCGGGACTAACACCCTTCAGGCCGACGCCACCTTCCGCTACGCCACCGCCCATTCGGACTTGCTTAACGACTACTCGCTCGTGGGCAAATTCGTACACGACTTTAACGACACCGTATCGGTTTTCGCCAAGTCCGGATACGACTACAACTCCAGCGGAAGCACGGCCGACTCCGTGATCGGTATGGACACCGACCTATGGTTCGCCGGCTGCGGCGTGGAATACTACCCTATTCCGCGTAACCGTAACGTCCGCATCCACACCGCCCTCTATCACAGACGAGGCGACATCGGCATCTATAGCGGTGGCACCCAATACATCACCCAGCTGCGCCAAACCATCATCAACATCGGCCTCACCTGGAAGATTAACTTTTTGGATATATAGAAAAAAGCAGTCACTTGACTGCTTTTTTTTGTGCTACATAATCTCAGAGGTAAGGTATGAGAATAGATTTGGCTCTACTGGAGTAGAAAGCTGATAACCTATTTCCACGGCCGTCGCATTAGTGCCGGGCATCACGAACTGTTTAAGAAACCCTGAATGCTGTATAGGTCCTAGATAATAGAACTCTTTCGATTCTTTATCATCCTTGTTTTTACGCACGAATAGTTCCATTTGGATTCCCAGTTTTACACTATTCACCGCGCTGACTACATCCGGCGAAGATGGTGTTCGTTTACTTTTAGAAATCGCTATAAGATGAGAATTATCCGTGAATCTGTCTTCGTATCGGATAGTATCGCTAATGTCTTCAGATTTACTGTAGTTTATGAACACTGGATAAGTCTTCGTGCGTTCATCGTATTTGTAATCACCTATATTCAGCGACACCTCATTCTTTTCCCAACACAGAAGCCGGCATACATCCTCATAGGTATATTTCTGTCCTACCACGAATTCACTACCATACTGCCGACTCGAATAGCGTTCCATATATCGTTCCGAGGCAAATTCCAGCACATCAGCAAGTTCACTACGGAATTGGCTATTAGAAAGAGCCTGCGCGAAAGCACTTGAGACCTCGAACTGACCGCTTGTCCCCTTCTCGATAATGGCCAATCTGGCATACTTCTCTTTGTTCGAACCTATCGCATAAAACACTCCGGACATAACATTTAGTACATTATCTAAAGTAATGTTACGTACTATAATAGAGTGCTTCGTCAGCATTACATTCTTCCAGTCAGACACTATATCGCTCGAACCGTCAAGTATCACTTGAAGCATTTCGATTTCGTGGATTCGCTTTCCGCAAGCAAATTTCTCACAAATGAAATTCATAAACTCCTGTTGAGTAGAATCATAAGTATTTTCGAGCTTATCATATTTCACAAGGAAATCGTGATAGGAACCGATATAGTTTATAATCCTCATAGGGTCAAGTGCCTGATATTTATCGAACTCGCTGAGTTTAGGACGCCTTCCCAGCTTGTGCTTTAGATCTAAGTACTCTTCTTTCAATAAGGCACCTTTATTCATCTGAGCCTTGTCGATAGAAGCAAATATTTTACTCTTCGACACTTCATCGAAATAAACAGAAGATGCGCCTTTCAAGACGGCATTCCCTTCCATCAATTGTCTTCGGATATTGTCCTTATTACCTGTTCTATCGCCGTAAAGTGCTATTGGAATCAAATAGTTATTATCATAATTGGCGATAAAATCTATTATCACCACATATTCTTTTCCTGCAGATTTTCTAAGACCACGACCGAGTTGCTGCACGAAAATAATGGCAGATTCTGTAGGTCGTAACATTATTACCTGATTAATCTCGGGAATATCCACACCCTCGTTAAAAATGTCTACGGTAAAGATATAATCTAAACGATTCGGGTCACTCTTCGGAGCGGTTAAACGCCCTATAGCTCGTTCCCTCTCTACCTGAGGTGTTTCACCACATAAAAAAACTGTTTTATATAGACCTGTTTCGTTAAATTTATCTGAAAGCTCTTTAGCCTCGTCTTTTTTACTACAAAAGATTAATCCCCTTACACATTCGCCGCTATATCCATAATACTCAGCAGCTTTTATAATCTGACGAACACGCTCGTCAGACGTCAGCCTTTTAAAATCTTTAATCTCCTGAGGATTCTCATCTATAACGAGGTCTTGTATTCCGAAATAATGGAATGGGCACAGCAAATCGTTTTCGAGGGCAGTTTGAAGACGAATCTCACAAGCGATATTATGGTCAAATTGTTTATAAATATCAAATCCGTCTCCACGTTCTGGAGATGCGGACATACCAAGTAAGAACTCCGGCTTAAAGTAGCTGATTATCTTTTGATACCCTTCGGACCCCGTCCTATGACACTCATCTAAAACGATGATACTAAAGTAATCCGGCGTAAACAATTTCTCTCGGACATCGTCTTTTATGAGCATCTGCATAGTTGAGAATACGAAATCTGCTGCACGAAGTCTATTTATATCCTGGTTAGTTCCGGAGAGCAATTCCATAGAAAAGCCTTTACCGAAAACTCGTTTATAGCTCTCGAGTGCCTGCTTGTTAATCTGCTCTCTATGAGAAAGGAAAAGAATCTTCTTCGAACGAAGCAATTCCTTTGCGAATAAGTTTCTTATGGCAAGAGCTGAAGCAAATGTCTTTCCTGTACCAGTGGCAGATATAAGAAGAGCGCGCTTCTGGCCACTTGAAACTAAATGCTCTATATTATAGCTAAACTCTGCCTGCATCTGGTTAGGCTCCACAACTTTACTAGTAGACAAGTCCAGCGTCGTGGTGAGTTTTTTTAGAAGTTCTCTATCGTGCGTCTTTTCTTTATATTCCTTCTCGTATTCGTCTTTACATTCAGAATACGACACAGAACTATTCCAAATGTCATTAAACTCGCTCTCTATGTCTTGGGCGTACTTTCCTTCAGATTTCGAGACGAGCATCGTATTCCACTCGTGGTTTCTAGAGATAGCGTTTTGTGTAAGATTCGAACTCCCAACCAATATTCTTAAATCGCCATTATCGTGATGGAACAAATAGCCCTTCGTATGAAAACCTACTCCAGTTTCTTCGGTGCGATACATTCTCACCTCTAAGTTCTTAAGGGAGTTCAAAGTATTAAGAGCCTTAGGGTCACTAAACATAAGGTAATCTGTCGTCAGAATTCGTCCCTTAATGTTTTTCTTTTCC
This sequence comes from uncultured Bacteroidales bacterium, assembly GCA_900546445.1. Lineage (GTDB taxonomy): Bacteria > Bacteroidota > Bacteroidia > Bacteroidales > UBA932 > Cryptobacteroides. The sequence continues at coordinate 4,649 of URCV01000005.1, read as the reverse complement.
AACTCTTTTAGATAGCCTAAGAAAGGCTTAAGCCCGCCAGAAGTTATAAAGGCTACAGACATAAACAATTCTCGACAGTCTTTCAATTCATCGATTATGACATCGCGCACAGTCTTATTCCCAGAGTTCGAAACGAATCGAGGAGTAAAACCTGCATCTGCCTCTAAAGAAGCATCCACAAACGCCTTTTTATATCCATCTACAAGATGAGAGGTTTGATATATCTGTACGTCTTTAGACATAGTCGTGTTGTTGATATTTTTGTTTATCTCTTGTTTTAGCTATATTAGTATCAATTAAACTTTGATGCTATGAATTACGGATACATAAGAGTCAGCAGTAATAAACAAACCGTAGAAAATCAACGGTTCGAAATCAGCAATTACTGCACTGCTCACCACATTTTCATCGATGGGTGGATAGAAGAAACCATTAGCGGCACCAAATCCATAGACAAGCGAAGACTTGGAAGACTTCTCAAAAAAGTAAGAAAAGACGACCTAATCATCTGCGCTGAACTTTCTCGCCTAGGACGCAATCTATTTATGATTATGGAGATTCTCAACTTTTGTATGAGCAAAGGATGTCGGGTATGGACCATCAAAGAAGGTTACAAACTGGGCGATGACATCCCCAGCAAAGTCCTCGCATTTGCTTTCGGGCTATCCGCCGAAATCGAAAGAAAACTTATATCTCAAAGAACTAAAGAAGCGCTCGCCCGAAAAAAGGCGGAAGGAATTACACTTGGCCGACCTAAAGGAAAGCCAAACGCTCCCGAAAAACACAAACTCTACCCCAAACGAACGCTTATCAATGAACTTCTAAAATCCGGAGCATCAAAATACGAAATCGCACGCATCTGTAAAGTCGACCGGAAAACCCTATACAGATTCCTTCAATCTGGTCTTCTCACAGACTAACCTATTCCCCACACATAGTTGACATTTTCGGGTCGATAAATGTCAACTGCTTTTCTGCCATTAATACTTGCTTTTAAAATTACACGAAGATAGCAATTTTTTAGAACATTTCGCCCTAAAACTGTTATTCTCAAATAGATTTCACACAAAGGACCTAGCGCCAGACGATAAGTGCCTTACGCTCTCATAGAGGCAGTTGACATTTATCGACCTATTTGCTGGGCTTGGAGGATTTCATATCGCGCTCCAGAAATTGGGGCACGAGTGTGTATTTGCCAGCGAATTGAAGGAGGATCTCCAGCAGTTGTATGAAATCAACTTTGGAGGTGGCGTCATTCACGGCGATATTCTCTCAATTGAGCCGAAAGATATTCCAGCTCATGATATTTTGTGCGCTGGCTTCCCTTGCCAGCCATTCAGCCAGGCCGGAAAACGCGAGGGATTCAAGGACAAGAAAGAACGTGGTAACTTCTTCTTTACCATCTGCAAGATTATCGAGTACCACCGCCCAAGATACGTGATTCTCGAAAATGTCTCCAATCTCAATGGACACGATGGTGGTGATACGATGCGTGTCATTCTGCGTGAACTGGACAAATTGGAATACGATGTGCCGACTCCGGAAATTCTTTCTCCGCATCAGTTTGGCATTCCGCAACACCGTCGCAGGGTGTATATCGTTGCAGCTGACCGCAGACAGGGAGGCCTCGGTGACTTCAAATATCCGAAGCCTCTTAAGAAAAAGACCCACATCAAGACGGTGCTGGATGAATCCAGCACGCAGTACATGCACCTCAAACCAGATACTCGCTTCCAGATGGAAGTCTGGCAGGAATTCCTGGATCTCACCAAGGAACACGAAGGAAAGATTCCTCGCTTCCCCATTTGGGCTATGGAATTCGGAGCTGATTATCCCATCTCTCCTGCTCCGGCCTATAATACTGCAGACAATCTACTGGGCAAACGTGGCAAACTCGGTCGTATGATTGAGGGCTGGAATCTCGAAGACTGCCTCGCCCAACTTCCGGTTTATGCACGTACGGCCACATCCAAAGAGTTCCCCAAATGGAAGATTCGCTACATCGAGGAGAATCGCAAATTCTACGAGCGCAATAAAGAATGGCTGGACATTTGGCTCCGGAAGGTGCAGCATTTTGAAAACAGCCATTTGAAGTTTGAATGGAACTGCGGCCCCAAGGCTACGACCACGATGGAGGATAAAATCATCCAATTCCGAGCCTCAGGTATCCGCGTCAAACTCCCAAATTTCGCCCCGGCTCTTAACCTCGTAGGAACGCAAGTACCCATCTGCCCATGGATCAACCTGCCTCCGGATACTTTGGCAGAGGGCGAGCCCGGCAAAGGTCGATATATGACAATGCGCGAGGCTGCTGCACTGCAGTGTATGCAAGACCTCAAATTCGGAGAAGGAGAATTCCATCTTACACAGTCCAGAGTCTACGAGGCCCTCGGAAATGCTGTTAACGTGGATGTCGTGTATAGAATCGCTAAAAATTTAATCAAGTAATATGGCAGAACTCGCAAACCAGAAAGTCAGTATCGACATTGGCCCAAAAATGTTTCGCAGGTTCGAAGACCTGCCAAATACGGTTTCACACGTTCTTGCCGAGTTCGTGGATAACGCCTTGCAATCCTCCCGTGACCATCGCGAGGAATTGCGGGCAATAGATCCAAACTACAAACTCAACGTCAATATCGAGATTTTTTGGGACGAAAATGAAAGTAAAGTTAGCCAGAGGTTAGCCAAGAAGTTTATTATTACGGACAATGCTGCCGGTATTGATTTGAATCATTATGCTCACGCATTCAAATCCGCAGAAACACCTGATGATGATTCTGGTTTAAATGAGTTCGGCATGGGCTTAAAGACGGCCGCATGCTGGCTTGGAGAAACTTGGTCCGTTAAAACAAAAGCTCTTGGAGAAAATGTCGAGAGAATCTTCCGCTTTGACATAAACGAGGTTACTGATAACGAACTCAAGGAACTCCCATATGAGACTCGACCCAAGGCTCTGGGAGAGCATGGCACAATCATCGAGATAGACGCCACAACTAAGAACATCCCTACTTTAAAGAGTCTGGAGAAAATTCGGACAGAGATAGCCAGCATTTACAGGAACAGTTTGAGGGAGGATGAATTGGACATCCTTGTCAACGATAATCCGCTTGAGTTTGTTGATTACCAAGTCCTGCATGCTCCTTTCTATAACAAGACCGATGATCCTGCTAAGACATGGCGCTACAAGGTAGATTTCAAGTTTGGGAAATACAAGGCTACCGGCTTTATTGCAATTCTACGAGACATTAACAGCCTTCAAAATGGCCTAGTGTTGTCGCGTCGGGGCCGCGTAATTATTGGTGCGGAATCAGATGGCAGATATTTCCCAAAAATCTTATTCGGGGCTCCTGGTAACTTCAAATACAAGAGGCTGTTTGGCGAATTAGAATTAGAGGGGTTTGCTGTATCGTTCAACAAGAATGACATACAGGATAAGGACAACCTCGAGATGCTTATGGAAGCGCTCCGGGATAAGATTCGTGAAGATGATCCGCAGTTCTTCCCTCAAGCTGATGGATACCGTGCGGATAATACGGCCAAACAAGTTAGAAAACTTGTCACGAAACACGATGATGCTCCCAAAGCAAAGCATACGCCAGTCGTCATTGATACAAAGGCCGTAGAAGAGAAGATTCGCGTTGAGAGCGATCCTGTATTTGTTCACCAACCTTACGTTGAAGAGCCGGCAGTTATAAACGAGTATAAAAAACTCGATGTTTACGACATTGGTGGCAAGCAATATCATTTGCAGGTCAAATTTGTCGAGGGAGGGTCTGACTTGATCTACGTTGGTACACCCAAAGAATTGAGTGATACGATTGTGTGCAACATTAACGTAAAGCACATATTCTTCAAGCATTTCGGAGATCCATCGGATTCTATAGTCGCGATTCTTAAGTCACTTGTTATTGCCAAGTTTACAGCCGGGAAGAACGGAAATGGCTCCGCGGCAGAACTTATGGAATACTTCAACGAATTCATAAAGAAAACTCAGGTTTAAGATGGAACAGATCATCGTTAATACTGGAGGTCAAACCAAGACAAAAGGCCCTAATGCCCTACAGGTAGTATCTGCGGGGAAGTTCTTTGAAGCGTTTTTGGACTCGCAGCGCCAAAGTGATAGCAAACCCAAAGGCCTGTCTGCGGAAGCCATTGTTCGCTTCCGCGAAGAGACATTTGATGTCCTTTCGCATTGTAACCCCCATAACGCCGTTCAAAGCGCCGAGACAACCCATCTCGTGGTTGGATATGTTCAAAGCGGCAAAACGATGTCGTTTACTGGCTTAACAGCTCTGGCTAAGGATAACGGTTATCGTATTATCATCTATCTTGCCGGGACCAAGAACAACCTTCTTGATCAGACCTCAAAACGATTAAGGAAGGACTTGATCGGGCCAGATGGGAAGTTTAATAACTACTATAAAATCCACCCCAACCCAACGACTGCCGATGTCGATGACATAATCGGCAACTTGGAGTCAATCAATAAACCGATTGTATTAATCCCTATACTCAAACACTATGATCATATCTTGAAGGTGCGTGACGTCCTTAATGATGACGAACTTAAAGGGATAATGCAAGACGAGACGATTATCATTATCGATGATGAGGCCGATCAGGCTTCCTTGAATAGCTATGGGAGGAAG
>URCV01000004.1 GCA_900546445.1 uncultured Bacteroidales bacterium | reverse complement strand
GTTCGGCTGTTCGCCGATTAAAGTGGCACGCGAGCTGGGTTCAGAACGTCGTGAGACAGTTCGGTCTCTATCTGTTGTGGGCGTTGGAAGTCTGCGGAGGTCTGGCCTTAGTACGAGAGGACCGGGTCGGACGAACCTCTGGTCAACCGGTTGCGGCGCCAGCCGCACCGCCGAGTATCCACGTTCGGTCAGGATAAGCGCTGAAAGCATCTAAGCGCGAAGCCGTCTTCAAGATGAGACTTCCTTAAAGGGTCGTGGGAGACTACCACGTTGATAGGCTGGAAGTGTAAGTACAGTAATGTATTCAGCTGACCAGTACTAATAGCCCAAAATCTTTCATTTCGGATGGACTTTATAAATTATCTCTCTCAGAAATATACTGCGGTGGTTATAGCAGTGTGGATCCACCTCTTCCCATTCCGAACAGAGAAGTTAAGCACACTAACGCCGATGGTACTGCCCCACCAGGTGGGAGAGTAGGCCGCTGCCGCTTTTCGGATGCCCGAGTGATTAATTTCACCCGGGCATCTTTTTTTGTATATTTGCAAGAAATATGAATAGATTTGAATATATGAGAAAATGGATTTGTCTGGCGGGATTGTGTTTGTTATTCTCGTCTTGTTTTCCTTCAGACCCGGAGACTGCTACTCCGCAGTACTATAGCTTCGTAACGACGAGCATTACTCAGGAAGAGGGTAGTTCGAAATCCGTTGTCACTTTCCTTACCGATACGGATAAGATGCTCAGCGTCTCTAATGACGAAGGGCTTTATAAGAAAGTGCGTGACGGGCAGCGTGCCGTCGTGTATTTCGATTTGGTGGAAGGCTCGGCCGAAGACAATTTGCCTTCTCTGATAGACCTTAAGCAGATCGACACTTGTGTAGTCGTCGGAAAGGTGGCTACCGTAAAGACGGACGATGAGCGTAGAAAGATAGGCGATGAGGCGATAGATGTGAATCTAAGCCCTAATTTCCCTAATCTTACACCTAAGTTCTTCAATCTTTACATTTGCGCCGTGGGTGCCAAGCCCGAAAAGCACACTTTCACGATGGTCTATGTGAAGGACGACCCGGGCACGGGCTCCGAAGTGAACTTTACGCTTTGTCACAATTCTAATCTCGACAGCGTGGGCTATGCTTATTGGCACTGGATATCGCTTCCGAGAGCGGACTTCGAATATCTTCTCGTAGATAAGGAGGCAGCTAACTTGAAGGTGAAGACCACCACATCGGGAATGCAAAGTCTAAAGTTTCAGCTGAAAGCTAAAAATTAGAATTATTTTTTTAAATTTGTGGCTATGAAACACTTGGTATGTCTGATAGCCACATTTTTTGTTCTTGTTTCTTCGGCTTCGGCACGAGATTCGTCGAATGTTTCCTCTAATGAGAATGGACGCATTGCGGCCAGAGTGTTGACTGATGTTGGAAAGTCTATAACCTATCTGGGCGGAAGCGTGGTGTACTGCAGTGCGGCCTATATCGCGATGATGAAATACGATTCACGCGTGGACAATGCGTATGGAGTAGGTGTCATCTTGGGAATCGCGGGACTTGCTTATGGCGGCATTGCCGCTCTTTGTGGACTTCCATTCTGGATACCGAGCGAAATCGTGCTTCGCACAAACGGACAGTCTCCGTATTCTTATTCCGACGAGAAGAAGAAAGGGTTTGGGGTCTTGCTGGACGTGGGCACCACTTTCGGCGATATGATAGCTCCGAAATTGGCCCTGGGATATAATTTCTCCCAGCACGTGTTTTTAGGGGTGGGTGCTTCTTATAACATCTTCCTGACGCGTACCGAAAAAACGAAGGACATACTTCCTGTCTATCTGAAAAGCCGTTTCGTGATAGGTTCGTATCTGGTAAGTCCCTATGTGGATCTCGATTTGGGCGCGGACGCTCTGGACGGTTCTTTCTATTACTCTACGGGTATGGGCGTGCGCTATAGGCTTTCGCAAAAGCAGAATGCTCTTCTCGGCGGCTTTTACGCGGAAGCTTGCCGGAATTATTCGACTATGGGATTTAGATTAAGTTACTCATTTTAATTTAATGTAATATGATAAAAGCAGATAATAAATTTATGCAAATGGCCATAGACCAGGCACTTGAAGGAATCGAGGCCGGCGATGGCGGTCCATTTGGGTCAGTAATTGTAAAGGATGGCAAGGTGGTCGGAGTAGGACATAATAAGGTAGTAAAGGATAATAATCCTACTCTCCACGGAGAAATGGTCGCCATAGCGGATGCCTGCCATAATTTAGGAACTTTCGATCTGTCGGGGTGCGAGATTTATACCACCGGCGAGCCTTGTCATATGTGCCTGTGTGCTTGTATGTGGGCCAATATCGATAAAATCTACTATGGTTGCAGTATCGAGGATAACAGCATCATAGGATTTCGGGATGGTAAATTCGATGGCATCTTCGGCGGTAGGGATAAGCTAGGATATCTCCTCGAACAGATGGACAGGGAGGCTTGTCTGGACCTTTTCAAGAAGTATCTTTCGTTAGCGCACACTCAGTACTAGGGAATTATTAGGAATTTACAATTTTTATTCTTATATTTGCGGTCTATTTGGGCCGCGGTGGCCTGATATAATTTTTAAAAATTTTTTGCACTATGGCTGAATATCTTATGCCAGAGAAAAAGCAAGAGATTTTCGCGAAGTACGGGAAGTCTAATAAGGACACCGGCTCTCCTGAGAGTCAAGTTGCTCTATTTTCCTACCGTATCGCTCACCTTACCGAGCACGTGAAGAATAATAAGAAAGACATGGTTACACGTCGTAGCCTTCTTCGCCTTGTAGGTAAGCGTCGTCAGGTTTTGGATTACCTCCAGAAAGTCGACATCGAGAGATACAGAAAGCTTATCAAGGACCTCGGTCTTCGTAGGTAAGCGAAAAGATAGGACATAGGGGTGGGCTGTGGTAGCGCCGCCCCTTTTTTGATGAAAGCAGTTTAAGAGAAACAATAATGAACGTAATTAGAAAAGAGATTGAACTCGCGGATGGCCGCGTGATCGAGATTGAGACCGGCAAATTGGCCAAGCAGGCAGCCGGCTCCGCTGTCGTGAAGATGGGTGGCACTATGTTATTGGCCACGGTGACAGCAGCTACAGAAGTTAAGGAAGGCACTGATTTTATGCCGCTTACTGTAGATTATAAGGAAAAATTCTATGCCGCTGGACGTTTTCCGGGCGGATTTATGAAAAGAGAGGGAAAGTCTTCAGACTATGAGATTCTGGTTTCCCGTCTCATCGATCGTCCTATCAGACCTCTCTGGCCGGATGATTTCCACCTCGAGGTTTTCGTAAACGTAACTTTGATTTCAGCAGAAAAAGACATTCAGCCTGACGCACTTGCAGGACTTGCTGCATCTTGTGCGCTCGCTACCTCAGACCTTCCGTTCGGAGGCCCTATCGGTGAGGTTCGCGTATGTCTTATAGACGATAAATTCGTAATCAACCCATCATTCTCCGATATGAAGCGTGCGCAACTCGAACTGATGGTTGCCGCTACAGAGGAGAACATTATGATGGTGGAAGGTGAGATGAACGAGGTTAGCGAGAAGACTATGCTCGACGCCATCAAGTTCGCTCACGAAGAGATTAAGAAACACTGTCGTGTTCAGAAAGAGTTGATGCACGAGCTGGGAACCGACGTTAACAAGAGAGATTATCCTCACGATGTGGAGGACGAGGCTCTCAAGGCTGCGGTTCACGACTTCTGCTACGAAAAATGCTATGAATTGGCCAAGGCTGCCAAGCCTAAGCAAGAGCGTACCGAAGGTTTCGAGGCCATAAAGAACGATTTCATCGCTACGCTTCCTGAGCCTACTACAGAGGCTGAAAAGGAAGAGTATGCACAGAAGCTCCTTCTCGTAGAGCGCTACTATCACGCTGAGGAGAAAGAGGCTATGCGTAATCTTATCCTCGACGAGGGCAAGCGTCTCGACGGTCGTGTATGTAACGAGGTTCGCCCTATCTGGTGCGAGGTGGACTATCTCCCTTGCGTTCACGGAAGTGCGATCTTCACTCGTGGCGAGACTCAGTCACTCGCTACCGTTACTCTCGGAACCAAGATGGATATGAAGGAAACCGACGAGGTTCTTATTCAGGATGACCAGCAGTTCGTTCTTCATTATAACTTCCCTCCATTCGCTACCGGCGAAGCTAAGAGCCAGAGAGGTGTAGGACGTCGTGAAATCGGTCACGGTAACTTGGCTATGCGTGCGCTTAAGCCTGTAGTTCCGCTAGCTCCGGAGAATCCTTATGCCATAAGGGTGGTTTCAGACATTCTCGAGTCTAACGGCTCGTCTTCTATGGCTTCGGTATGTGGCGGATGTCTCGCCCTTATGGATGCCGGCGTGAAGATCAAGAAGCCTGTTGCTGGTGTGGCTATGGGTCTTATTACCGACGCTACTCGTCCAAATGAGCGTTATGCCATCCTTACCGATATTCTCGGAGACGAGGATCACCTCGGAGACATGGACTTCAAGGTAACCGGAACTAAAGACGGTATCACCGCTACACAGATGGATATCAAGGTGGACGGACTTTCTTACGACGTACTCGAGAAAGCTCTCGAGCAGGCCCGTCAGGGAAGACTTCACATTATGGGCGAAATGCTTAAGACCATCAGCGAGCCTCGCGAAGATTACAAGCCATTCGTTCCTCGTATCGAGCAGATTCGCATCCCTGCAGAATTTATCGGTGCCGTTATCGGAAAGGGTGGAGAGACCATCCAGAAGATTCAGAAGGAGACGGGCGCTACCATTACCATCACCGAGGAGCCTCAGGAGAATGGAGGTACGGTAGGTGTAGTGGATGTGGCTTCTAACGACAAGGAAGCTATGGTTAAGGCTCTTAACTGGATTAAGGGAATCTGCGCAGTTCCTGAGGTAGGCACCACCTATCACGGAAAAGTGGTAAGCATTCTCGATTTCGGTGCTTTCGTGGAGATTCTCCCTGGAAAGGAAGGCCTGCTCCATGTAAGCGAGATCGCTTGGAATAAGACCGACAAGGTAGAAGATGTGTTGAAGGTCGGAGACGAAGTGGATGTGAAACTTCTCGAGATAGATCCTAAGACAGGAAAGATGCGTCTTTCTATGCGCGCTCTTACGGAAAAGCCTGAAGGCTATGTAGAGCCTGAGCGCAAGCCTCGTTCGGATCGTGGCCCTCGTCGTGACGGCGATTCTCGTGGCCCACGTCGCGATGGCGACAGAGCTCCACGTCGTGAAGGCGCCGAACGCGGTCCGAAACGCACTTTCAGAAAGGAGCAAAAACCTTCGCTTGACGAAAATGTTAACGAAAACAAAGAAGAATTTTTTTAATAATTTCTTAAAATAATATAATTTTAATTTGCCGTAAAGGTTTGATTGAAATTATAAAATCTAATCCCCGCTTTATTTGCAATGTGTAAGTAAAACGGGGATTTGACTTTTTTTCAACCCTCGAAAAATGCTGTTTAACACTTTTATAAAGGTGTTTTTTCTTTTTAAAAGTTTGTAATTGATAAAATAATTGTTTAGCTTTGTCTTCAATCGACTTATAAGAAAGAATAGTTAATTTATAGTGTATTATTAAGCAAAGTCTAAGCTTATGAAGAAATTCAGACTTTTAATGACGGCCTTTGCGCTTTTCCTTGTCGGGAGCTATGCTTTTGCACAGACTACCATCAAGGTTACTGGCGTTGTGACTGAAGCCAGCACCTCATTCGAGGCTCCAGGCGTCGCTATTGTAGAAAAAGGCAACGAATCGAATCGTACGATTACTGACGATTTCGGTAATTATTCAATCACCGTGCCAACTGACGCCGTATTGGTGTTTACGGGTACGGGTTACCAGAGCGTAGAGGTAAGCGTTAATGGTAAAAGCACTGTTAACGTATCTTTGGAAGATGATGCTATTATGCTCGAAAGCGCTATTTCCGTAGGTTACGGTTCGGCTAAAAAGGTAGGTAACATCGTAGGTAACGTGACTACCGTTAAGGCTGACGCCGTAAAGAATGCTCCTACCGCTTCCGCCCTCGATTATCTTCAGGGTCAGGTGGCCGGTATGCAGGTGCTTTCTACCGGTGGTGTTGCAGGTGATAACAACATCTCCATGAAGATTCACGGTGTGGGCTCATTGTCTTCATCTTCAGAACCTCTTTTCATCGTGGATGGTACTCAGTCATCGAGCTCTGCCGTTATGGCTATGAGCCCTAACGACATCTTGAACATCACTGTACTTTCGGATGCGTCAGCTACTTCCATCTATGGTTCGCAGGGTGCGAATGGTGTCGTAGTCGTTACGACCAAATCCGGCTCTTATAATTCGGATGCGACCGTTACCGTTACTTCCCTTTACGGTATTTCCACTCTCGCTAACGAGCAGTTCTATAAGAATATGATGAGCGGTCCGGAGCTGAAGAACTTCTGGATGCGTTCTGGCCTTATGACCGCCGATGCCATCAAGAAGACCTATACCGATAACGGATTCGATGCGAACACCCAGTGGTATAAGTATTTCCAGAGACTTAACAACCCTCAGTATCAGAACGACATCACTATAGAGGGTGGTAGCGACAAGACGGCTTATCTTATCGCTGCATCTCAGTTCCATCAGGATGGTAACACCATCGGAAACTTCTATGACAGATATACTTTCCGCACTAACCTTCAGGCTCGTCCGAAGGACTGGTTGAAAGTGGGAGCTAATGTAAACGCATCTTTGTCTCAGGATATGGCTAATGAGAACTGGGGAGATTCATCCGAAGGCGCGAATATTGTGTCAGGTGGTTTGTCGTATATGATCAACCCTTTGATTCCTGCTGAGGTGAAGAACGGCAAGTACCCTAACGGTTTATATGACCAGTATTTCTACACTGAGAACTACGTTAACAAATATACAACTTACCGCGCCATCGCATCGGCATTCGCCGAGATAGAGCCTGTCAAGAACTTGGTTTATACTGCACGCGTAGGTACGGATGCCTATGTGAAGTTTATGGATCGCTACTTGAAGCCTTCTTCTCAGATTTCAAGTACGGGTATGGTTCAGAAGAGTACTTACTATGCCGCTAAGACCACTGTGAACAATACATTGGAGTACAAGATGTTCTTTAACGATAATAAGGACGATCTAAGTATTCTCCTCGGTCACGAGTTCTTGGACTATGGCTATAAGAACCAGATTGCGTTCGGTTCCGGACTTACAGATGACAGGTATTTGACATTGGATAACACCCTGGCTTCTTCTCGCGACGTAAGTCAGAGTAAGAGTCAGTATCGCTTCTTGTCATTCTTCGCTCACGCCGACTATAGCCACGCCGACAAATATTTCTTAGACTTCACCATCCGTAACGATGCATCGTCACGTTTCGGTAAGAACAAGCGTAATGGTACTTTCTGGGCTGCAGGTTTTATGTGGAAAGCTTATAACGAAGATTTCATAAAGGATAATGCTTCTTATGTTAATAAGCTTAACTTCAAGGCCAGCTATGGTACCCAGGGTAATGCAAACGTAGGTAACTACACGCATCTCGGAACCATTTCCAAGATTTCTACGGCATATAATGGTGGATATGGTATCGTCCTTTCAAGTCCAAGTAACGAAGACATCACTTGGGAGAACCAGTCGCTTCTTACCATCGGAGTCGATACTCGACTCTTTAATGCAGTAGACGTAAGCTTGTCTTACTACGATCGTCGTACTAACGATATGCTTATGTCCGTTCCTCAGCCATACACCACTGGTTTCACTTCGGTGAGGGCTAACGTGGGCGCCATGCAGAATAACGGTATCGACCTCAGCGTTAATGTCGACATCATAAACACCCGTGACGTATCCCTTAGCGCACGTGCCACATTCGCATATAATCACGAGAAGGTTACAAAGCTCTTTAACGGATTGAACCGCTGGGAGATAGCTAATACTTTCGTGGCATATCTCGTAGGTAGCCCTGTATATTTCTACGGACCTATCTATGCTGGTGTAGACCCTGAGGATGGTGCTCCTATGTGGTATCTTCCTGCAGAGAAGACAGAGACTGTTGTAGACCCTGTTACGGGAATGGAAACTACTCAGACTACGATTCTTAAGGACATTACGACTAAGGATCCTAGCCGTGTTACCAAGACATATAACGAGGAGAGCCTCACTCAGAATACCGGCATTCGTCGTCACGAACCTATTAACGGTGGTTTCGGAATCTCCGGTCGCTATAAGAATCTTTCGCTTAGGGCAGATTTCGCTTATGTCTTGGGAAAGCACCTCTATAATAACGATGCATACTTCTATGCGAACCCTAATGCTAACTTAGGAGATAACCAGATTAAGGAAGTATCCGATTTCTGGACTCCTTATAATACTAACGCGAAGTATCCTGACTGGAGTAAGGGTTATCAGATGCAGTTCGATACCCATATGCTTGAAGACGCTTCATTCCTTCGTCTGAAGTCTCTGGTAGTGGGATATTCTCTGCCACAGAGCTGGCTTAGAAATCAAGGCGTATTCAAGAGCGTTATGATTACATTTACCGGACGAAATCTGCTTACTTTCACCAAGTATTCAGGTATGGATCCGGAAGTGGATAAAAACCTTACGGCCGGTATCCCAGGTAATACGCTTCAGGTGCTCGGAGGTATAGAGCTTAAATTTTAATTAGAGGAGGAGAATTAGATGAAAAAGATATTGACAAAATTTGCTGTACTTGCTTTTTCAAGTGCGACTCTGTTGACTTCTTGTAATTTGGACTTGTTCCCGGAAGCCACGCAGGTATACGATCCGAGCCAGCCGTTCTACTATGTCGCCGCTGACGTAGAGGGTGCTCACGATGCCGTGTACACATATTTCCGTAGCATAAGCGGAGGCTCGCTTAACTATAACAGCGATTTGATGTTCCAGGGCTTTAATGCCGTAGCCGGATTCGGTAACCGTGCAGGTTCCATCCATAGAACCGACGACACTTTCACTACTTCCGACGAGTATGTGGAATCGGCGTGGGGTGCGTATTGGACTGCGATTAAAAATTTCAACATCTTTATCGAGGCGGCTGAAAGCGCCGAGGGAAAAGATTTCGAACCACGCGCCCAGTATGTTAAGGCAGAGGCTTTGATCGCGCGCGCTCATTCATATCTTCAGCTTGCAAGACTTTTCGCTCCTGCCTACTCTGAAGATACTAAGGAATCGCTCTGCGTACCTCTCGTTTTGAAGTATGACCAGAATGCGCGTCCACATCGTGCTACTAATGAGCAGGTTTATGAGCAAATCGCTCAAGACCTTCGCGATGCGCGTGAGATTTTCGAAAGGCCTGAGAGCAGCGCAATGTTGACTAAAGAGGCTCCTGGTGCAATGTATTTCACATTGGACGTCATTAGTTTCCTCGAGGCACGCGTGTTGCTCGATACCGGTGATTATCAAGCTGCTGCCGATACTGCTGCGGCTATAATCGGACGTGGAAAGTACTCTCTCAGTGCTTCTGCAGAGGCTCTTACCGCATTGAATACGGAGGATAAGGGTACGGAAGCCATTATGCAGTGCTACTCTAGCCTCGATGAGTCTTCAAGTTCGTACAGCGTATTTTCAGGTTATGCAAAAGACAGCAACAGCCCTACCGGTTTCTCATATTCACCGGATTTCCTGCCAAGCAAGGTGTTGCTCGACAGCTATGATGCGTCAGACCTTCGTAGACAGTGCTGGTTTGAGTTGAGCGGTGCGTCCGGAGACTTGGCTCCCGTAAAGAACTTCAACAACGGTAAATATGTTTCTAACATAAATGTGTTCGCGAAATACAAGGGTAATCCTAAGTATAATTCAGGTGGAATCGCTTCTGCACAGGTGGCTGCTAAGCCTTACCTCATAGGAGAGCTTTATCTGATAGCTGCCGAAGGCTATTTTAACGAAGGAAACTCTACTGAAGCTAATAAGTTCTTGGCTCAGCTTCAAAGCAAGCGTGGCGCTCCTATTACTGTGGCAAACGATAAGACCATTAATAAGGAGTGGTTCCGCGAAACTATCGGAGAGGGCCTGTATATGAGCTGTTTGAAGCGCTGGGGCGAGGGCTTTGAAGGTCGCGACGGTCAGGTAGCTGCAGTTAAGGCTGAACTTCTTACCGATACTAACGACTACTACTTAAAGAAGGTTATGTCGGCTGACGATAAGGCATTTATCTGGCCTATCCCTGCTTATGAGCTGAGATGTAATCCAAATCTCGAGCAAAACGAAGGTTGGAAATAAGCATTTAAAACATTTCGAGTTATGAATAAGAAAAGTATAATCATATTTTTGTCCTTGGCCATTTTAGGGGTGACGTCTTGCTCTCAGAAAATGGACTTCAAGACAGAGTCTTTCGTTTCTTTTTCGAGTAAGAAATATACCGTTAAGGAAGATGCCGGCGAGATAAAGATTCCTGTATCCATCTTCTCGGACAAGACTCTTTCTACGACGGTTACTTATACCATTACTTCAGGAGAGAAGTTTGCAAAGCCAGGCGAGGACTATACATTGGAAGGGACGGGAGTCCTGAACATTACTAATGCCGAGGGTGAGATTAGCGATAGCATCGTAATCAAGCCGGTGGCTAAGGTAGGTGAGATTCAGGGTAACAAGAACATCGAGATCGTGCTGGGTGAAGTTACCGAGGATGGCCTCTATAAGGGAGCTACTTCTACATGTACCGTTACCATAATAGACGTCGACGGCGGCATTAATCTGCTTGTAGGTAACTGGACGGGTTCTAACCTTAAGACTGATAGTAAGCCTGCTGCCATAGACTGGGATTTCGCCCTGGTAGAAGATGACGATGAAGGTCTGAAGGATTATCCTAAGGCTAACGTGAAGGTTCTTGCCGGTTCTAAGATAACTGACCCGATAGGAAATAAGTGGGAGCTCAAGGCTGATTTGTACGGATATTTCGACGATGAGACCAGCGAACTCCATATTTATCCTCGTCAGTGCTTTGCCGGTGGTAATTTCGGTGACCCTGTGGGAATCGCTTATGTTGCATTGGATGTAAAGGCGACCCTTGGCGGAACCGATACCGATATCATATTCGTGGTTGAAGAAGGCTTGATGACTTTGTCCGACGGCATTATTTTGGCTCTTTACTCAGATCCGTCCGGCGCGAAGTTTACCGGATACACTTGTGGCGGGATACAAGCCGGAGCTCAATTGATTAAAAACTAATATATGAGTCGTAGCAGATATTATAGTTTTATCGCTTTATCGATGATGGCATTTTGTGTCTCTTGTGAAAAGGAGACACAAAATGTCGTTATACCTGAAAGGAGTGAGGTGGCCGATCCGTCTTATTACGAGCCGGGAACTATGCTCGTAGACTTTGACGAAAGAGTCGTCGAGAGTCTGGAGAAGCAAGTGCCTACCAAGGCCGGATTTTTCACGAAGACAGGTATATCGAGCATCGACAAGGCCTTTTCTTCCCTCGCAGTATATTCGCTTGAGCGGGTATTCCCGGATGCCGGGGAGTGGGAGGAAAGACACCGCGAAGCCGGACTCCATAAGTTTTACTATGTAAAATACGATGAGAGTAAGACTGTCGGGACGAAAGTAGGTGACGCTTTTTCGTCGATAGATGGCGTGAATTCTGCCGAGATGGTTCGTAAGATCAAGCCTCTCGCCGAGACTCCGTATTTCAACGACCCGTATCTTGCACGTCAGTGGCACTACATTAATCCGGGAACCGGCGGCCTCTATAAGAATGGAGCTGACATAAACATTCTTCCAGTATGGAAGGAGTACACGACAGGTTCGTCGGATGTCATAGTAAATGTCGTGGATGGTGGAGTTGATTTGACCCACGAAGACTTGAAGGGAGTGGTCATCGAAGGCGGAAGAAACGGAAGCTGGAATTTCCTCGATGGTAGTTCGACCATAGTCGCACACGATCACGGAACTCACGTGGCTGGAACTATAGCTGCTATAAATAATAATGGAAAGGGTGTCTGTGGCATCGCCGGCGGTGAAGACGGAAAGGGCGGAGTCAAGATTCTTTCTTCTCAGATATTCAAGTATAATTCGAAGACCGGAAAAGATGATAGTGGCGACAGCGCCTCTGCGATTGTATGGGGAGCCGACCACGGCGCCGTAATCTCTCAGAATAGCTGGGGATACGATTTCAAGACCGAAAAGGACGCCTTGAACTCTACTATCGATGCGGCTACCAAATCTGCAGTGGATTATTTTATCCGTTATGCAGGTACTGACAAAAGCGGTAATCAGACCGGCCCTATGAAGGGTGGAGTAGTTATCTTCGCTGCCGGAAATGATAATTGGTCTATAGGCTGGCCTGCTGCGTACGATAAGGTTATCGCCGTGGGTGCAAGTAGCTCTATGGGCACCAAGTCATATTTTTCAAATTATGGTAGCTGGGTAGACATTGCCGCTCCCGGTGGAGATGCCAATTTGGGCCCTGTCGTAGTAAGTACGGTACCCGGCGGATATGCCGGTATGCAGGGAACATCTATGGCTTGCCCTCATGTGTCCGGTGTAGCAGCTTTGCTGGTGTCTTATTATGGAGGTCCCGGATTTACGAACGATATGCTTAAGGAAAGGCTTCTGAGTGGGGCCAATCCGGATTTTCTTCCTTCGGGCTCAAACATCGGCCCTATGCTTGATGCCTATGGCGCATTCTCTTACGGAAGTGCCAATCCGCCGGAGAAGGTGGAGAGCTATACTGTGGAAGGTCGCGGAGGAAGCGTAGCATTTGACTGGACTGTAGGTGTAGATGAAAGCGGCAAGCCTGCTCACGGCTATCTGCTTTTGGCTTCAGAGAAAGCTTCGGATTTCGAAGGCTTGAATCTTAGGAAATTGCCTTCTACGATGAAATCCTCTACGGTTCTCGTCGGAAATCTGAAAAAAGGCGACAAGATTAGCGGTTATTTGGATTACCTGGATTTCGAAACTACCTATTATGTAGCCATAGCCGGTTACGATTACGGAAAGGCGTTCTCCGAACTTTCGGAAGTGAAGAGGGTAACCACTACCGCGAATAATGCCCCGGAAATAGAGGTAGTTACGGAACTTCCGTGGAACGTCCCTGCAAGCAGGACTTTTACCGCCAAGATTCACATCTACGATCCGGACAATCACGAAATTAATGTGATATTCAAGGCGGATTCTCGTCTCAAGTCAGTAAATAGCACGACGAATGACGATGGATATTACTATCTTACGGTCAACGGTCTTCAAGAAGATCCGGGTACATACTCAGTAACGTATAACGTGTTTGACATCTTCGGAAAGGAAACCGTCAAGTCTTTCGACATCACAGTCTTGGATAACAGGGCGCCTGTCGCTAAGAAGGCATTTGACAATATGGTTTTCGAGAAGTCAGGTCAGAGCGTTACCCTACGCGTAAGCGACTATTTCGAGGACCCCGACGGAGACGTTCTTTCTTTCGAAGTCACTCACACAAATCCTAAGGTAGCTCACTTGAATCCTCTGGGCGACGAGTTTACCTTGACCACTCTCGGATTCGGTATAGACGAGATCACGGTAAAGGCGCTGGATGCCAGAAAGGCTGAAACTGTACTCACTTTTAAGGTGAGCGTGAGAGACCCTAAGGCCGGAGCCGACATTTATCCTTCGCAGGTAAAGGACTATCTTACCGTAGGAGGCGGAGCTGAGGCTGAGACTTCCATTAAGATAGTGTCATCTACGGGTGCCGTAGTTTACGAATCCGTGGAGATGACCAGCATATTCGAACCTGCTAAGGTGGATATGAGGAATTTCGCTCCGGGAGTATATACCGTGACGGTGACTGTTAACGGAGTGGAGACCACCAGAACCATAGTGAAATTATAATAGAATAGTTAATATTGTATTACGTAAAATTTAATTAGTTATGAGAGCACGTAATTTATTTTTTGCTCTTGCTGCTTTAAGTATTTTCGCAGCATGTAATCCTGAGGAGGATACTCCTAAGGTTCAAGGCACTCTCACAGTGTCCGGAGCTAAAGACAACGCTATCACCGTAGCCGGTGCCGGTAAGACAGTAAAGTTGACAGTCAAGTCCAATCTTTCTTGGACAGCATCTTGCGATGCCGACTGGATAGAGATAGACCCTGCTTCAGTAGAGAATACCGATAATAAAGTAGTTTCTACTAAAGTCAGCGTAGTAGTTAAAAAGAACACGGATAAGGAGCGTTCTGCAGAGATTAAGGTGGGCGCAGAAGGCGTAGACCCGGTAGTCATTACCGTAAAACAGAGCGCAGAGGTCGCTGAGGAAAGCGTTCTCTGTGTATGGGATATGGACAAGTTCGTTCCATTCGAGAACCCTAGCATTTCGACGGATTTCTATGCCGCAGAAATCTCTTTCGTGGTTCACGCTAATGTAGACTGGACAGCTACTTGCCCTAGCTGGATTACTCTCGACCCTACATCTAACAAATATGACGGACAGACCCAGAACGTTACCGTTAAGGCTGTTGTCGCTGTAAATGACGAGGAAGGCGCTCGCGAAGGTGAAATCAAGTTCGTAGGTGAGGGCGTGGCTGATCTCGTTATTCCTGTTAAGCAGGCTAAGGCTGCGAGAGTGAAGTTGGCTCTTAAGGAGACCGAGCATCCATATACAGATGTAGATTTCGAAGTCGTTCCGGATGAAGGAATTACTTGGACTGCAAAGAATTTTGATGACGATGAGATTGCTTATTTGGCAGAGAACAAGCTTACTCCTGCAGATTTCCTTATTTATCAATTGAATTATTTCCTTCAAAAGGGATATACTGTGGATCAGGTTACAGCAGGTTTGCTTACCTCAGGTAATGGTACCGAGAATGTCGAAGGCCTAAAGGGTGAAACTCATTATCAGTTTACAGCCATTGGTGCTGTTTACGATGAGGATTACAAGCAGTTCATTCCTACTACTCTTCCTGCAGACTTGGAGTATACTACAGCGACAGCTCCTGTAGCGGAAGCAGCATACGAAGCTCTTGCAGGCACTTACGAAATGAAGGTATATAGCCAGCGTGAAAAGAAAGAAACTACCCTTCAGATGGTAGTAGAACCTCTTTATATAAATGAAGCATACACATTCCATTTCCCTAATGGTGACTTCTCTCCTGTAGACGGAACATTCGTCGACAAGTTTGTGATGGTATATGATGGTGCTAATAAGGAACTTAAAGTTCTAAATGGCCTGTTAGGCTCCGAGGGCGTTACCTGGGGCTTCAGAGATAGTAAGACCGGTAAAGAGTTTAACGGAGGTATTGTCTTCTTAGCCGAGATAGGCGAGGATACTGATGCCGGAGAAGAGTCTACAGTGCCGGAGACGTTAGTATATAATTGGACTGACGATCATAATACTTTGAATTTAGCTACTGATTTAGGTGGTAAGACTATGCATTGGAAGGCATTGATAGTTACCGTTAATGCAGAGAATCAATTGCAGCCTAAAGCATTATTCACTATGTTTGATTTCGCCGGCTCTACATCTCTTGTAAAGACACCTGCTGCTGCAAGTACGAAGAGTGTCAAGAAGGTAGATTTGATGCATCCTGAATTCCCGGTAAAGAACGGTGGTTCATATCTTCTTAAATAATTCTAATGAATTTAAAGAAACAATTACTTTCATTTGCTGTTGTGCTGATGCCTCTTTTCGGGGCGTCAGCACAGTCAAGTGAAGCTCTGGGCTTCGTGAGAATCCCTCAAGATGCAGCACGTGCCGCTCTTGCAGGTGCGGGCTCTGTTTCCGAGAGGTCTTCTGCCTGGGCTTCGTTTGAGAACCCTACGGCTCGTCCTTATTATGCAGACCGTTTCAGTGTCGCAGCCGGCTTTAATTCTTGGGCTCCGTCCAAGTCTACATATTATGCCGTTGCAGGCGCGTGGAAGGCGACGGATAAATTGGCCATAAACGCGGGATTCCTGTATGGCAATGGTCAGGCGTACGATGTTTATTCTTCTACAGGGAAGAAGTCAGGCACTTTCACTCCGTCATCTATGCTTTTGAATGCCGGCGTGGCTTATGAGATAGTGTCGGATTTTTATCTGGGTGTGAATGTGCATCGCGCTAGTGAAACTCTCGCAGAGGGGCACAGCTATAGCGCTTTTTCTGCAGATGTGATGGGTGCGTACGAGTTTTCCGGAATGAAGGTCGCTGCGGGAGTCGTATCGATTGGCCAGAAAGTCAAGTCCGCAAGCGGAACTGAGTTTTCGCTTCCGAGCTCGGCCAAATTGGCATTTGGCTACGAGGGTTGCTCGCTGGGAATTCTGGCATACGGTGCTTATCTGGATGCAGATTATTTCCTTAGCAGCAAGTCTGTGGGTGCGTCGGTCGGCGCGAGCGTAGGTTATAGCGATTTGGTGTGCCTTCGTGCAGGCTATCACTATGGCTCTGACAAGTGCGTCATCCCTTCGTATGCCTCCGTGGGACTGGGCGCGTCGTTTTACGGCCTTAGTCTCGATTTCGCATATCTGATGGGAGGCCAGATCTCGGGCACCTTGATGCTGGGCCTAGGATACAGATTCTAATAAGTTGCATATAAAATAAATAGGTCGACTGAATCAACAGCCGACCTATTTTTTGTATTCAGAAGATGAATTATCTGAGTTTCTTGTAACCATACTGAGCTGTATCGCCAAGCTCAAGCTCAATCTTCATAAGACGATTGTACTTGCAGATACGATCTGTACGGCTAAGTGAACCGGTCTTGATCTGGCCGCTGTTAGTAGCGACGGCGATGTCAGCGATAGTGGTGTCTTCAGTCTCACCTGAGCGGTGTGAAGTTACAGTGGTGTAACCGTGGCGGTGTGCCATCTCGATAGCGTCGAGAGTCTCGGTAAGAGAACCGATCTGGTTAACCTTGATGAGGATAGAGTTACCTGCGCCCATCTCGATACCCTTCTGGAGGTATTTAACGTTAGTAACGAAGAGGTCATCACCTACGAGCTGGCAGCGTGAGCCGATAGCTTTTGTAAGTTTAACCCATCCTTCCCAGTCTTCCTCTGAAAGACCATCCTCGATGGAATCGATAGGGTATTTGTCGATAAGTCTTTCGAGATATTTGATCTGCTGCTCGGTAGAAAGTCTCTTTCCCTTAGGGTCTTTCTTCTTACCATCCTTAAGCTGCTTGTAGTCGTAGTAGAACTTGCCGTCCTCGCCCTTAAAGCAGAACTCAGAAGCTGCGCAGTCCATAGCGATGGTAACGTCCTTACCTGGCTCGTATCCTGCAGCCTTGATAGCCTCGATGATGCAATCGAGAGCGTCGTCGATACCCTTAAGTGCAGGAGCGAAACCACCTTCGTCACCTACTGCAGTAGAGCATCCGCGATCCTTAAGCACTTTCTTAAGAGCGTGGAATACCTCAGCGCCCATACGAACGGCCTCAGCCTCGTTCTTAGCGCCTACAGGGCGAATCATGAACTCCTGGAATGCGATAGGAGCGTCTGAGTGAGCACCACCATTGATGATGTTCATCATAGGAACTGGAAGTACGTATGTGTTTGTGCCACCGATATAACGGTAAAGAGGCATGTCGAGGTAAGCTGCTGCTGCGTGTGCTACTGCAAGGCTCACACCGAGAATGGCGTTAGCGCCCAATTTGCTCTTGGTAGGAGTGCCGTCAAGCTCGATCATAGTCTTGTCGATAGCTCTCTGCTCGAGTGCAGACATACCGATAAGAGCCGGTGCGATAACGTCGTTAACATTGGCCACAGCCTTGAGCACGCCCTTTCCGAGATAGCGGCCCTTGTCGCCGTCACGAAGCTCGAGAGCCTCATTTTCACCTGTAGATGCTCCTGAAGGAACAGCTGCTACACCTTTGATACCAGACTCGAGGGTAACCTCAACCTCAACTGTAGGATTTCCTCTAGAATCGAGGATCTCTCTACCTGTAATTTGAACAATTCTCATTTTTATAAAAATTTGATGTAAAAATTTCTTTTTCGGGCCAATTTTTCCGCGATTCTCGCGGTTTTTTGATTCAAACCAGCTCAAAATCGCTGCGAATTTAGCAAAATTTGCAGTAATATGCAAGAATAATCCGTTATTCTAGAATTATCAGCACTTCGGCCGGGTGATTCATCTCGAGGGTAATCTCGTCTGCGGTGGCGCGGTTTAGCGTCGCCTTCCACCATTCCCCGAATTCCACCTCGTCCAGCGGCCATTGCAACCCTGTAGTGTGAATCCTCAGCGAGGAATCATAGCAGAAAAACGACACCTTGCGCCCTTCTCCCACTTCAAGCCTGCAACTCTGTCCTATGGCGAAGGCCGTGCAGTAATCGGAAACTATCTGGACCGTTATGTTTTTCTCCCAGAATCCCCACCACTTCTCGTAAGTCATCAGAAGCGAAAGATTCCCCAATGTGTGCGCTTCGTGCTTGCCCGTGGCACCCAGAATGCTAATGCCGTCGATATCATGGTAATTACTCATAACATAGCGCATCGTCTTCGTGAGGTCGTTGAAATCCTGCTCCGTCTCGTGAATCTTCTTTCCCGAGAATCCGGCCAATACGCCCGCCTTTATGGAATCCATATCTCCTACCACCGCATCGACTTTCAACCCGTGCTTCAGAGCGCTCTCCAGAGCCGAATCGCAGCACACCAGAGCGTTGGCGCTTTCCAGCAGATACTTGGGGTAGGCTTTTCGCGGGAAATCACCCGCTGCTAAGATAACTATATTCATGTCAATAAGTTTTAAAGAGCGGTTCGCGCCTTATAGGATAATCCGACCTTAATCTTTCGAAATCCTCCGGGTGCGCGCGAAGCGCCGCATCGTCTTTCAAGACATCGTAATAAGGATCGGCGCTCTCCGGAACCGATTCTACCTTCCAGTCCGAAAGAGCCTTGATGCCCAGAGCATTGGCTACGGAGCGAACTGCCGCAGTGGTGCCATTGGCCTTTCCGTCGGCGCTGTAGCCTGCGATGTGGGGAGTTGCGATCGTCACTTTCTCCAGTAGCTCCCTATCGATTCCCGGCTCGTTTTCCCAGACGTCGAGCGCTGCGGCGCGGAGGCGATTCTCGCGCAGAGCGGATTTTAACGCGCCGTCATCCACGATCTCCCCACGAGCGCTGTTGATAAGAATCTGCGCACTGCTCAGGGACTTTAGCCTCTCCGAATCGAAGATATGGAAGCTCTGCGCCGTGAGAGGGGTGTGGATGGTAATGATGTCGCTCCCTCGCGTGATGTCCTCGAGGCTCACGAAGCCCTCCGGTCCTTCGGATTCGGCCCTGGGAGGGTCGCACAGCAGGGTGTCCATCCCTAGGGTAGGGGCCAATCGGGCCACCTCGCTTCCGACGTGTCCCACTCCCACGATTCCGAGCGTCTTCCCTCGAAGGTCCAGGCTCAGCAGGTGGCTGAGCGCAGAGAGGGTGGAGCCTACCCATTGGCATACTGAGCGGGCGTTACAGCCGGGGGCATTGGCCCAAATTATGCCGTTCTGCTCGCACCAGAGCGTGTCTATATGGTCGATTCCTATCGTGGCACTGGCGACGATCCGCACTTTCGTACCCTCGAGAAGGGTGCGGTCACAGCGGGTTCGGGTGCGCACGATGAGAGCGTCGGCATCGAATATGTCGTCTCGCGTGATTCGGCTGCCCGTCAAGTACTTGACTTCGGCGAAAGGCTCGAATACGCCCCGAAGGAAGGGGATTTTGTCGTCGCAGACTATCAGCATTCTACCCAATGGATTTTAATTCCGGAGCGCTCCATTCCGCGGAACCAAGTCATCTGACGCTTGGCGAACTGATGTATGGCTATGGCGAGTTTCTCTCTCATGTCCTCGCGGCTGCGCTCTCCTATAATATATTCGGTAACGAATTTGTATTCAAGTCCGTAAGAGATTAGTTTCTCGGCCGGAACTCCGCTGTCGAGAAGTCCCCGGATTTCGTCTATCATACCTTCTTCGAGCCTGGCGTCGAGTCTGGCGTCTATGCGGCGGTTTCGTTCGTCGCGGTCGACTAAAGTCCCTATGAAATAGGTCTTTAGTGTAGAGTTTGATTTCGCGCTGCTGAGCGGTCGCTTCTCGCCGTCCCAGTTATATCCGCCTGTCACTGCCGAGATGTAAAGCCCGGTTCCTCCGCAGAGAATGGGAATCTTGCCGCGCGAAAGTATTTGATTATAAGCCTCGAAGAAGTCTTGCTGGAAATCGTGGACGTTATACTGCTCGCCAGCGTCGCGGATGTCTATCAGATGATAGGGGACCTCGCCGTATTCGCAGATGTCCTTACCGGTGCCTATGTCCATCCTGCGATAGATTTGGCGCGAGTCCGCGGAGATGATTTCCCCACCTATCCTTTCGGCCAATCCGACCGCGTATCTGGTTTTACCCGATGCCGTGGGCCCCAGCACGCAGATGAGATTGATTTCTCCTGCGTCCCAGTCTCGCCTGATTTCCTCCAAATCTATTTTCTCCGCCCTAGGCAGCGGTGCCATCTGTGTTTTCATAAGCTTAAGGTACAAATTTACTAAAAAGTGTCAATATTTTGTTAAATTTGCGGATATTATGGCAAAGGCGAAAAGTAAAGTTCAGATAAATAACAAGAGGGCATCGTACGACTATGAGTTTTTGGAGCAATACGATGCAGGTGTGGTTTTGGTTGGCACGGAGATCAAGTCGCTTCGTGCGGGGAAGGCTTCGCTCCAAGACGCCTTCTGCTACTTCGTGAACGGGGAGCTTTATCTAAAGGGAATGAACATCGCCCCATACTTCTGGGCATCGTGGGGAGGACACGACCCCGAACGCGACAGAAAGCTGCTGCTAACTAAGAGAGAACTTCGCCATCTCGGCCAAGCCGTTAAGAATAAAGGCCTTACCATCGTAGCTATTCGCTGCTACATAGCTGAAAACGGATATGCCAAGCTGCACATCGCCCTCGCTCGCGGTAAAAAGGAATACGACAAGCGCGCGTCCATCCGCGAAAAGGATATCCGTCGGGAGATGGAGCGCGGTTAAAAAAGGAGTGCCCGCTGTCGAAAACTTGAGAAACTTTTTTCGGGCCAAGTTCGTAACTTGCTGATATGCTAAAATATCGCTATGCAGATTTCGTGTCGAAAATCTGCAAAAATATTTTGTTTATTCAAAAAATTATCTTAATTTTGCAGCCCTTTTAAGGGAGAGGTGTCTCCTGAAGGGTGGTAAAAGAATACAAATTAATTAAAGTAATATAGCAATGTTACAACCAAAAAGAACCAAATTTAGAAGGGAACAGAAGAACCGCATGAAGGGTATGTCTCAGAGAGGCAACCAGCTTGCATTCGGCTCATTCGGAATCAAAACCCTTGAGAATTGTTGGCTGACAGCCCAGCAGATTGAGGCTGCCCGTCAGGCTATGTCGCGTTTTATGAACCGTGAAGGCCAGGTTTGGATTAGGGTATTCCCTGTTAAGCCTGTAACCAAGAAGCCTCTTGATACTCGTATGGGTAAAGGTAAAGGTGATCCTTACGGATTCGTAGCTCCTATCACACCGGGCCGTATTCTTTTCGAGGCTGAGGGCGTATCGCTCGAGGTAGCGAAAGAGGCTATGAGACTTGCAGCGAACAAACTTCCAGTTGCGACAAAGTTCGTTGTTCGTAGAGATTATGTTGAATAATAAACAGAGGAGAAGAAAATGAAAGCATCAGAAGCACGTGAAATGTCTGTAGCAGACCTTCGCGACCGTATCGAGCTCGAGAAATCAAACCTCGACACCATGAAGATCAATCACGCTATTTCTCCACTGGAGGATACGTCGAAATTTCAGAAGACCAGAAGGGATATCGCTCTTATGATCACTATCCTTGCTGAAAAAGAAAAACAAAACTAAAAGTAGAGCAGACTTATGGAAAGAAATCTTCGTAAGGAAAGAACAGGAGTAGTGGTCAGCAATAAGATGGACAAGACCATCGTAGTTGCCGTTGAACGTAAAGAGAAACATCCTTTGTACGGAAAGTTCGTCAAGAAGACCACCAAGTTTGTCGCTCAAGATGAGAACAACGAGTGCGGAATCGGTGATACCGTCCTTATCATGGAAACTCGTCATCTTAGCAAGACAAAGAACTGGAGATTAGTTGAAATCGTAGAAAAAGCTAAGTAGTAATTATGATACAGCAAGAATCACGTTTACAGGTGGCCGACAACAGCGGTGCTAAGGAAGTCCTTTGCATCCGTGTACTTGGCGGTACAAACCACCGTTATGCGACAGTTGGTGACAAGATTGTCGTATCCATCAAGAGTGCTATCCCAGGCGGTGACGCTAAGAAGGGTACAGTTTCTAAAGCTGTTGTAGTACGCACAAAGAAAGAAATCCGCAGAGCAGACGGTTCATATATCCGTTTCGACGAGAACGCTTGTGTTCTTCTTAACAACGCAGGTGAGCTTCGTGGAACCCGTATCTTTGGCCCTGTAGCCAGAGAGCTCCGCGAGAACTATATGAAAATTGTTTCACTGGCACCGGAGGTCCTTTAACATTTGACAATTATGAATAAGTTACGCATAAAGAAAGGCGATAATGTAATCGTCATTGCGGGAAACGACAAGGGAAAGACAGGTAAGGTTCTTTCAGTCATTCCGGCAGAAAATCGTGCAATTGTCGAAGGCGTGAACCTCGTCAGCAAGCACACAAAACCTAATACAAAGGCTCCTCAGGGTGGTATCATCAAGCAGGAAGCTCCTATCAACATTTCAAACCTTTCACTCATCGATCCTAAGTCAGGTAAGGCTACACGCGTAGGTTACAAGATGGAGGACGGTAAGAAAGTTCGTTTTGCTAAGAAATCTGGGGAGGAGATTAAGTAATTATGGCAAAGACAAATAAAACCGCAGCGGGACAGCAACCAGTTCCAGCAGGATATGTTCCTTCACTTAAGAAAGCGTACAAGGAGCAGATCGTCGACGCTCTTATGAAGCAGTTCAACTACACGACCGTAATGCAGGTTCCTAAGCTCATTAAGATCACCATCAACGAGGGTCTTGGCGAAGGAACTCAGGATAAGAAGATCGTAGAGGAGGCTGCAGCAGAGCTTTCAGTAATCACAGGACAGAAAGCCCTCGTTACTGTATCTAAGAAAGATATCTCTAACTTCAAACTTCGTAAGGGAATGCCTGTAGGATGCAAGGTAACTCTTCGCGACGTCAAGATGTACGAGTTCCTCGAGAAGCTCATCCGTATCTCTCTTCCACGTATCCGTGACTTCAACGGCGTATCAGAGAATATGGACGGCCAGGGTAACTACACACTTGGTATCAAGGAGCAGATTATCTTCCCTGAAGTAGATGTGGACAAGAACCCTAGAATTCATGGCCTTGAAATTACTTTCGTAACAAGCGCCAAATCCGATGAAGAGTGCCGCGCATTGCTCGCAGCATTCGGTGTTCCTTTCAAAAAACGTAATAACTAAAGAATATGGCAAAAGAATCAATGAAAGCTCGCGAGGTTAAGCGCGCGAAATTAGTTGCTAAGTACGCCGAGAAAAGAAAGGAGCTCAAGGAAGCTGGAGATTGGGCAGCTCTTGACAAACTCCCTAAGAACTCATCACCTGTACGTATGCACAATCGTTGCTCTCTTACAGGTCGTCCAAAGGGATATATGAGAGCATTCGGCATCAGCCGTATCCAGTTCCGTGAGATGGCTTCTAATGGTCTTATTCCGGGAGTAAAGAAAGCAAGCTGGTAGAATTTTAAAAAGTTAACAGATATGACAGATCCAATTGCAGATTATCTCACAAGGATTCGTAACGCTTATATGGCAGGAAAAAAGGTAGTGGAGATTCCATCTTCAAAGATGAAAGTCGCACTTACCCAGATCCTTTTCGAGAAAGGTTACATACTTAGCTACAAGGTAGTTGAGACAGAACCGCAAAATACCATCAAAATCGCTCTGAAGTATCACCCTCAGACCAAGGTACCGGCAATCAAATGCATTGAGCGCGTATCTACTCCAGGTCTTAGGCAGTATACAGATGTAGAAAATATGCCACGTGTTCTCAACGGACTCGGAATCGCTATCCTCTCTACATCAAAGGGTGTCATTACCGACAAAGAGGCTAAGGAACTCGGCGTAGGTGGTGAGGTTATATGCTACGTATATTAATTATTAAACAGAACAAATAAATGTCAAGAATTGGTAAATTACCTGTAAGCCTTCCGACCGGGGTGAGCGCAGAGCTTCTCCCTGGCAACGTTGTGAAGGTTAAAGGACCTCACGGTGAGATGTCTCAGAAAGTAGACTCTGACATCACTGTCACCATCGAGGACAATCACATCAAGTTTGCTCGTCCTACAGATCAGCCACGTCATCGTTCAATGCACGGACTTTATCGTGCACTTGTACATAATATGGTAGTAGGTGTAAGCGAGCAGTTCACCATCAAGCAGGAGCTCGTAGGTGTGGGTTATCGTGTTTCCCTTCAGGGAAAGAACCTCCTCATCTTCTCGCTTGGTTTCTCTCACGATGTATATCTTCTGCTTCCTGATGAAATCATAGCTGAAGTTCCGGATGTACGTAAGGGTGAAAACCCTGTGCTTGTACTCAAGAGCTGTGACAAACAGCTTTTAGGCCAGGTAGCAGCAAGGGTTCGTTCACTTCGTAAGCCAGAGCCATATAAGGGTAAAGGTATTAAGTTTGTTGGTGAGCAGCTTCGTCGTAAGGCTGGTAAGACTGCAGCAGCTAAATAATAGGAGATTAGATTATGGCATTGAATAGAATTGAAAGAAGAAGAAGGATTCATTACCGTATTCGTAAGCACGTTAGCGGCACAGCAGAAAGACCTCGTCTTGCTGTTTTCAGAAGCAACAAAGCAATTTACGCTCAGGTAATCGATGATGAGCAGGGCAGAACACTTGTCGCTGCATCTTCAAATGATAAGGCTCTTGCTGCAGAGTGCAAGGGTAAGAATGGTATCGAGACAGCCGCTATCGTCGGTAAGGCAGTAGCAGAGCGCGCTCTCGCAGCAGGTATCACGACCATCAGCTTCGACCGTGGCGGATACTTGTACCATGGTAGAGTTAAAAGTTTGGCAGACGCTGCTCGTGAAGGCGGCCTCGTATTCTAAAAGTACAGACTATGGCAAATACAAATGTTAAAAGAGTAAAGACATCTGATCTTGAATTGAAGGACAGACTTGTCGCCATCCAGAGAGTTACTAAGGTAACGAAGGGTGGTCGCCACTTCCGCTTCGCCGCTATCGTAGTGGTAGGAGACGAGAATGGTGTCGTAGGTTATGGTCTTGGAAAGGCTAACGAGGTTACTGTAGCTATCGCTAAGGCAGTGGAGGACGCAAAGAAGAACCTCGTAAAGGTTCCTGTCATAAACACTACTATCCCACACGAGCAGGAAGCTCGTTACGGTGGCGCTAAAGTATTTATGAAGCCTGCAGCTCCCGGTACCGGTGTTAAGGCCGGTGGTGCCATGCGTGCAGTATTCGAGTCTGCCGGCATTCAGAACGTGCTTGCAAAGTCAAGAGGCTCATCTAACCCTCACAACCTCGTGAAGGCTACGGTACAGGCTCTTACAGAAATGCGCGATGCGTATACTGTGGCAGGCCTTCGCGGTATTCCTATGTCCAAAGTGTTTAACGGTTAATCAGGGAGGATAAAAGAATATGGCAAAGCTTAAAGTAACACAGGTTATAAGTAAGAATGGTGAGACCAAGCGTCAGATCGCTAACTTGCGCTGCCTTGGTATTCGCAAGCTCAATCAGAGTGTAGAGATCGAGGACAATCCTGTTTCAAGAGGACAGATTGCCAAGGTCGCACACCTTGTAAAAGTAGAAGAAGTTAAATAAGGAGGACCGTAGATATGAAACTTGAAAATCTCGCACCTGCCAAAGGTGCTACTAAAGCAAGGAAAAGAATCGGTCGTGGTGAAGGTTCAGGTCACGGTGGCACATCTACACGTGGTATGAACGGTGCTGGACAGCGCTCAGGTTATTCACACAAGATTGGTTTCGAGGGTGGCCAGATGCCTATCCAGAGACGTATGCCTAAGTTCGGTTTCAAGAACCCAACTCGTGTTGAATACAAAGCAGTTAACGTAGCAGTTATCGACGCACTCGCAGCTAAGTTGAATCTTACTGCCATCGGTGTGGAAGATCTTAGAACTGCAGGTCTCGCTTCTAAGAATGACCTTATAAAGGTTCTCGGAAACGGTGACATCAAGACAGCTCTTACTATCACTGCAGACGCTTTCTCTTCATCAGCAAAAGAAAAAATTGAGGCTGCCGGTGGAAAGGCGGTCGTAACTGAATAATTCCAATGAAGAAGTTTATAGAGACAATAAAAAACATCTTCAGGATCGAGGAATTACGCAAAAGAATTGTTTATACGGTTCTTCTTATATTGGTGTATCGACTCGGATGCTTTATCGTGCTTCCGGGTATCGATGCATCAATGTTGGCTACACTCCAGTCTAAATCCAATGAAGGTCTTGTAGGCCTCTTGAATATGTTCTCTGGTGGTGCCTTCGGTAATGCCTCTATCTTCGCGTTGGGTGTGATGCCTTACATCTCGGCATCTATCGTCATCCAACTTCTGGGAGTGTTCGTCCCTTACTTCCGTAAACTCCAAATGGAGGGTGAGAGCGGACGTAGGAAGATGAACCAGATGACTAGAGTGCTTACCATTCTGGTGATCTGCATTCAGGCTCCGGCTTATATGGCCTCTGTACACAGCCAGATTCCGGCAGAAGCCTTCGTGGCTATTAGAACCCTCGGATGGAGCTCATTCGCATTCAATCTGGTATCTACACTGATCCTTATGGCAGGCTCGATGTTCGTTATGTGGCTCGGTGAGAGAATTACTGATCGCGGTTTGGGTAATGGTATTTCCCTTATCATTATGATCGGTATCGTCGCTCGCTTGCCTCACGCACTCGTAGCCGAGTTCTCAGAGAAGATGGCGACAACGAACGGTGGTCCTATCCTCCTCACCATAGAATTGGTTATCTGGTTCTTGGTGATCGTGGCTGCGATTGCACTCGTTCAGGCAGTTCGCAAAGTCCCTGTTCAGTATGCCAAGAGAGTTATCGGAAACCGTCAGTACGGCGGTGTGCGTCAGTATCTTCCTTTGAAGATTAACGCAGCCGGCGTTATGCCTATCATTTTCGCACAGGCATTGATGCTTTTCCCTATCCTCTTCTCACGCTGGGACGCTACCCGCGGACTTGCTGCCACTCTCGGAAACTATACGGGATTTTGGTATAACCTCTTGTTCGCCTTTCTCGTAATTTGCTTCACATTTTTCTATACTGCCGTTACTGTCAATCCACAGATGATGGCAGAGGAAATGAAGAGAAATGGTGGATTCATTCCTGGAGTAAAGCCTGGAAAGAACACAGTAGATTATTTGGACAGCATCCTCTCGAAGGTTACTCTCCCTGGTTCTTTCGCACTTGCGTTTATCGCGATACTTCCTGCAATCGCTATGAAACTTGGCGTTTCAAATGCCTTTGCAAGCTTCTTCGGAGGCACATCGCTGTTGATTCTCGTGGGTGTCGTTCTGGACACACTTCAGCAGGTAGAAAGTTATTTGCTTATGCGTCACTATGACGGCCTCATGAAAACAGGTCGTATAAGTGGACGCTCAGGTATGTAGTTCTTTGAAAATTTTTAGGAAGATGGTTAAGCCTAAAACTGAGGAAGAAATAGAGCTGCTTAGAGAGAATGCCATTATAGTTTCCAAAACTCTGGCAGAAGTCGGTAAGATAGTCGCTCCAGGTGTGACAACTCTCGAGTTGAATAGAGTGGCTGAGACTTTTATTCGCGATAACGGCGCTATCCCTTCTTTTCTCGGATATGAGGGTTTTCCTGCAGCACTTTGCCTTTCCGTTAACGATGTGGTCGTGCACGGTTTTCCGTCAAACTACGTCTTGAAGGAAGGTGACATAGTCTCTGTGGATTGTGGAACTCTTTACAAAGGATATAATGGCGACTCCGCATACACCTTTCCGGTAGGAGAGGTGGATGCGAAGACCCGCCGATTGCTCGATGTAACGAAGGAATCACTCTATAAGGGAATAGAAGCTGCTGTAGCAGGCAACAGAACCGGCGACATAGGATACGCGGTGCAATCGTATGCAGAATCATTCGGTTTTTCGGTGGTTCGTGAATTGGAAGGCCATGGACTTGGCCGTGAGATGCACGAGCAGCCCGGAGTTCCTAACTACGGACGCCCCGGACGCGGAACCCACTTGGTGGACGGAATGGTGATATGTATAGAGCCGATGATTAACGCAGGCGGGCGTGGAGTTTACCTCGATAGAAACGGGTGGGCGGTACACACCGCAGATCGCGCCAAATCGGCACATTACGAGCTTACGGTTGTTGTCCGTCGCGGGAAAGCTGAGCAATTGTCAACCTACGATTTTATAGAGAAAGATCCTACGATCAATTTTTAAAGTGATATTTCAATGTCTAAACAAGTAGCGATAGAGCAAGACGGCAGAGTTATAGAAACTCTCCCTAATGCAATGTTCAAAGTTGAGCTTGAGAACGGTCACGTCCTCTTGTGCAACATCTCAGGAAAGATGAGAATGAACTTTATCCACATCCTTCTGGGAGATCGAGTGAGGGTTGAAATCTCTCCTTATGATTTGACCAAAGGAAGAATATCTTTCAGATATAAATAAATTACAGTATTATGAAAGTCAAGACATCCATCAAAAAGCGCAGCGAGGATTGCAAAATCGTTCGTCGTAAAGGTCGCCTTTACGTGATTTGCAAGAAAAACCCTAAGTTTAAGATGCGTCAAGGATAATAGTTTAAAAGTATAAACTAAAAAATTAAGTATAAATTATGGCACGTATAGCCGGTGTTGATTTACCAAACAACAAACAGGGAGAGATAGGTCTTACCTATATCTTCGGAATCGGTCGCTCTTCAGCCAAGAAGATTCTTGACAAGTGCGGTATCGATCCTTCCATCAAGGTGGGCGATTGGGATGATGCTCAGGTGGCTGCAATCCGTGCGGAAATCGCAGCAGAGTATAAAATCGAAGGTGAGCTTCGTTCATCTGTCCAGATGGACATCAAACGTCTTATGGATATCGGTTGCTACCGTGGAATCCGTCATCGTAGCGGACTTCCAGTACGCGGACAGAGCACCAAGAACAATGCCCGTACTAGAAAGGGTAAGAAGAAGACTGTTGCTAACAAGAAGAAGGCAACTAAGTAAAGATTGATGAATTATGGCAAAGAAAACTACAACATCTAAAAGAGTTGTTAAGGTGGAAGCTTATGGCGAGGCCCACGTTTCATCAACCTTCAACAACGTAATCGTTTCGCTTACAAACGCTCAGGGTCAGGTGATCAGCTGGGGTTCTGCAGGCAAATGTGGCTTCAGAGGAAGCAAGAAGAATACTCCTTACGCTGCTCAGATGGCAGCTGAGGATGCCGCAAAGACAGCATTCGACGCAGGTCTTCGCAAGGTAAAGGTATATGTAAAGGGACCAGGAGCAGGCCGTGAGTCTGCTATCCGTACC
The DNA here is from genome assembly GCA_900546445.1 of uncultured Bacteroidales bacterium. Lineage (GTDB taxonomy): Bacteria > Bacteroidota > Bacteroidia > Bacteroidales > UBA932 > Cryptobacteroides. Next base: position 23,870 of record URCV01000004.1, on the reverse strand, counting down.
ATCAATAATGCTGGTATCACAGTTACTGAGATCGTCGACGTAACTCCTATGCCACATAACGGATGTCGTCCAAAAGGTCGTCGTAAAGTTTAATTTTTAAAGGTTAAGTATTATGGCAAGATATACCGGTCCTAGTACCAAAATTGCACGTAAATTCGGTGAGCCGATTTTCGGAGGAGATAAGTATTTTGAAAAGAGAAATTACCCTCCAGGACAGCACGGACTCGCTGCAAAGCGTAAGAAATCAAAAGAATACGGCAATCAGCTTAAAGAGAAGCAGAAAGTTAAGTATATGTATGGTGTTCTCGAGCGTCAGTTCCACAACACATACGTAAGGGCTTGCCGCCTTAGCGGACAGAAGGGTGAGAACCTCATCCTCCTTCTCGAGAGCCGTCTTGATAATGTAGTATATCGTTTTGGTATCGCTCCTACAAGAGCAGCTGCACGTCAGCTCGTGAGCCACCAGCACATTACTCTTAACGGAGTAGTTTGCAACATCCCGTCAGTACAGGTTAAGCCTGGCGACGTGATCGCAGTGCGTGAGAGGTCAAAGAGCCTCGAGGTGATCCAGGCTTCAGTAGCTAGCACCACCAAGTACTCTTGGCTCGACTTCGACCCTAAGGCTCTGTCAGGTAAGTTCCTGAATGTGCCTGTTCGCGCTGAAGTTCCTGAAAGTATTAACGAGCAGCTCATTGTCGACCTGTACTCTAAGTAGAACATTTAACACCTTAATAGAATTATGGCAATCTTAGCATTTCAAAAACCCGACAGGGTGATTATGCTCGAAGGAACCGACACTGTCGGCCGCTTTGAATTCCGTCCTCTTGAGCCCGGATATGGTCAGACTATCGGAAACGCACTTCGTCGCATCCTACTCGCTTCTTTGGAGGGTTTTGCTATCAGTCAGATACGCATTTCCGGCGTAGCGCAGGAATTCCAGACCATCCCTGGCGTAATCGAGGGTATGCAGGATATCATCCTGAACCTTAAGCAGGTACGCTTTAAGAGAATGGTTGAGGGCGTAGAGACTGAAACAGCAAATATCGTAATCAGCGGTAAGCACGAGTTTACAGCAGAGGATATCTCCAAGGGATTGTCTTCTTTCGTGGTGTTGAATCCTCAGCAGCATATCTGTTCTCTGGAGCCTTCAGTAAAGCTCGAAATCTCGATCGTCATCACGAAGGGTCGCGGTTTCGTGCCTGCTGACGAAATCAGAGATGACAACGCTCCTATCGGAACCATTCCTGTAGACGCTATCTATACTCCTATCCGCAAGGTCAACTGGACAGTTGAGAACTGGCGTGTGGAGCAGAAGACCGACTACGAGAAACTCAACCTCGAGGTGGTTACCGACGGTTCTATCTCTCCGGATGAGGCATTGCAGGATGCTGCTAATATCCTTATCTATCACTTCAGACTGTTCACCGACGACAAGAAAGTCTCTCTGGACAGCGTGGTAGAGTCCGATAGCAAAGAGTTGGACGAAGAAAGTCTTCGTATCCGTCACTTGCTTATGACCAAGCTTTCAGATGTAGGTCTGTCCGTAAGAGCATTCAACTGCCTTAAGGCCGCAGACATCGACACATTTGCAGACCTCGTGTCATACAGCCGCAGTGAGCTTATGAAGTTCCGTAACTTCGGACGCAAGTCTCTTAATGAGATCGACGTGCTCGTAGAGCAGAACAAGCTTTCATTCGGAATGGATGTTACAAAGTACAATATTGAACCAAAGAAAAAGAACGCATAAAAGATGAGACATAATAAATCATTCAATCATCTCGGCCGTCAGAGTGGACACCGTAAGGCTCTTCTCGCTAATATGGCTTGCTCGTTGATTCTTAACAAGAGAATCACCACGACCGTAGCTAAAGCAAAGGCGCTCCAGAGTTATGTTGAGCCTCTTATCACCAAATCGAAAGAGGATACAACTCACTCACGTCGTATTGTTTTCAGTTATCTTAAGAACAAGGAGGCTGTTACGGAGCTTTTCCGCACCATCGCTCCTAAGGTTGCAGATCGTCCAGGTGGATACACCCGCGTACTTCACGTAGGTTTCCGTCCGGGAGATGCAGCTGAGATGGCTCTTATCGAACTCGTAGATTTCAATGAGGCTGCTCTCGCAAGCACTACAAAGAAAGCTGCCAAGAAGACAACTCGTCGTAGCACCAAGAAGGCAGACGCTCCTGCAGTAGAGGCTCCGGTTCAGGAGGCTCCTGTAGAGCAGGCTGCTCCGGAAGCTGAGAAAGCAGAGTAAAAATGACGGAAGTGTAAACAAATAGTTTACATAATGTTAAATAAAGTGGGCTTTGGTTTATCCAAAGTCCACTTTTTTGTTTATATTTGCCAAACTAATTTTAACACTAAAATTTTATGCGCTTTTTCTATGCCTTCGTGGCTTTTTTAGTTTCCTGTGCCTCTGTGTTCGCACAAGCTAATCTTACGGGAACTATTACCGACGCGAGTGGTCAGCCTCTTCCTGGTGTTACGGTTTCTGTTCTCGAAAACGGACAGATTAAGAGCGGTGACATTACGGATGGAGATGGAAATTACAGAATTTCCGTCGTGAAGGGCGAGACTATCGAATTCTACTTCTTGGGATACACAAAAGTATCTAAAGTTTACAATGGTCAATCACGAATTGACGTAACTCTCGAGGAAGACAACCTTTTCCTCGAAGATGCAGTCATCGTGGGTTATGGTACACAGAAAAAATCCTCAATAACCAGTGCCGTTTCGGCGATTAAAGGCGAGGAACTCCTAAAGGCTCCCGCTACTAATGTCAGCCAGGTGCTAGCAGGACGCCTTCCGGGTATTTCTTCAGTTCAGGAATCCGGAGAGCCGGGTCTTGACCAGGCAAGCCTTCGAATCCGCGGCTCGGTCTACGGCGTAAGCTATATCGTGGATGGCTTCCCTGTAGACAACATTAATGACATCGACCCTGCCGACATCGAAAGCATCTCAGTCCTGAAGGACGGTGCATCCGCAGCAGTCTACGGATTCTCGGCGGCCGGTGGTGTAATCATCATCACCACTAAGAAGGGCGAGAAGGGCGATGCGAAGATTACCTATAACGCTTCGTTCGGTGCGTCTATGAATGCCAATTTCCCTAAGTTCATGAACGGTGAGGAATTCGCCCGCTACTATAACGTAGCCGAGATGATGGATAAATTGGCCAATGGCGAAATCGACAGTCCGGACAAATATACGCCTTACTTCTCGAAGGAAGTCATAGAGATGATCACTAACGGAGACCCTTCCGACGGTTGGGATAACGTGAACTACGTGGATTTGGTCTTCGGCACGGGATTCAACCAGAAACACAACGTCACGGTTCAGGGCGGTACAGACAAACACCGCTACTTCGCATCCTTCGGTCTTATGGACCAGCAAGGTAACATCGACAACTTCTACTACAAGCGATATAATGTCCGTGCCAATCTCGAAAGCGAGATCGCGAAGAACCTCGACTTCAAGCTTGGTTTGAGCGGCGTTATGGCCAATCGTCACACTCCTGCCTTCCTGTCCGGTGGTTCGGACGGAGATTTAGGCTACGAAGTGGGTTGGTTCTCAATTGGCCGTCAGACCATCCAGATGCATCCGTATCTGCCTGTCAAGTGGGAAGGCTACTATACCGGTTCCAAGCAGAACAACCAGTCGATGCTGGTGAGCCCATTGGCAGCCATCTACGAATCTGGTTACAAGGAGACCCGCTCGGCAGGAATGTCCGCAAACGCTTCCTTGAACTACAGGGTTCCTTTCATCAAGGGATTGAGTTTCAAGGCTTCAGGTTCGTTCGACTATTCGCTCAGCTATAACAAGAACCTTAGCCAGCCATACACTATGATGTGGCACACTAAGGATTCGTCAGGCGAATGGGTATGGTCGAAACGTACCGACAACCCTCACATCAGCGATAACGTGAATAACCTCGGAGAAGGAGTTACTTTCTCTCAACAGGCTGTAGGTCAAGTGAGCGCTAACTTCTTGAGGAGCTTCGGAAAGAATAATGTCGAGGCCCTCTTGCTTGCAGAGGCACGCCAGTATAAAGGCAACGGACTTTCGGCTTATGTAAAGTCTCTTCCTTTCACCGAACTTCCGGAACTCTCTAACGGTATCCCTACGAATAGCCCTGTGGGCGGCTGGAGCTCGGCTTCACGTAGCGCTGGTTATGTAGGACGCCTTCGCTATGACTACGACGAGCGCTATCTGGCAGAGTTTACCGGCCGTTACGACGGTTCGTACAAGTTCGCCGGAATGGCTAAGAACCGCTGGGGTTTCTTCCCATCGGCTTCTATCGGTTGGAGAATCTCCAAGGAGCCGTTTATGCAGAACCAAGACGTAGTGGACGATTTGAAGGTGCGCGCGTCTGTGGGACTCCTGGGTAACGACTCAGTAAGCGAGTATATGTTCTTAAGCTCTTACGGACAGTCACTTAATGTAGTTTACCCTAACGGAATGTTCCCGTCATACACCACCACCGGCATCGCGAACACCGACCTTACTTGGGAGAAGACCCTGAGCTATAACGTCGGATTCGACCTCACTATGTGGGACGGCCTGCTGGGTGCGGAAATCGACGGATTCTATAACTATACCTACGATATGCTTACCTACCAGAGTTCGGGCTATCCACCTTCGATGGGCGGTTATTACCCTACTTGGGCCAATTTCAACGCCATCGACTCCAAGGGTATAGACATTCTCATCACCCATCGTAACCACTTCAACCTTCTGGGCAAACCATTCTGGTACGACGTGGCAGCCAGCCTTACTTATTCAAGCACCCGCTGGATAAAGTACAAGGATTCTCCTAACATCGCGGATTACCGCAGGGTAGTGGGAACGCAATACGGCAGCCAGATGTGCTGGAAGGCAGACGGACTCTTTCGCAGCGAAGAAGAAATCGACAACAGCGCTTGGTATGGTACCAGACCTAACGTCGGAGACATCAAATACGTAGATATTAACGGTGACGGCGTAATCGACTCCGATGACCGCGGATATTTCGGATTCAGCAACCGTCCGCGCTTGACCTACGGTCTCAACCTCAATTTCACTTGGAACGGGTTCGACTTCAACGCGCAGTTCACCGGAGGTGCTCTCTTCAACGTATCGCTCACCAGTACCTACTTTAACGGATACGACGACAATACCATCTGGACCCAGACTTTCAAGGAGGGTGCAAACTCACCTCTTTACTTGGTTCAGGGCGCTTACTCCGAATATAATAAGGAAAATGCGACATATCCTCGTCTTACCCTTTCTACTACCAGTCACGGTGGAGATAACGGTGTAGGTTCGACATTCTGGATTAGAGACGGAAAATACATCCGTCTGAAGACTGCGCAGTTCGGATACACCCTTCCTAAGAAGGTTACCGATTTCGTAGGAATCAGCTCGCTTAGAATATTCGTCGAAGGTCAGAACTTGTTTACTATCGACGGCCTTCCTGACGGAATTGACCCTGAGTCTCCAGGTGTCAACAATGGTTATTACCCACAGCAGAGACTTGTGATGGGCGGACTTACTTTAACATTCTAGGAGAAACGGTTATGAAAAAGATATCAATTTTTGTTTTGAGCCTTTTCGCTCTTTGCTCTTGTAACGGTTTCTTGGATATGACTCCGACCGACAGAGTCTCTCCTCAAGTGCTTTGGAGCAGTACCGCTAATGCCGAGTACGAAATCAACTATCTCTACAGCTATATTTGGGATTTGAATTCTGCTCCTACGGTACTGGGACTCACCGAATCGCTTACCGACGAGATGAAATACACCTCGTATAACTATAACTCGCTTTGTTACATCCCATCTGAGGCATCTTACGGAGGAAACAACCTTACCGCAGCTTATGTCGACAGCTATTTCGGATACTGGGGCACCCTCTACACAGCTATCAGAAAGTGTAACGAGTCATTGGCCGACCTCGCCAAATACGGCAAGATGGCCGACACTGACAAGCCGCGTCTCGAGGCCGAAATCAAGTTTATGCGTGCATTCTTGTATTTCGAACTCGTGAAACGCTATAAAGAAGTCATTATCTATAAGGATTTGAACGATATTCGTAAGGACGCACCTCTCGGAACAGAAGAGCAGGCTTGGGACCTCATCCAGGAGGACCTCAAGTTCGCTGCTGAAAACCTTCCTCTTCCTGCTCAGGCCAATGGTCGCCTTAACAAGGGTACCGCCTACGGATTTACCACACGCGCCATGCTCTATGCCAAGCGCTACGACGCGGTCATCGCAGCGGCAGATGCAGTGAAGGAATTGGGATACGCACTCGAGGACAACTATTCCGACGCTTTCAAGCAGGGTAGTAAGGAAGCCATCCTTCAGTACCTGTTCAGCCAGAAAGACGGCGTCACCCATTCGTTCAACTTCTACTACACTCCGGGTGGAGACTATGCCATCGCAGGTCAGAATGGTGGTGCCTATGGCGTTCCTACGCAGGAGATTGTCGAGAGCTATGAGCTCGCTACCGGAGGATTCCCGAATTGGACCAAATGGCACGGCACATCTACGGAGACACCTCCTTACGAACTCCTCGAACCTCGTTTCCAGGCTACCATACTTTATAACGGTTCGGACTGGAAAGGCCGCAAGATAGAGCCGTTCGTAGGCGGAACCGACGGATGGGCTACGTGGAAGACGGATAAGGAGCCTAAGGGTAAGACCGTTACGGGATACTATCTTCGTAAGCTCGTAGACGAATCCTACGATGTAGCCACATCGGGAAGCAGCCAGCCGTTCACCTTCCTTCGCTATGCCGAAGTGCTTTTGAACAAGGCTGAAGCTTGTGTACTTGGCCCGAATAAGGATGAGCCTATGGCTAACACCATCCTTCGCGAAATTCGCGGACGCGTAGGCCTTCCTTATACTAACAAGTTCGGAACCGAGCTTATGGCTGCCATCAGGCAAGAGCGCAAGGTGGAACTTGCATTTGAGGGCCTCAGGTATTGGGACCTCCGTCGCTGGGAAATCGCCGACAAGGATTATCCTACCGGACTTTCCAACTATCAGAATCACGGTCTCAAGATAGAAGATAATGGTGACGGTACTTTCACCTACACTTACGTAGCTATCGACGACAAGGTCCGTTCTTTCGAAAAGAAGATGTATCGTTTCCCTATTCCTAAGTCGGAATTGGACAACAACCCATCTTTCAATCACACTCAGCCAGATCCGGCTTGGAACTAATAGACAGGAAAATTTATGAAACGAATTATAAACATAGCATTGGCTTTTGCTCTGGCTCTGGGCTTCACCGCTTGTCACGAGCCGGAATATATACAGCCTGACGAGAATGCCACCAGAGGCATTATCAGCATAAAAGCCATTTTCCCGGATGGAAAATTTGCCGATCAGGTTTTGGGAACGTTGAATGTGACTGACCCGGATATGGACCGCTACGAGATTCCTATTCCGTGGTATTATCCTATCACATCCGACGATGCTACGATGATTTATATGACCGCCCTTCGAATTCAGGCCCAATTGGCCCCGAATTATAGGTTGGAACCGAGTCTGGGAAAGCTAGACCTCACCGAGGATAACAAATTCACTCTCAAGGGCCCCGATGGCTATTCGAAGGACATCATAATTACCGGCGACCGTCGTCTCCCGGACATGTGCGACCTTATCACGTTCAGCATTCCGGACCTTTTGGTGGACGGTATCATTAACAACGATAAGAAAGAAATTCTTATTCCTTATAAGGAAGACCTCTCAGCCGTGAGCGTAAATGGACAGGTCTCTCCTCATGCGACGCTTTCTATGATAGGCAGCAAGCCGTGGAAGGAAGGCGAGAAGTATAACCTCAATACAGGTCAGACCGTAACCGTATTGGCCGAGAATAAGACCAGCAAGGGAGTTTATACGGTCCGTCAGGGCGACCCTGAACTGATAGATGCCGGAATCAACACCTCATCGTTCAAGGAGCTCTTCAATCTGGACCCTGTATCTATTCTCGGACTTCCTGCCGCCGGCGAGCCTGCTTGCGTTTCACTGGCCGGTATAGGCTCTAACATCGTAGTGAATGTGGGTGGAGGTCGTGCGCCGATTCTGGTGAACCGCTTCGACGGTTCGAAGGCCGGAACGATGAAACTCGGTGCTGCCGTAGCGGACATCATCGCAGGAGATGAGGCAGAGCACGTGCTTCTGGCCAATTTCGCCGGCACCGACGAGACGGTGAACATCTATCGCAGTGACGATCCTACGAAAGACCCTGTCCTCTTCCACAGTTTCACCAACCCGCTTGACGCCAGCTCAGGAAACGGAATTGGCCATAGAATGAAGATTATCGGTAATCTCGACACCGAGGCTATCATCACCTTCACCGCAGAGGGTGTCGTAAAAGTAACCACAGCCAATCGTATAGTTTACTTGCACGTTCTGAACGGAAAAGTCGACGGTGACCCTCAGGTAGTGACATTCGCATTGAGCAATGTGGCAGGTTGGGCTCAGGCTCCGGACCTTATGGCTACGGTGGTGCCTGCCGGATTGAATCCTCAGAGCCAGGGCTGGTTCCTGGATTTCTATTCCGATAATGTTGACCCAAGTATAGCCGAAGGCGACAGCTATGTGCTGCATTATATCGACGGAAAGGGTAAGGATCATTTTGCAGACATAGCAGGAAACTGGGCGAATAATCCTAACTGCTTGGATACGAAGGTGTTCAACCACTCTACCTTTATGACTCTGTTCGTGGTGAGCCATTTCCCTCATTGGGGCGTAGGACCGAAAGTCATTTTATACGACATCACCGATCCTACATCGCCGGCTAGGCTTGCGGAGACTACTCCGGAATGGTATCAGAAGGGTGATGCTCCGGCTTCAGGAGCATCGGGCGACGTGTGTCTGTGTCCTTCTAAGGATGGATTCCGTATGTTCTTGTACTATTACGACCATATGTCGCAGTCGCTTGGCGCATACGTAGCAGATTGTATTAAAAAATAATATATGAAAAGAATCTCATTATTGACTTTGACACTTTGCGCTTTTCTCGCACTCGGGTGCGAGAAAAAGACGCAAGGCGGTATTCCGGAATGGCCGTGGGAAACACCGGACAAACCTACTCCGGAAGAACCGAAACCGGAAGAGCCATCGAAGGAGTGGACAGACGTCACGAAGGACTATGCTCCTCTTCCTGAATATGTGAAAATTCTTAAGGCTCCTGCCAAGTTGCTGGATAGAAGTGCAGTGGCTTATATAGCCAGCATAGATCTCTCCAAGCAGGGATTCTCCGTGTGGGGAATCGACGCTCCTGACCTTCAGGGTAGCGACGAGCCGCTTCAGACCCCTTCACAGGTATGGGAGGCACAGGGTAAGCCTTCGGTCATAATCAACGCAGGTTACTTCTATGTCGACAAAAATAAGTCATATTCGTCGAGTCTGGAAGTCAGTGATGGAAAGCTCCTGAGTCCGAACATCAATTACGCTTCGAAGGACTGGGTGAAGATGTATTATCCTACTCGCGGAGCATTCATAGAGCATAAGGATGGAACTTACGAGGTGGCTTGGACCTACTGGAAATCTTCTGATGCTCATTATATCTATGACACTCCTGCAGCGAACTCGTATGATGCGGAGCCTCTTCAGCAGCCGGATGCCAAGTTCCCGTCAAAGGGTAGGGTCTTCGAGGCTAAGAATGCCATAGGCGGTTCTCCGGTGCTCATTAAGGACGGTAAGATTAAGAATACCTATAAGGAAGAGCTCATAGACATTATGGCAGACGGAAAGCATCCTCGTACCGCCATCGGAATCACAAAGGACAAACATCTCATCCTTTTTGTGTGCGAAGGCAGAAATATGACGGAGGGAGTACCGGGATACACCACGGGAGAGGTAGCACAGATTCTTCTTGACTATGGTTGCACCGATGCGCTTAATCTCGACGGAGGCGGTTCTACTTTGATGCTCGTAAACGGAAAGGAGATGCTTAAACCTTCCGACAAGAAACAAAGAAGCGTAGCCAGCTGCGTTTATATTAAATAATAATGAAGAGAATTGGTTTCATTTGTTGCCTGTTGAGCTTCGCGCTCGCATTCGCGTCTTGTGAGAAGAAGGAAAACCATCCGCTTCCTCCTATTCCCGGAGGCGGTGAGGAAAAACCTACTCCGGGACCTACTCCTGAACCGACGCCGGGGCAGAAGGGGAAGTCTCGTTACATCTGGATAGATGCAGGCGGTAACTTCAAGGACTATGCGAACAACAGCGCGAAGATAGCATCTGACGTAAAGCGCATTAAGGAGACCGGATTTACCGATTTGGTAGTGGACGTGCGCCCTACTAACGGAACGGTGCTCTTCGCCTCACGACAGGGCGAGCCTCTTCAGAAGATAGATGCTTGGGTGAATGGCAGTTACGTGTGGTTAAAGAGAACGGCCAATTTCGACTACCTTCAGGCATTCATCGATGCCGCCCGTGAAAATGGGCTTCGTGTGAACGCCAGCATAAATACTATGGTGGGCGGTTACCTATGTCCTTACGGACTGGGTAGTGACGGTCCTATTTTCAAGGATGCGAAGATGAAGTCGTGGGCTTCCGTCATAAACACGTCGGATGGACTCGTGAACACGATGGATTTAAACGATTCTTCGACCGATTGGGGCGCCAAATTCTTTAATCCTGCTAATCCGGATGCGCAGGCTTACGTGCTGGGATTATTGGCCGACTTGGCCAAATACGACCTCGACGGTATCATTCTGGACCGATGCCGCTATGACGACTATAGCCTCCAGAGCGATTTCTCGCAGGAGTCTCGCACTCAGTTCGAGGCTTATATCGGGAAGAGCGTGAAGAATTGGCCTACGGATGTGATGAAGGCAGGGCAGAAGGAGTTCAACGGCTGGTCGACGACGACCATTCAGAAGCAGTGGCTCGAGTTCCGCGCCAAGGTCATACACGATTTCGTGGAAAAGGCTGCGCAGACCGTGCACGAGGTGAACCCTAAAATCCGTTTCGGAGCATACGTGGGAGGCTGGTATTCAAGCTATTATTATTCGGGCGTGAATTGGGCTCATCCTAACTATGACCCTAAGGCTGATGGGTACTATTGGGCGGGAAGTGCGTATAAGAATTATGGCTATGCCGACCATTGCGACTTCATGTTCATCGGGGCTTATGCTGCTGCGGACAGCATTTATGGAGATACTGAATGGACTATGGAGGGATTCTGCAAACAGGCTGCGGGGCTTTTGAAGGGAGTTCCTTTCAGCGGTGGTCCTGATATAGGCAATTCAACCGGCTTTCCTGACGGTGGCCAGGGTGACAAGATGGGAGACATCGTGAACGTGTGCATTAATAACAGTACGGAAGGAATGTTCTTTTTCGATTTATGCCACGTGAAGATGTTTGACTACTGGAAAGACATTAAAAATGCTTTTGACAATTATTTAAAAACACTAAATTAATAATTATCGTATTATGAAAAAATCACTGTTTGCGCTTTGTGCGCTTGCTCTTGCTTTCGCTGCTTGCGACAAGACTGAAGGGCCTCAGATAGTACCGGAGCTGAAACTTACTACTGAAGCTGCCATCACCGTTCCTCAGGAGGGTGATATCATTAACGTGACGTTTGAATCCAATGTTAATTGGACAGCTACACTTGACGTAGAGAAGGACGTAGCCAGCATTAATGTCAAGAATGGTACGAAAGAGGAAGGAAAGGTGAAGATTACCGTTATGCCTCTTACAGAGGACAATGCAGTTCGCAATTTTACTCTTACTCTCACACCGGAAGGTGGTGAACCAGTCAAGGTGGCTTTCACTCAGAATGGACCTTATGTTCCTTTCTTTGAGGTATCTGAGACTTCATTCGCATTTGGCGTAGAAGGTGGCGCCAAGTCATTTACCATCAGTACAAATGTCAAATATGACGTGGCGAACAATACTGATTTCGCTACTTTAAGTATTGGCGAAGAAGCCAAGTTGACCGTGGAGGCGAATAAAAAATGGGGTGTTCGCAGTGGTTCTTTTGTGTTTACAGTTCCTGCAATTCAAGTTCCGAAAGTGGACGATAATGGTAATGTTGTAGAAGGTGAGATGGTTGCCAAGACCGTGACAATAACTGTTAGCCAGGAGGGTACTGCTTTTGTTGATTATACTCAACAGCTTTCAGAAGATCTCGTCGCTTCAACAGTTTACAACACAGCATTGACTTCAGAGTATTTCCTTGTCGCTAATGGATCGAACAATGTTTATGCGTTCAACAGGAAGGACGGTAGTTTTGTCGCTTCAATGGATGCTACATTCCCTGTGTCAAGTATGGCAAATGATGATGCAGGCAATATAGTGATTATGACAGGAGGAGACTATGAAGGCGATCTTTCTATGTACTTCATTCCTGCATCTACACCTCTTGACAAGAGCACATATGTTAAAGCTTTTGATGCTAAGAATGATTATTACGGAATGGGTTTCAACAACCTTTCAGTTAATGGTGATGTATTCAATGGCGATGCTCTTATCACTGTATTCTCCGGCGGCTCCGGTGCAGTGGGCTGTGTTGCTTGGGTAATTAAGGATGGTAAAAGAGCAGATGACAACAACTATACGGACTATGTTGGCTTTGATATTGGCGAATCTGCCATTTGGAATTCAAAATGGGGTCAGGTAAGACACGTATCAACAAATGTCAACGGCGGTCTTTACTTTGCCGGGTATGTCGAACCATATGGACTTTATTACAATCCAGGTATGTCAAAGGCGAATTGGGTGAAAGTTGGAGAATCTTATGGTTCATGGATGGATGGCACTGTAGCTATGGAGATTGTTAACTGGAATGGAAAGAAATATATGGTGACCTATAATATGGGTTTATTCAGTTATGCTCCTGCAAAAATCAGCCTTTATGATATAGCAGATCCTTCGACGCCTGTATATATTGACACATATAGTTTTACAACAGAATATACTTTTGTTGAATACACGACTGCAGATATGAGTGTTGCTGTTGAAGACGGAAATCTTGTGGCGTACTTTGTTGATTATTCACGTATGGGTATAGGTAGGGTGATATTAAAATAAAGGTTTCTTTTTTATTAAGTAATATGGGGGGCGGACATTTGTCTGTCCCCCATTAAATTTATCCTATGTAGGCATCCGACAATCCTGCAGAACCTGTTCTCGTAGACAGAATCCCTGTTTTGACAGACTTCGGCGGAGAGGGATCTACTTGTGTGAAATGCCGAGACCCAGCTCTTCTTAGAGCATAGGAGTCATATAGATGGGCACTAGCTTTACTTGGCCGTCTTTCCCAAGATCTTTTGTGTAAATAAGATAACGCTCGGAGATGCGGGATGAAAACTTCTTGCAGAAGTCGTCCAAAGATGCGTGAGTCTTGTATCCCGATGATTTGACCTCGATGGGAATAATCTTGGAGCCTCTCGAAAGGAGAAAATCGATTTCATAAATATGCTTGTCATCTTTAGGCCAAGTGTAGTAAAATAGCTTGTTCCCGGATGCAGTAAGCATTTGCGCCACAAGATTTTCGTACACGTATCCGAGATTTGCGGATAGTTTATCGCTAAGCAGTTTGTCGTAAATGACATTTTCTGTATAACTTTTATCCCAGAATGCCATAGTGATGAACAATCCGGTATCGCCGACGAATATTTTATATTTCGTCTCGTCTCGCGAGAGTTCCATTCCCACGTTAGGGTCTGTGGTATGGTAAGCAAAATTCACAGCTTTGCTATCTTCGAGGTCTGCGAGCATTTGTAGCATTTTTTCGTTTTCGACAATATTAATAATGGTAGAAGGTTGAAAATGCGCAGCTTTTTTACTTAATTGGCCGGGAATGGCAAGGAAGAGTTTCGTGATGCGTCCGGTGGGGTCGATTTTACGAAAGTCATCTGCATAGAGCTTGACGATTTTACGCTTAACCTCATCTACTTTTCTGAGATTGTTCGTGTCCAGATATTCATTTACTGCCTGCGGCATTCCTCCTACAAGCATATAAAGGCGTAAGTTCTTTTGGGTTTCGCGATGGGCAGCGCCAAGAGGTTTTTCCATCTCCCAGAATCTTTCAAGCATAGGGAAGGTGGTTGCGTCTCCTAAGGCCCAACGAAATTCTTCATAATCCATCGGGTACATCTGGATACTATCTTCTTCGCTTGGAATCGTAATGTTCTCGGTGTTCTTCTGTATGCTTATCAGCGAGCCTGTTTCGATGTAATCGTATCGCCCATCCTGTACTAGATATTTGATGGCTTGCCGGGCCAATGGGCATTTCTGAACTTCATCGAATATTATGACGGACTTTCTTTTTACAAGTGTTACGTGATATGCCTGCTGTAGGACCATAAATATATAGTCCAAGTCCATAATGTCATCGAAAAGCGACTTGATGTCCTTTGATGCTTTGTTGAAGTCTATCAATATGTATGACTCGTATTCGTTTTGGGCGAATTGCTCGACGATTGTGGATTTGCCCACACGTCGTGCACCTTCTACGAGAAGAGCCGATTTTCCGTCGTTTTCTTCTTTCCAATGCTTGATTTGTTCGTAAATTTTACGTTTGAATATTCTGTTTGTCATAATTAATTGATTTTCTGATGCTAAGTTATATAATTTTATGTTTTCCCGCAAATTTTTTTCTGCGAAAACCTACCTTTCCCCGAAATTTAGAATGGCGAAAACCTGTCTCTCCCCGAAATTTGGGCAGTATGGTAAAAATTGCTAACTTCACGTCAATATAAGAAAAAGCACTATGGCATCACTACATAAAGTAATCGGGATTTGCGCGGGGGCATTGGCATTAAGCATTATGGCGGTATCTTGTGGACCGGAGAAGGTTCCGGAGCCGACCCCGACCCCACCGAACCCGAGCATTCCGGTAGAGGATATTTATCTCACTGCGGCCACTCGCACGAAGGCCATTACCGACCCGGGTGCTACATTGGCCGTGGAGGTCGATTGTAACGATGAGTGGGACTTCGCATTGAGCGAGCCGTATTTCATGGAGGTGTCCCGAACTAAGACGGAGCTGGTGCTGGCGCTGGACAGGCTTTCTTTCGAAGGTGACAGGAAGATTGGCATTAGTGTTTATGCCAAGCGGGCCCCGGAGGTGAAGAAGGAACTTTCGGTGAAGGTGAAGTCGGCGCTGGGACTGGATGTGGCATTTGCCGATGATGGCAGCGCTAAGGATTTGTCTTCTAATAAGATGTTCATAAAGCAGGAGGAGGGGTCCGGCGCTGTAGTATATAAGGCTGGCGGAAAGAACGTGGTCAAGTTCTATTCTGAATTAGGCGGAAAGAGTACCGAAGGTTATTATAAAGTCGATTATTCTTCGGGCGCGACCCTTAAAAATGCACTTGCCGACGGTTATTCCGTGGAGGTGCAGTTTATGCTGGGGCAAAAGAACGAATGTAGCGGCGACGTTATGATGTTTTCTTCTATCGGCGATGGAGGTACGGGTGTCTTTCTCGCAGCCGGAAGTAAGGACATCGCCTTTTCTGCCAATGTGGGAGGAGAGTGGAAAGTGGCGAAAAGCGGAGTGGTTCCGGAAGTGGGCAGATACTATCACGTCACTGGCGTGTGGGACAAGTCGGCAGGGAAGGTGCGCATTTATGTGGATGGAGAGTTGAAATCGGAAGTGGATGCTGCAGGAGAGTTCGCGCTGTCATCTTCGGTGGCCCAGCGGTGGTTCTGTATAGGAGGAAATTGCAGTTCAGGTAATTATGCCGACAAGTCGTGGAATGGAGACGTGGTTCTCGCGCGTGTATACGATGCCGTGCTTCGTGCAAGCGATGTGGCTGAGCTCCGAAAGAGCGCCGATGTGGATTTCGGGACGAGCGAAGTGAAACTCGAGGACATTCTCTACCTTCCTCTATGCGTTCTGCCTTACGGGGGAGAGTACACCGTTTACGCGAATGGTTTCAAGCAGGCAGATAAGTTGAGATTCGAAAGTCTGGATGGAATGCACTCCGCGACACTCGACGGCGTGGTGAAAGGGGATAGATTAAGCGTGAAGTTTCCGACTGATTTCGTGGAGGGAAAATATAAAATGACACTTCTTCGCGGCGAGGGAAGCGCCCCTGTGGGCCTGTGTGAACTGTCGTTCTCGAAGAATGCCCGTCCGGTTTCGCGTCCTGAAATCGTGGCGCACAGAGGCTTTCATAAGACGGTGATGGAAAATTCCATACCGGCTCTCGAGGCGGCACAGAAAGCAGGGTTCGACGCAGTGGAGCTCGACATTTGGCTTACGACAGATGGCCGTCTGGTAGTGAACCACGACGGAAAGTGGAATGGAAAGACAGTACAGGACAGCTCCTATGGTGAGCTTGCGGGTATCCCGACTCTCGAAGAATTCATAGTTCAAGCCCGTAAATACCCTAAGACCAAGCTCGTCATAGAAATCAAGGAGCACTCGTCGGCGAAGCGAAATGCCGACTGCACCGCGGAGATGGTTCGTATCGTTAAGGAAATGGGCTACGAAAGCACCGCCGAGTACATCTGTTTCGACCTCGATGTGTGCAAGCAGATCGCAGCGGCCCTGCCGGGCACGATGGTGGGATACCTCTCTTCTACCTCCGACCTTCAGGGATTGAAGGATGCGGGCATAATGTGCGCGGACTTCTCCGATAGCTATCTCTTCAACAATCCGTCGCTTTTCGAGACGGCGCATAGCCTCGGAATGAAAGTGAACATCTGGACCGTCAACTCGGAATACGATATGAAAAAGGCCATCGGATTAGGTGTGGATTATATCACGACCGACAGTCCCGATGACCTTCAAAGAATCTTAAGCAGAATGTTTTAGGAGCGTCTGCGCTTCTCTGCGATTACGATGGCCGTAGCCACGCTTCTCTCGCCTGACGCATCGCTTGGCTTGTTGAGAATCTTGCCTTCGGCGCCCACCATACAGGTAGAACCGCCTCCGTCGAGGTTAAGGGCGTCCGTGCATCCCAGAGAGATGAATTTTTGGGCCAATTCCGACAGGGTGAAGCCGGCACTGCCTCTCGACCCACGTCCATCTGCCGCGATGATGACAAGATTACCATTCTCGGTGATGCCGACTGCGGTGCGATTGGCCCGAATGAGACCCTGCGTACCTCCGGAATCCAGGCACTCGGCCCAATAGTTCTCCACTGCGACATCCTTGCCGTCCTGCACCAGTCTCGGACCGGCACCCACGGCCTCGTATGGCTTCCAAGTGAAAGTGCCCGGGCAATAATCGGCTGTAGGAGGTGCGCTCATAAACGTCTTCGTCTTTTCGTTGTTATCCAGTGCCGACGGGAATGCGGTGTGCTCTGCCATAGGGACATTCGTGCAGTAAACCCAGTGGATTTCGAAGTGCCCGTCCCTGTCTTGGCCGATTGCGGAACGCACAGGGTACATCACCGTCTCCGGATGCTCGTCGTTAGGCCAATTGAAATCCGGCCAAGCTCTTTGGCTCACCTTTCCCTGGTGGATGCACATACTTACGGATGTGGCCCCGGCGAAGTAGCCGGCATTCACTGCCAAGCATGCCGTCTTCTTGCTATCTGAAAAATCTGCGAAAAACTGGCTTGGCTTCTTCTTGCCCTTCGCGAGCATACAGTTGAAGGTGAGGTTAGGATTGGCCTTGAAATCTATGGTCGCGATGAATCCCAGACATTTCTTGCCGTCGGAGAGAACGTCTTCGAATTCCTCTACCGTCACTCCCTTAGGGTAGCCGTTCACCCAGCTCCAATCCTCAGGTTCCGGCTCGGGTTCCGGCTCGGGTTTTACATCCGGTTTTTCCGGGATGTCCGGTACGTCCGGGGTCGTGTTCTTGTCCCCGCAAGACGCGCATAAAAACAAAGAAATAGTTAATGACGTTAGTATCAGATAAATTTTTCGCATAAATTTAAAATTTTAACTAAAACAAGGCAAATATGCGAATTATTATCGGAAAAAGTATTACTTTTGGGGGTTATTAGACAAACTATTTTTAATAATGCGTAAAACTGTAATTAGGATTCTTACAATCTTACTGGGCTTGAGCATTGGTGTTCAAGCCATTGCACAGTCACGTACCATTAAGGGCATAGTCAGCAGCGCTGAGGGCGCCGAAGTGGGCGTATATGTGTTTCAGAAGGGTCACGAAAGCGGCGCTACTATGACGGATAGCGAAGGTGCCTATACCATAGAGGTGGTAGGTGCAGACCCGGTACTGGTTTTCAGTATGGTCGGATATAAGGAAACCAGCGTGTCGGTGGGCAACCGTTCGACGATCAACGTGGTTCTCGAACTCGACTCTACTTTCCTGGAAGATGCCGTGGTCGTGGGATATGGCCAGCAGAAGAAGGAAATGTTGATAGGTTCGGTGTCGCAGGTGACCAGCAAGGACCTTATGAAGGCTCCGGCGACCAATGTCTCGGGAATGCTTGCCGGAAGACTTGCCGGTATGACCTCGATTCAGAGCACCGGTACTCCGGGTGCCGATGGTGCGACGCTTCTCGTCAGAGGTCTTTCCACTTTCAATAATTCCTCCCCTCTCGTCATCATAGATGGTGTGGAGGGACAGATCAACTACCTTAACCCTAACGACGTCGCTTCCATCACAGTGCTTAAGGATGCTTCTACGGCCGCCATCTACGGTGTCCGCGGTGCAAACGGTGTAATCCTCGTGACTACGAAGAGCGGTGGAGAAGGCGATACTAAAATCTCTTATGACGGTTCGGCCACCTTTACGAACAATACGGCTATGCCTCAGTTCTGTAATGCCGAGCAGTTCATCTACTATCATAACTTGGCCCGCACTATGGACGGATTTGATCCATACTGGACCGACGAAATGATAGGCTGGATGAAGGAGCAGGGAATATATGCGGAGACCGATTGGCAGAAAGTCATCTATAACAACTTCGGTTTCCAGCAGCAGCACAATATCTCTGCTACTGGTGGTACGAACAAGCTCAAGCACTTCACATCCATAGGTTTCTTCGACCAGGATGGTATCTTGAAGAACACTGACTATCAGCGAATCAACATCCGCTCTAACATAGAGGCGAAAATCGCCGACGGACTCAGCCTCACGCTCAACATCGCAGGTAACACCTCGGAGCAGAATCTTCCGGGCTACAATATCGCGGCGGTATCCGAGTTCAGCCCTATCACGGCAGCTTACTATGCCTTGCCTATATTAGCCACCGAGTATAATGGAAAACCGCTGACGTTCAATCACGGAACCTATTATCGCTCACCGCTGTCCTCTCTTACGGAGTCGGGTTACCAGACTACCCGTAGATATAATTTGGACACTCAGGCCAAGCTCGAATACGATTTCGAGAAGATGATAAAGGGATTGAAGGCTCAGGTCTTCTTCGGATATAATTTCGGATTTACCCAGAATGTGAACTTTATGCACTCTCACGAGGTGTACAGGTTCACCGTAGAGACGAAAAAGATAGATACTCAGGTCTCTCAAGGTATTCCGGAGAATAACTTCAACAAGTCCGCTTCCTACGGATGGAACTATACCCTTCGTCCGCAGATCGACTATTCACGTACTTTCGGAAAGCACAGCGTGTCTGCCGTATTGTTCTACGAGCAGAATGCCGGTTATTCCGACACTATGACGAGCTATAAGAAAGGATACTTCGCCGAGTTCCCTGTAGACATCAGCTTGGGCGTGACTCAGAGTGGTTCTCAGCCAAGTGGCTCGCACGCATGGAGGACAGCCCTCGAGTCGGTAGCGTCGCGTGTCGACTATTCTTTCGACGGAAAATACCTTTTGGGCGTTACGGCACGTGCCGACGGCTCTTCGAAATTCGCTCCCGGTCATAGATGGGGATTCTTCCCGTCGGTGGCTGCAGGATGGATTATGAGTAAGGAAGACTTCTTCTTCCCTCTTAGCGGAACCGTAGATTTCCTTAAGCTAAAGGCTTCATACGGCGTGTTGGGTTCGGACGATACCTCGAAGGACCTCTATTATAGAACGTATGGTATTACTACTAATACGTTCATCATCGGAGGTCAGCCTCGCTCTACATTCTATTCTACGGGCTATGTTCACGGAGACCTTACTTGGTCGAGAACTAACGTATATAACATAGGTGTCGAAACCAAGCTTTTCGGAAACAAGCTTTCCATCGATGCAGATGTGTTCTATAAATACACCTCACGAATCCTGGAGTACGACTCGGTAGGAACGTATTCTCCGTCGCTCGGCGGCAATTTCCCTACTTGGATGAACTCCGGAAGTATGGACAATAGAGGTTTTGAACTGACGGTACGTCACGACAACTGGTTCTCCAACGGACTTAGCTATAACGTAACGGGAATCCTTTCGTGGTCTAGAAACAAACTTCTCTCGAAGCGTGTTTCCGACAACCATCCTTCATATCGTGCGGTTTTAGGCCAGCCTATCAATTCTTTCTATGGTTTCCACGCAATGGGTCTTTTCCAGAGTGAGGAGGAAGCAAATGATTGGCCTGTAGCTCCTACCGGATATAATGAGGCCGGTTCCATCAAATATCAGGATGTGAACGGAGACGGTCAGATTACTTCCGGTGCCGATTATGTGAAGATAGGTCGCAGCCAGATACCTGAGATGACATTCTCGCTCAATGCCGAGGTAAGCTATAAGGGATGGACCCTTTCAGCTCTTCTTCAGGGCGCCGCTCTGTGTAACTATATGCTCTCTGGAGCTTATAATAACACCATAGACAACACTATGTTCACACGCGCCTTCTACGGTGGCGGTAACTCCGTGCTTTATTTGGTGAAGGATGCTTGGAGACCGGACAATCCTAATGGTAAATATCCTAGACTCTCGGCTCTTACTAACGCAAGTAACGCCTGGGCATCGGATTTCTGGATTAAGGACGGCTCGTACCTTCGTCTGAAGAACATGCAGCTCTCTTACTCCATTCCGCCGAGCGTGCTTAAGAAGGCCGGAGTATTACAGAGAGTATCCGTCTATGTGGCGGGAACGAACTTGCTTACATTCAGTGACTTCAAATATCTCGACCCTGAGAATCCGGGTATCGCGAATGGTTATTACCCTCAGCAGAGGACGTTCTCGGTAGGTATGAACTTAACATTCTAAGGAGGTTATGATGAAAAAGACATTTATACGTTTGGCCATATTCGCTTCGTTGTTTAGTGTAGCAACAGGCTGTAACGGCTTTTTGGATAGGACTCCTGAAGATAAGTTTACAGGAGACATCATCTGGGGGAATCAAGAAGCCCTCGAGTACAATATTTATAATTTCTATGCATACCTAAAGTATGCTACGGAAATAAGCGATCCGGGCTCATTTACCGATGCCTATTCGGATTTGGTAAAGAGTAGCTCTTGGAGTCAGTACAATCACTCTTTCAACCAGGTGCTTCTTCAGGCAGCCGTGTTCTCGAAGGAGTCCGGTGCAGGTCCTTTCGAATGCTGGACCACTAACTATACCCGCATCAAGAGATGTAACGAGTTCCTCGTGGAGGCTCCTAAGCATTACGATACTTTCGGTAAGGACTGGCTTACGATTAGGGAAGCCGAGGTGCGTTTCTTTAGGGCTATGTGCTATTTCCAGCTAATACGTCTCTACGGCGGAGTGGTTCTTCGTACGGAAGAAGGTGGACTGGACCAGGGCTTTGTCGAAGAGAATAATCCTAACGACGCTAACGACAAGCCTCGCTCTACGGAAAAGGAAAGCTGGGCACTGGTTTTGTCCGATTTGAACTTCGCCGCTCAAAACCTTCCTAGCAGTTGGGAGAAAGAGCAGAGCGGACGTATTACTAAGGCTGGTGCCTATGGATATCTGAGTCGTGCAGCTCTCTGGGCAGGTGAATGGAAAGCGGCTGTAGATGCTGCGGATTCCTGTGCCAAGTACGGCGGTGCTCTGGCCAGCTCTTACGATAAGGTATTCTCGGACCAGAGTGTGGCAGAAAATCTTATTACCGTGACATTCAGCTCTTCCGGACAGACCGGCCTTACGCATCGTCACGACCAGTTCTTCCGCCCTATAGGCGATGGACCTTTCCATAACAATGCTACTCTTTATTGCGCGTTCGGCCCTACCGCGGAGATGGTGGACGAATACGAGATGGCAGACGGAAGCACTTTCGACTGGGCAGTAAATGGGGATGACCCTTATACCGGACGCGAGCCACGTTTCTATGCTACGGTTCTCTATAATGACGCTCTCTGGGAGGGTCGCCGTATCCAGACTTATGCAGGCGGTACCGACGCGCGTCAGAACTTCAAGCGCACTGGAGCAGTGCAGTCTACCACTACCGGCTACTTCTTTAGGAAGTTCTTGACCGAAGATCAGCAAGGATGGGAAAAGAACGGTAGCAGCCACTTCGGAATCTTCCTTCGTTATGCGGAGGTTCTGCTTAATAAGGCGGAGGCTCTGGCGCAGATGGGTGATTTGGCCAATGCCACCATCGAGCTGAACAAAGTTCGCGAGCGCGTGGGCCTTCCAGGACGTGCCACAGCGGCTTCGCTCGAAGAGTTTATGGGCTATATAAGACACGAACGCATCGTGGAACTCGCCGGTGAGGGATTCAGGTACTGGGATTTGAGAAGGTGGAGATTGGCCGAAGATGTAATTAATGGCCAAGTAGTTCACGGCGTGGATGTTACCAAAAAGCCGGACGGAACGTTCTCTTACACCAGAATTGACGTGGACGACGCTTCTAAAGGAACCAGAGTGTTCCCTGAAAGATATTATCGTTTTGCAATCCCTATCGCGGAAGAGACGAACAACAAGCTGTTCGGAGAAAACAATGAGGGTTGGTAGAATTAATTGACAGTAAGATGATGAAAAAGGTATTGGCATTAATGGCACTGAGTGTCGCTTTGCTGGCATCGTGCGTAAAGGCCGACATAGACCCGGCCTATGATATGGAGAAGTATCCCGTAAACTGCTCGGTTATAGCTGCATACTGTTTCCCTGACAAATCGCCTAAGGCGACTCAGGTGACAGGCAAGATTAGCAAGGAACCGGACGCGGACGGAAAATACTTGATAGAGTTCGTCATCCCTAGAGATACGGAGGCGAAGTACTATGATCTTACACGTCTTAAGATTAAGATAAACGTAGATTACGACGTGTATGTGAACCCGCCTCTGGCCGGTGTTCACGACCTCGACGATAAGACAGAGGATATCACGATTTCGTCTCCTCTTACGGGAGAAAAGAAGGTGTATACCCTGAAGGCATATAAATCCAGAAAATAAAAAATCGATAAAAATGAAAATTAACAAACTCTTTACGCTTGCTGCCATCGCGGCACTGTGTTTTGCATCTTGCAAGACGGATGATCCGGTAACTCCTGAGCCTAAACCGGAACCTAAACCGGAGGTAAAATCCGAAGAATGCAAACTTATCAAATTGGTCGCCGTTACTTCTGCCGGTGAGATCGAGGCTTCTCTTTTCTCTAATGAAAAAGTAGCGGAAATCGACTATTTGGGTGAATATTTCGAAGGACTGAAGACTGCTACCCTTCAAGTGGAAGTTTCTCCTAAGGCTACAACCGATCTTGAAGAAGGAAAGGTATATGACCTTACTACGGAAAAGGTAGAATTTACCGTTACTGCCGAGGACGGTGTGCACAAGGCTACTTGGAAGATAGAAGCCGTGGAGGCTGAGGTCGTTCTTTCTTGTGAGCCGGTGGATCAGAATGTTCCAGGTAAGTTCGGTATCGTGGACGTATCCAAATTGGGCTCATCAGTGGCCTTCTGCGGAGTGGATAAAATCGCTACCATTAATGGTGAGGTTTACGATTTCGATGCTAATAAGGTAGGAGACTTGAATATGGAAGGAGTTCCTGAAGGTGCCATTATGCTTAGCATTAACAATGACGTAAATGGTGTGGTAATCGCTAATTTCGGCTTCGATAAGGAAGGAAATCCTACTACTGTCGGAGATGACATTAATTATGGTTATGTATTCGCGTGGAAAG
>URCV01000003.1 GCA_900546445.1 uncultured Bacteroidales bacterium | reverse complement strand
GGAACTTCCGCCGGGCTGGCGTGGTGACGGTGCTAAGAACTACATTGACAACCCCGAAACACCTGTTCGTCAGAAACAAGTCGACGAAATCCGTGCCAAACTGGAATCCGAAGGCGCAGACCGCTTCGCTGTCCAGAATGCACTGATGCCGTACCTGCAGCTTCTGCCCGAAGATCTCCGCGGCAAGAACGAACGTATTGACGAACCCCTGTCTTAATCTTTGGAGTTGAAATTAAATGGCTGATACAACACAACAGATGGCTGCTGCTGAAGAGAAAAAAGAAGATGCAGTTCCCCAGCAGGCGAAAGCTCATCGCATGCTCCAGGTAAGCATTCTTCGTTACAACCCGGCTGATCCGGATAGTGTTCCTCACCTGCAGACTTACTCCGTTTCCGAAACGGACTCTATGACTCTCTACATTCTCTTGAATGAATTGAGAGACACACAGGATCCTTCCCTCCAGTTCGACTTCGTTTGCCGTGCCGGTATTTGCGGTTCCTGCGCAATGCTCGTTAACGGTAAACCGACTCTGGCCTGCCGCTGCCTGACAAGAGATCTTCCGGATCACTTCACTCTGGCTCCGCTTCCCGGCTTCGAACTTATCGGTGACTTGTCTGTCAACACAGGTAAGTGGATGCGCGGTATGTCCGAACGTATCCAGTCCTGGTGCCACCTTAACGATGACAATGTCAATCTGTCTAAGATTGAAACCCAGATGGATCCGCATCTGGCCGAAGAAATCTACCTGCTTGACCGCTGCGTTGAATGCGGCTGTTGCGTAGCTTCCTGCGGTAACTTCCGTATGCGTCCTGACTTCGTCGGTGCTGTCGCTATCAACAAGATCTCTCGTTTCCGTCTGGATCCGCGCGATCACCGTAATGATGCCGACTACTACGAAATCCTCGGTACTGAAAGCGGAGTTTTCGGCTGTATGTCCCTTCTGGCTTGCCACGACTTCTGCCCGAAAGATCTGCCTCTGAAGACTCAGATTGCTTTCATGCGTCGTAAGATGGCCGAGCAGGGCATCATGGGCAAAGAAGAGCCCAGCCTCAAGAGAGTCATTCCTCTTCGTGAGCTCAAGCTCGACTAATCCTACTTTGTAACAAAACGTCCTAGCAAGACCTAAACCCCTACCTTAATCGGTAGGGGTTTTTGTTTGTTGCGGTAATGAAACAACACATGCTGTGAAGTGATGATACTTAAAACGAAAGTTCTAGGTAAAAACCCTTGATTTATCGACAATTCAGAAAATTTTTCTAGAGAATTTTCATGAACTGTGCTACTTTAGTCCCCGTTTGAGCAGTACCGATTCCCATGCAAATAAACAATTTGTTACGATACTGCCTGCAGCCACTCAATCGTATGACCACGGTCTTCGGACTGACGGAAGAGGGCGGTTTTTCCCGAGTTTGGTAGTGGATTCTGGCTTTATCCATTGAGAAGCTAGAATCCATCGGGCTTCTCAGAATTTTAAAATTTACGTCGGCGTAGCTACAACCTTTGTCAGTGGTAAATGCAGTTTCCTCCTTAAGCTTGACGGGACCTCAACTCGGTTAAGGACTTCCAAATTAAACAGTGCCGACATCCGATCAAATAAACCGGCCTCATAAAGCCTCATATAGAACGGTACCTGAGGGTTGATATCGTCATAGACAACCTCAGCTGTCCTCAAGGCTTCCAGCATTTTCTCGTGTGTTATCTTTTCTTTGCCCAGTTCGTTCTTAAAGGTATAAAGCATGTACTTTTCAATGACCAGGCTGATAAAGCAGCTCAGAAAGTGACCGTAGATGTGAGGATCGGTCCATACAAAGCAGGGACGAGCCTCGAGGTATGTCTTGCTTACCCTGAAGCAGTCTTCTATTTGCCATAGCTTTCGATAGATCGCAGTAGCATCACGCGGAGATATGTTTAAATTAGTACAGATTACGTAATAACCGTCCCATTTCGCCTGTTCGTTGATCTTCTCCCAATTAATCGTGGGCGAGCCTTTGCCTTTCGGCACTTTGACGAGAGACTTGTAACCCCTGTTTTTAAGTCGGCTTGGATCCGCGACCGCCTGCTTGGCTTTTTCTATGGCCCTGTCTCGATCTGCTTTATCTTTTGCGGCTCTTGAGGGACTATGTGAGACAACCCATTTGAGATTCATAGTGCCAAGGACATTTGACGTCTTGTAATTACGATGCGTCGTCGGGCTTTCTCTCATCTCGTATAGCTCTTGCGTTACGTCTAACGTCTTGTATCGGCAGACCTCTGCGCCTTCTTCGTTGTAAACGAAGTCCTGCCAGTTTTCTTGGTCCAGAATTTGCTTTTTCAAGTGCTCGGAGGTTGTTCTGAATTTTTGAGCAATAACAAAATCACAGCCGATGTCTTTAAGATCAAACAGATTCTGACAGCTGTTAAGACCGCGGTCGGCTACGACGATGAGCTGCTTGAGGTGATAAGTTTTCTTTATTTTCTCTATGAGCGGAACCATTGTTCCGAACTCGTTGGTATTGCCGTTAAAAAGCTCGTAGTCGATAGGTATGCCGTTTTCGTCCATCATCAACCCAAGAACAACTTGAACTTCATTGACCTTGCTGCCGTGCTTGAGGGCATTGGCCAATTCCTCCGCGCTCTTTCGCGTGGCGTCGCTCTGCTCCATCAGATTCTTGATGCGCTCGCTCATCTGGCCGTTGAGATGGGCCTGTTCCTTATCCGAAGCCTCGATTTTCTGTTTCAGCGATTCCAGCCTGTCCTTCAGTGGGTCCACTATCTGCCCGAGACTCTCCTTGTTCTTTTGGGCCAATTCTTCCTGCCGCGACTTGAGAATCTCGGATGTGTCGTTTCGCAGCTGCGCGCTCGTCTTCTCGAGCACCTCGTTGAACTTGCTCTGAAGCAGGTCCAGGGCATCGGAATGGGCCTTTTCCTTCTCGGCCAATGCTTGCTTCGCCATAAAATACGAAATCACTGCGCCGATGACGATTCCTGCTATAAATGCCAATGCTATAATCATAATTCTAAGAATTTACCAATTGTTCCAAACTTCTCCGTCGCTGATTAGGCAGGCGTGGATTTCGGGATGAGCGGCCATATAGTCCTGCGCTTGGCTCTTTCCTATCACCATAAAGAAAGTCGCCAGAGCGTCGGCCCGGCAGGCGGTAGGAGCGGTGACCGTGGCGCTGAGAAGGCCGTGCGATACAGGATAGCCAGTGCGTGGGTCTATGGTGTGCGCGTATTTCTTGCCGTCCCGGATGTAAAATTTGCGATAGTTCCCCGAGGTGACGATTCCGGTGGATTCGCCATTCGAGTTCCAAGTCTCCTTTATGTCCGCTCCGGGGGAGTTGTTCCCGTCGACGGGATTGTCTATTCCTATGGTCCATCCCTTTCCGCTTGGCCCGTTTCCGCAGCAGTAGATCTCCCCGAGGTCCACGAGTATGTCTTCGGCCCCGTAGCCCTTAAGCATATCTGCCACTATGTCCGCGCTGTAACCCTGAGCTATGGCGTTGAAATTCAATAGAGGAGCCGTGGTATGTCCAGGAAGTAGGAAATCAGCTCCGCAAACTTTGCCGCCCACGAGGTGCTTAAGCGCAGACGGGGCTTTCAGGCGTTTCGTTCCGCACTCGGCGAGGCATTCTCTGACATGTTCGTCGCTTGGCATTTCGGAATTCTTGAATCCGAATCCCCAGATGTCGAAAAGTGGGCCGCAGGCCGCATCGAAGGCCCCGTCGGTTTCTTCCCACATATCATAGGAAAGGCTGTATAGTTCGAAGAACATAGGGGAGAGCGTTATGGTGTCGCCGGCGTTAAAGCGGGTAAGGGTAGATGAAGGGTTATATCCCGACAGGGTGAAATCTATTTCGCGAAGGAGGCTGTCCACCTTTAATTGGAGCTTTTCGGGCCTGATTCGGCATCCGCGATACTTTACGGAATAGGTTCCTCCCTGGGCGTATCCGCTAAGTTTATAGTAGTTTGAGTCTTTGCAGGAAAAAAGTAGAAAAATTCCCAGCAGTGACAGTGATATGTGTCTTAATCTCGGCATAACGGCAAAGTATTTGTACAAAAATAAGGGTTTTTTCTTCGAAAATATGCATATTTGTAAGTTTTATTGAAATTCGATGATGATGAGAAGAAATATTATATTCGCAATCGCCGTTTTGGGCGTTCTAAGCATCTCTTGTAAAAAGGATCAGGACAGTACGGCTACTTACAAGTCCATGTCCGGAGATTTGAGTGTGGGCACGGAGATGCCTTCTTTCGTGAATCCGGGAGACAAGTTCGATTTCGTGTCGTCAGGAGTTACCATACCTGAATCCGAGACTGACAAAACCGTAGAAAGGGTCTATACCTATAAGGACTCCGAGAAAAATGTAAAGGATACCATAGACAAATATTCGGTAGTCATTCCGGACATAGTGGGAGAGTATAAGGTTACGGCCACTGCTGAGGCTAAGGGCTATTATACTAAGACTAAGGTCCTTACCACCACGGTTGTAAGCGGAAAGTCCCTGACTTCGTGCGATAAGTCCTCGCTCGCCCAGGTACTGGATTCGCGTGATTCGAAGCATTACAGGACCACCGTAATCGGCGGACGCACTTGGATGGCGGATAATTTGGCATATTACGAAAAGAATGCCGAGGGAAAGTATACGCTGGGTAATCCGTATTCAGGCGTGAAGGCTACGGAAGACGTATTCGGCGGGTTCTATTCGTGGGGCGATGCTCGGAAGGCTTGTCCGTCAGGCTGGCGCATTCCTACCGTCGATGAGTGGAATGCATTGGGCGAGAGCGCGGGAGACTTGATGTGCGACGCTTATTATAATGGAGGCAGGCTTTGGGAGTTCTGGCCGGAGGTAAAAAAGACTAACAAGCATAACTTCTTCGCTATGCCTTTCGGCTATGCCACTATCGTAGATGGCGAATACACGTTCACGGGATTTAACGACTACGCTTTCTACTGGGCAGACGATGCAGGAAAGCCGGTGTGCAAGTACATTTATGTATCTAACCCTAAGGTGATAGATTGGCCTTCGGCAAGCGAGACCGATTTCGCGGCTCAGCTGCGCTGCATTAAGGAATAGATGCTATCGTCTTCAGCGTGTCTGTAAGTAGGGACGCACTGAATTCGCAGATTTTTACAAGCGCCTTGGGATTGGCTCCCAGGGCGCTTGCCGTTATGGTGAGAACGCTTGCCGGGATAAGGAACCCGCAGATGGGAAGGGCGAGAAGGTTGGTAAGGAGAAAGTACTTGGGAAGGGTCCCGAAGGTGTGCCATATTAGAGGAGCGGTAAATAATTGGCAGCTAATGGAAAGGCTCAGGGACTTCCAAATGCCGAACGAGAGGCCCTGCCGGGTGGGGTGCCAGTCGCGTATTTGTGGAAATACCAGTATGATGCCCGCGCAGGCGAGGTAGGAGAGTTGGAAGGAGAGTTCGTGGGCGAAGTCGGGTCTTATGCAAAGCTGCAGGAGTCCCGCGAAAAGAAGCAGGTTGACCGCAGGTATCTTTCTGTGTGGCAGAAGTTTTCCTATGCTCCCCAGGCAGATGAAGATAAAGGCTCGAACGAGTGAGGCTCCGGCCCCGCAGGCGAGGGTGTAAATCGCACAGAGTGAGATGGTTATGGCGCATCTGGCGTACTTGGCCACGGGATAGTTTCCCAGAGGGGAGAGCAGGCGCGAGAGTAGGGTGGCGATGAGTCCCAGGTGAAGCCCGGACAAAGCCAGGATGTGGGCGGCTCCGCTCTTGGTGAAATTGGCCCGAATGGAAGTGCTTAGAAGGCTTTTGTCGCCGCACAGAAGGGCGAGCAGCAGGGAAGTGGTGTCGTCGCTTTCGAAAGGGATGGATTTTACGGCCGTCTTTAGGGCGGTGGAGGTGCCGGCGATGAACGGAGGAGTGTGGGGTGGGATGAAGTTCAGTCGGGCGGTAAGGCTGCAGAATATGCCGATGCTCAGGAACAGAGCGGTGACGGAAAGTGGTCTGCCATTTCGACTTGCGAGGAAAAGGAAAAGCGAGAGCAGGGCGAAGATACAGTCTATGGCATAGGAATCCGGAAGAAGAGAGCTTAGAAAAATCCCTGAAATGAAGGGAATAGAAATGAAAAGTAACAAATGTGTCTTCATAGTTGTTCAGTTTTGTGCTAAGGTACGGCTTTTTTTGTTAAATTTGCGGCCGATATGAAAATACTTGTTATAAATTGTGGAAGTTCGTCCATAAAGTACCAGCTTCTTGATATGCGCAGCGAGGAGGATTATTCTCTTTTAGCGAAGGGTAATCTCGAAAAAATCGCGCTGCCGGACAGTAAAATAACTCATAAGCCGACCGGAAAGTCCCCTGTAGTTAAGATACAGAGCGTTCCGGACCATACCATCGGTATGCAGGTGGTTCTCGCCATGTTGACCGATCCGAAAGACGGCGTTATCTCTAATTTCGACGAAATCGACGCCGTAGGACATAGAATCGTCCAGGGTGCCGACTTTTTCGACGGTTCAGTAGTGGTCGACGAGGACGTGATGGAGAAGATTAAGATCTGTTGCGATTTCGCTCCGCTTCATAATCCTGCTCACATTTTGGGTATCAGGGCTATGCAGTCAGTCCTTCCTAAGGTGCCTCAGGTAGTGGTGTTCGATACCGCTTTCCATCAGACTATGGCTCCTAAGAACTATATGTATGCTCTTCCTTATGAGTATTACGAAAAGTACAGGGTTCGTCGCTACGGCGCACACGGAACCTCGCATCAGTATGTGAGCCGTGAAGGTGCGAAGGTGGCTGGATTGGACATAAATAACAGTCGTATAATCACTTGTCATATAGGTAACGGAAGTTCTGTAACTGCCATAAAGAATGGTAAGGTGGTGGATACCTCTATGGGATTCACTCCGCTCGAGGGTATGATTATGGGTACCCGCTGCGGTATCATCGACGCGAACATCGTTCCATACATAATGAAGAAGGAGGGACTTACTCCTGACGAGATGACCGACATCTTGAACAAGAAATCGGGATTCATCGGACTTTCCGGAAAGAGCTCCGATATGCGCGACGTAGTGGGATTCGCCGAGGGCGGAGACGAGCGTGCGCAATTGGTAGTGGATAAGCTCGTGCTGGATATCACCAAACTGGTGGCTGCATATATCGCAGAGCTCGGTGGCGTGGACCTTATCGTGTTCACGGCCGGCATAGCTGAGAACAATCCTTGGCTCAGGGAAGACGTCTGCAAGAACTTCGAGTGGATGGGCATCAAGATCGACAAGGAGGTAAATGACCGCACACGCGACGCAGCCATTATCTCTGCGGCTGATTCTACCGCGAAGGTGGCATTGATTCCTACCGACGAGGAGTTGATGATAGCAAGGGATACCATGAGATTAACAAAAGATTTAAAATAATATGATCAGTAATTTTTCGGAGCTTTTCACCGAATTGAAGGAGAAGGGCATTTGTCGTAAGCTAGTAGTGGCTTGGGGTGTAGATGAACACAGTATCGAGGCTTCATATAGGGCTGTCGAGATGGGATTCGTTCAGGCTATCCTCGTAGGCGACAGGGCACGTATCGAGAAAGTATGTGCTGAAAAAGGTTTTGAAATTGGCAAATTCACCATCGTGGACGAGCCTGTAGAGCTCAAGGCTGTGAGCACGGCCGTAGCTATGGTTCACGATAAGGCCGGAGATGTGCTGATGAAGGGACTTTGCTCTACCGACAAGTTCCTCCGTGG
The DNA here is from genome assembly GCA_900546445.1 of uncultured Bacteroidales bacterium. Classification (GTDB taxonomy): domain Bacteria; phylum Bacteroidota; class Bacteroidia; order Bacteroidales; family UBA932; genus Cryptobacteroides. Next base: position 46,648 of record URCV01000003.1, on the reverse strand, counting down.
CATCCTTAATAAGGAGACAGGCCTTTTGCCTCCAAAGGGACTTCTTAGCCACGTGGGTATCGTAGATAACCCTAACTATCACAAGCTTATGTTTATAAGTGATATGGCAGTGGTTCCTGCTCCTGAATTCCGTCAGAAGGTCGCCATTACCAAGTTCCTGATTAACACGGCTCACTCTTTCGGTATCGCTATGCCTAAGGTGGCTTTCATCGCTGCATCGGAGCAGATGATGGACACTATGCCTGCCTGCGTGGAGGGTGCGATGCTCTCGGTTATGGCTTCTCGTGGCCAATTGGGCGCTTGCATAGGCGATGGCCCTCTGGCTTTGGACGTAGCCATAGATAAGGAGTCTGCCGACATCAAGGGGCTCAAGAGCGAAGTAGCGGGAGATGCAGATTGCCTTCTCTTCCCTAATATCGAGTCTGCTAACGTGTTCTGGAAGACGAACTCCAAGCTTTGTAAAGACGTAAAGCAAGGTGGAATGCTCGTAGGAACAACCGCACCTTGCCTTTTGGTATCTAGAGCGGACAGCGCGGAGACTAAACTCAACTCCATCGCTGCTGCCGTTATGTGTGCAAAATAGTTTAAAGCAAGCCGGCGCGCTTGCCAAACTCTATAATGAATTCGGCTGTCCCGGTATATCCCAGGATGGCCGAATCTATACATAGATCATAGTTAGCGGCCACGCCCCACTCCGTAAACGTAAAGAAGTTATAGTAGTCGGAGCGTTCCTTGTCCTTTCTCTGGATGAGAAGTTCCGCCTCTCTTTCTGAAAGCCCCCTTTCGTCCATAATCTTCTTAACCCTATTCTCGAAAGGTGCGCTGATGAACACGTCCAGGCATTTCATATCCCTAAGCACGTAGTCGGAAGCCCTTCCTACGAAGATGGCGCTGCCTTTATGAGCTATGTCCCTAATGGTGTCGCTCTGAATCTTGAATAGTTCGTTGTCGCCAAGTCCCGTTCCGAAAGACCAGAATCTGTGTTTCTCGTCACTTGAAGTAAAAAGTTCCTTCCTGATTCCGCTTTTCTTAGCGGCTTCGGTCAAAAGTTCACCGTCGTATACCGGTATCCCCAGGATACGTCCCAATTCTTCTGCTGTAGCCTTGCCGCCGCTACCGAACTGGCGTCCGATGTTAATGATTATGTGTTTATTTTCCATATAGTTATATTTTACTTCTAAACATTGTAGGCTCGTCTCCGTCCTTAAGGTTTCTAAATTTCCTAAGCGTGGACGTTATGAGTGTCAACGATATGATGAAGGATGCGATGTCCGAAATAGGGAAGGCATACCATACACCGGCTTCGTTCATACTCAAAGGAAGCAAGTACAACAAAGGTACTAAAATTAGCAATTGTCTGGAAAGGGACAGGAAAATACTCTTGCTCACCATTCCGAGGTTCTGATAGAGGTTTGATGCTACAAGATTTATACTTATGATTCCTATGGCCATATTCATAATCTTCAGACCATATATGGCGTGTTCTTCCAGTGTAGGGTCTTCCGTAAATAGCCTTACCGCTACGTGTGGGAACAGATGGCTGACTAAAAAGCATATTACGGTTACGACCGTCATGCATCCGGTAGTCAGCCAGAATACTTTCCTTACGCGGGAGTACAGTCTCGCTCCCCAGTTGTAGCTTGCTATAGGCTGCATTCCCTGGTTGAACCCCATACATATCATCAAGAAGAAGAAGGTTATGCGGTTCGCGATTCCGTATGCGCCTATGGCCAAGTCGCCTCCGTGAGTCTTTAACTGCTGGTTGATGAAAAGCGATACTATACAGCTGGCGAAATTCATAAGGAAAGGGCCCATTCCTATGGAAAGAGAGGCCTTCGCTATCTTGCGGTCCCATCCGTAGGCTCCGCGCTTGAAGTGTATGATTCGCTTCTTATCCGAGAAGAAGTAGAGGGTATATGCGAGGGCCATCATCTGGCAGAGGATGGTCGCTATCGCCGCGCCCTTGATTCCCATTCCGAAAGTGAAGATGAATATAGGGTCGAGGATGGTATTCGAAATCACCGTGAAAAGAGTCAGGCCCATGGCCGTCTTCGGGTTGCCGCTGGCTCGTATCAAGCTGTTGAGCCCCAGATACAAGTGGGTTACGATGTTTCCCAGCAGGATGTACGTCATATAGTCCCGTGCGTATGGAAGCGTGGCTTCCGAGGCACCGAAGAACATCAGCACGGGGTCGAGAAATGCCAATACGCCCAGTCCGAACACGAATCCGAAGATGGTGTTCAGGGTCATGACATTGGCCAATACCTTATTAGCCGTGTCGTAATTTCGCTGCCCGAGCAACATTGAAATCATCGTAGCCGCACCTACGCCCACCAGTGTGCCTATCGCGGCGCTCAGGTTCATAATAGGGAAGGTTATGGCCAATCCTGAAATGGCATAGGCGCCGACCTCCGGGATATGTCCGATGAAGATGCTGTCGACCATATTGTATAGCGACGAAGCCGTCATCGCTATGATTCCCGGTATGGCGTATCGTTTAAGTAAGGTTCCTACTTTTTCTGTACCTAATTCTAAAGGTGCTCCTTCATTCATGTTTATTCTTTATCTACTAACTCTATCTCAAAGTATATCGGGCTATATGCCGGAATGGCAGACCCTGACCCCTTGGAGCTGTAACCTGCGCTTGAGGTCATATATACGCGTCCCTTCTCGTGTGGCTTCATGTGGTAGATGCCGTATGCGAAGCCTGGTATTACGGAATTATTGTTAGATGTCATAGTGAGGTCGGTAGCCTTCTCACCCCAGTTTATGAGAACCGGCTTTCCGGTCGCGCTACATCCGAATACCTTAGCGGAATCGGCTATGTTCGTGTCGATTCCGGTTCCGTCTATCCTGCGGCAGATGTAGTTTATATATACTTCCGCCGAAGCTGAAAATGTCGTATCAGGCTTGTCGGATGCCTTGTCCCTGACGTAATAAACTCCCGTGGTAAGGGAATCGGCCTTGTCCCACTCCTTTCCCATAGTCTTCTTAAGGAGCTCCATCTCCCAATCCTCCGTGCTCTTCACCGACTCCACCACCGTGAAATCGTAAATCTTCGCAGCCGTGGAGGTGCTCATCGCGTCAATGTACTCCTGCTTCGTGTCGTACCTGCTTGTCGTAAGAAGCCAGCCCGGCACTACTGCCTTGCATTTTCCGCCCACGCCCATCTGCGCGAGAAATTCCTCGATGCCCGCATAGGTGTTATTATAGGCGCGATAAGAGAACATCGGCCCGTAATAGTTGCGCTTGTCGTATTTGCCAATCCTTTTCGAAACCACTTCGGAAGTGGTCTCCTCTACGGTTCCGTCGAGTGAGGTTACCGTATATTCGAGCCTCAGGTAGGGGTTGTCCTCGACCGAAGCCAATGGCTTGTTCTTAATATCTCCAGGGGTCAGTGAAATGATCCAAGACCCTAATTCAGTTTCCGTCCAACTGCTTTCCTTATTTAATGAAACCCACGCCTCGAAGGCTGAACGGTTAAGTTCGCCTGTCTTATTCGCTGCTTCCTGTGCACAAGAACTCAATGCCAAAGCGGCCATCGCTGCCCACACAATCGTGCTGTTCTTCATATATTTACCTTTTTCAAATATTCGTCAATTTCTGCAAATGCCGGGATGTCCGTCCCGATATACAACTTTCCTCCCGATGCCAATTCGTGCCCGCCTCCGTGGAAATAGGTCCGTGCCATCGTGCGGGCAGAGTAGTCGCGCTTCGAGCGTACGGAGGCCCTCACGACACTCCCATCTTCCCTTAGGTACAAGGAAACTTTCACCCTGTCGATGGATAGCGGGATGTTCACCAGCCCTTCGAGCTCGCCCTCCCTTAATCCAAATTTATGCCAATCCTCCTCGCTGACCTTCAGTATGGCCAATCCGTCCTCGCGTATCTCGAGCCTTTCGGACAGTATGAATGCCATGGCGCGAACGCGGTTCTCCCGGTAATTATTATAGAGCTGGGATATGATTTCGTCCCTGTTTATGCCATAATTTACCAAATCGCTCGCCATCCTGAGGGTGGAGGAATAGGTGGCACAGGCGAAATTATTCGTGTCGGTAGTCATTCCGACCATAAGATAATAACCGCAAGCTCCTGAGAATAAGAACTCTTTCTCTTTCTGGAGCCCGGATAAGAGCCTTTTTATTATGAAATATACCAATTCGCTCGCCGAAGAGACGTCGGTCCTGCTGATGGCCAAGTCGAATTTCTCTAGCGGAGCGCCTACGTGATGGTCTATGAGCACTTTCTTAGCGGGGGACATCTCTATGGCTTCTCCGGGTACGCCTCCGGCTCTATTCGGGTCACAGAAATCCGTGCAGAATATGACGTCAGCCGATTTCAAGGCCTCGATAGCCTCGTCTCCGTAAAGGGTGGGATGTGGGTCTATGAACGATAGGGTGGACGGCAAGGGTTCCCTGATGAGACTTACTTGGCTTTTACCCAAATGCCTAAAGTAGTGGGCGAGGGCACTGCTGCTTCCCGCCGCATCTCCGTCCGGGTGCTCGTGCGTGACTATCGCAATGTTATCTGACTGCTCTATCAACGAGGCTAGAGGGTGTATTACGCTTTTAAAATCCATCGGTGCAAATTTAACAAAAAATTGCATTTAATAAATGATTTTGCTAACTTTGCCCGACTGAAACGATAATAAAAATTAAAAGACATAGAAATGGTAACAAAGGACACTTGGCTTAAGTTTATGCAGAACAAGGTGCTTAACAGACTCGTCACCTGGTTTATTCTTCCCGTAGGTGTTGTCGTACTCGCTTATTTGCTTGTAGACAGCATTTCACAACCTGTAAAGTTCAACAAAGAAAAAGCGGCTCGCGAGCAGGTAGGTATCGAGCGTCTGAAAGACCTCCGTACGCTTCAAGATGCATATAAGAGCGTTCATGGCAAGTATACCGACAGCTTCGACTCTTTGAAGACTTTCTATCTTGCTGAAGATATCGTTGTTAAGCTTCAGATCGGTTCGCGCGACGACTCTGCTTCGGTAGCACATACGAAGGCCATCCGTAAGACAGTTCCGTGGTTGAGAGGAGAAGGACTTAACAAGTTCTACCACGAGAGATATCTCGCAGGAGACAAGGCATTGGTATTCTCTGTAGACCAGAAGATTCCTGTAAGGGACACTCTCTTTAAGGGACGTGCAGGATTCTGCATCGATTCGCTTCGTACCATTCCTTTCTCTAACGGCGTGGCTACCGAGATGGAATCCGTAGTCAAGACCGTATCCGGAGTCAAGGTTCCTCTTTTCGAGGCTCGCATGCCTTACAGATACCTTCTCTATGGTATGGATAACCAGCTTAGAATCAACCTCGATTCAGAGTGCCGTAACTCTAACCGTTACGAAGGTCTCCAGGTAGGTAGCGTAACTGCTCCTAATAATAACGCAGGTAACTGGGAGTAATAGAGTGATTCTAGTACCCTCATCTTTTTATAACGAAGATTGTGCGAGAGAATATCTCGCACAAGTCGTTGATATATCTAAGGATGCCGAGGTGAACTCGGTATTTATGCCCCAATACGACGCCTATTTCATCTATTCCGGTGACCGTATGCCTGAACTCTATAGGGTTTTGGACAGGTTGGGCACCCTGCCGGAGTATAATAAGATACTCTGTCACTGGGATGGTGAGACGTTGAGCTTGGGAATAGGTCAGGGTAAGTCACTTTTGCTTTCGAATACATATAGGGCGGGCGATTTCGTGTCCGTGATGTATTTCGTGCTATTGGCCCTCAAGTCGCTGCAGCTAAATCCCGAGATGTCCACCATCTGTTTTATGAGTGAGCTCAGTAGCGACGACAAGATTCTATTATATCATTACTTTAAATCCGTGAGCGTATTATGAGAATAATAGGCGGCAGACTTAAAGGAAAGACCATTCTACCTCCTATGGGGTATAAGGCGCGTCCCACTACGGATTTTGCGAGGGAGGCGCTTTTTAATATCCTCGATAACGAATACGAATTCGACGACTTGAAGGTGTTGGACCTTTTCGGTGGCACGGGAGCCGTATCCTTCGAGTTCGGCTCCAGGGGAGTGGGTAGAGTATATTGTGTGGAGATGGCTAGGGAGAACGCCTCGTTCATCAAGACGGAGGCTATGCGATTAGGACTGGATAATGTTACTATGGTTCGCGATAATGTCTTCGATTTCCTGGATATCTGCCACGAAAAGTTCGACATCGTGTTCGCAGACCCTCCTTACGCACTGGAAGGATTGGCCGGCATCCCGGATAAGGTCTTTGAAAAGGACATCTTGCATCCGGACAGTTATTTCATCTTAGAGCACGGTCCTGATCATAATTTTAAAGAGCACCCTCATTTCTTTAAGGAGCGCTCTTATGGTAAGGTGCATTTTACTTTCTTCAAATAGCCTTTACAGGCCTTTCGATTTGGCTTCGTTCCAGATCTTGTCCATATCTTCCAGACTCATATCCTTTAGATTGAGTCCTTTCTTGATGGTGTTCTCTTCCAGATAGGTGAAGCGTCTGCGGAATTTGTCGCAGCATCTGTTAAGGGCCTTTTCGGGGTCGATTCCGTGGAGTCTCGCCGCGTTTATCACCGAGAACATCAGGTCTCCGAATTCTTCTTCCATGTGGTTTTGCGACTTTTCGTCTATGGCCTCCTTTACTTCGAGGAGCTCTTCGTTAACCTTATCCAGTACCTGGCGTGGTTCTTCCCAGTCGAATCCGCAGCCTCTCGCCTTTTCTTGCATGGACATAGCCTTAAGAAGTGCCGGCATAGTCTGAGGTATGCCTCCCATTACGGTCTTGTTTCCGTCTTTCTCCTTAGCCTTGATTAGTTCCCAAGTGTCGGCTATTTCCTTAGCGGAGAGCGTCTTTCCGGATTCGTCTCCGAATACGTGAGGGTGGCGGAAGCGCATCTTGTCGCATATCTTCCGTAGGCAGTCCGCTATGTCGAACTCTTCTTTTTCCTCGGCTATCTTGGCATAGAATACTATGTGATAGAGTAGGTCTCCCAGCTCCTTTGCGATTTCCTGTGAGTCGTTACGTACGATGGCGTCGCTCAATTCGTAGACTTCCTCTTCCGTCATCGGGCGTATGCTTTCCATAGTCTGCGCTGCATTCCACGGGCACTTTTCCCTAAGTGCATCCATCACGTCGAGCAAATCCTCGAATGCCTTGATCTTTTCTTCTCTGCTATGCATATCCATTCATTATATTTTACCAACTTGTGTTCTGCCGCTTACTTAGCGGCCACGAAGATAACGATTAATGTCGTCAGTCGCAAAAGAAGATTAGGAACTATTTGGGAAAATTATTAAATTTGCACCCTTATGGCACAAAATACATTATTAGAGAGAGTTCTTTCACTTCAAGACAAGTTTCAAAGCCTTCAGGATCAGCTTGCGAGCCCTGAAGTGATGTCTGATATGAAAAAGTATGTCCAGCTTAATAAGGATTACAAGCAGTTGGAGCCTATCATAAAAGCCGGACTCGAGTATAAGAAGACACTTGATAATTTAGCGTCGGCTAAAGATATATTGGTAAACGAGAAAGACGATGACTTGCGTGAAATGGCACGCGAGGAGATCGCCGAACTCGAACCGAAGATTCCACAGATGGAAGACGAAATCAAACTCCTTCTCATTCCGGCCGATCCGGATGACTCGAAGAATGCCATCGTCGAAATTCGTGGCGGAGCAGGTGGCGACGAAGCCGCCATCTTCGCAGGTGACCTTTTCCGTATGTATCAGCATTATGCCGAGAGCAAGGGCTGGAAACTGGAAGTAACCGACCAGACCCCTGGTACGTCCGGAGGCTTCAAGCAGATCGTCTTCAAGCTCAGTTCGTCGACAGACGGAGTCTATGGTACTATGAAGTACGAGTCCGGAGTACACCGCGTTCAGCGTGTACCTCAGACAGAGACACAGGGTCGTATACAGACTTCCGCTGCTTCCGTGGCAGTGTTCCCTGAAGCGGGAGAGTTCGACGTGGATTTGAAATGGGATGACATTCGTCTGGACCTTTTCTGCTCGTCCGGTCCGGGAGGACAGGGTGTGAACACGACCTATTCGGCCGTTCGACTTACCCACATTCCGTCGGGACTTGTCGTTCAATGTCAGGAGGAGCGCTCACAGCTTAAGAATAAGGACCGCGCTTTCGAGGAACTTCGTACCCGTCTTTACAATCTCGAGCATCAGAAATATCTCGACGAGATAGCTTCAAAGCGTAAAACTATGGTTTCCACAGGAGACCGTTCAGCTAAAATTCGAACCTACAACTACCCGCAAGGTCGTGTAACGGATCACCGCATTAACTGGAGTATGTATAACCTCCCGGTGTTTATGAATGGTGACATCCAGGAGGTTATCGATCAACTCCAAATAGCTGAAAACGCCGAGCGACTTAAAGAAGCCGGCGAATAATTCAGATTAGATAGTAGAAATCTTATCCAATACTAACTTTACAAGCTGCGCTACGCGTGGCTTGTAGTCTGTATTGGCATCCTTAAGATAACGATGTGCTATCGCGCAGCAGACTGTGATGGCCTCGTGTCCGAGGTGTCCGGCGATACCTGCGATGGCAGAGCCTTCCATCTCGAAGTTCGTAATCTTCCTGTCCTCGTATCTGAAGGACTCGATGTCCTCGAGCATATTAGGCATAGCCAATCCCTGACGAACCACGCGTCCCTGAGGACCATAGAATCCCGGAGAGGAGATGGTCATACCGCGCACGGTAGAATCTGCGAACAAGTCGATGAGCTTCTGCGAAGCGCTTACGAAATACGGAGTAGGGAGGTCCTTAGGCCAATTCATATGTTTCATAAATGCCTGTTCCATATCTACATTAGTGACTTCCTCGCGATTGGCGTACCAGTTCATAAGACCGTCGAATCCTATGGAGATGTGCGAGAGGATGAATGCTCCGAGCGGAATCTCCGGCTGGAGTGCGCCGCAAGTGCCTAATCTTACCACGTTCAAGGTGGTGTGCTCCGGCTTTACTTCGCGAGTAGCGAAGTCGATATTGGCCAAAGCGTCGAGCTCGGTCATCACGATGTCTATGTTATCCGTACCGATTCCGGTAGAAAGTACCGTAATGCGCGAATTATTGTAAACGCCTGTCGCCCATACGAATTCGCGAGATGCACCTTCGCACTCGAGTGTCTGGAAGTAAGGCTTGAACATCGCCACGCGACCAGGGTCACCTACGAGGATGACGTTACGGGCCAATTGCTCAGGACGGATGTGAAGATGGAAAATGGAGCCGTCCGAGTTAATGATAAGTTCTGATTCTGCAATTCTCATAATGATAGTGTTAATTATTTTTTTCTTTTGGCGGCGCGGAGTCTGGAAGCGTTCTTGACCAAAAGCTCATCTGCATAGATACCCCTTATCGCGAGCACCTCGCATATAAAGGCGAATATCGGCAGGATGGCGGTCCAACTGAACACGAATTCTTTGCCCAATGTGAAATAATCTACTCCGATCCATGCTTGTAGCGCAAGCAAAAGCACTGCGCTGCCACCTGCAAGCCTTATTTGGATAGGTCTGTGACCCCAGCTGAACAAGGCTACCACATTAGCTGCAAGTGAGATGAAAATCAAGATGGCGTAAGGCAACTTGCTTATGTATCTGACGCCCTCGATGGTAGCCGGGTCGGAATAATCGACCCCTACATTGCCGAAGGCAAGCGCCAGCAAGATGCCTGTGATAATAGCGAAATAAAGTGTTTGAATTCTTTGCCACATAATGAATTAACGTGAATTAAAACGAGCGAAGAAGCTTTCCTCGTATGTCTTCGAGACGGAAATGGGCTCCATTATTTTCTGTAGCCCCAAGTCTATGCTGAAAGTGCCGTCTTTCTGTCGGGTCATCTGCTCGATTTTGTTAATGTTTACTATATATTTTCTATGGCAGCGAACCAAGTCGCTGTCTGCGAAACTCTCTTCTATGGTCTTCAGTCGGCAGCGGAGCATATACTGCTTAAGTTCGTCGTTACTGTCTTGGTACCAGACTTTTATGTAGTTGTCGTCTGACTCTATGTAGTAGAGGTTATCCTGATTTATGACTAATTTCAGGACCCCTGAGCTATCGTAGAGCATAATCCGCTTGTCGGTCTGCGGGGTGCTCACGGTATCGGAAACCACCGTGCTGAAGTTCATAAGGCGTATGGTCTGGTCCCTTTCCGAGATGGCGAAGTACTGTATGGAGATGATGTTAGGTACTCCCAGTCCGAACACGCAGAATATCATACAGTTCAAGAAGTGCATCCCCGCGCCGTGGCTCTCCGGAGAGATAATCCAGCCGTATTTGATTCCAAGATAGGAAATGACGGCGTATAGCAGGCTCACTACGACGGCCTCTGCCGTGCACCATAGAATATACGTAAGCGTAGTGATGTTTTTCTCCCTCAGAGAGTAGAGCCCCGCTCTCGAAAAACCTAATAATAGGAAGCAGAAAGCCCAGAAGGAAATGGTCAAGACCATCGCTTTTCCCGGGTCCAGGCGGAACCATCCGTTAGCCGAAAGGGGAGCTAGTAGCAGGGCCGCCATAAGTGAAAACAATGCAGTGAAAACTACATTGAATGACGTCTGCTTTTTACTCAGAATGTATTTAGGTATGTTTCCGCTCAAATTCATACGTGGACAAAGATACAAAATTATTACTATCTTTGCCCACGGAAAAACTACAATATGATTTTTATTTATGTCTAAAAGAGTAGTAATAACAGGACTTGGGGTCTTGTCGTGCTTGGGACACGACGTGGACACTTTTTGGAAAAATCTTGTCAACGGAGAGTGTGGAATAGACTATATTGAGGGCTTTCCGACCGATGGATTTGAAGTGAAGATAGGAGGCGAGGTCAGGGATTTCGTCCCAGAAAACTTCGGTATGGATAAGCCATTTATACGAAAGCAAGATAAATTTACGGTATACGCCGTAGCTTCGGCCTATCAGGCGATGAAGGACAGCGGACTCGTGTCCGGCGAAAACATCGACCCATTCAGGCTGGGCGTGTACATCGGCAGCGGAATCGGCGGATTCGAGACCATTCAGCGCGAGGTGTCTAAAATTTTGGAAGATCCTACCGGACGCTGGATTTCTCCTAATTTCGTTCCCTGCATCATAGGAAATATGGCAGCAGGCCAAGTGGCCATTAAGTTTCAGGCCAATGGTCCCTGCATCGACGTAGTCACCGCGTGCGCGACTTCTACCCACGCCATCGGAGAGGCCTACAGGGCCATCAAGCACGGATATGCCGATGCGATTCTTTCCGGCGGTACGGACAAGGCCGTCATTCCTATCGGAGTGGCCGCATTTGCGAATGCGAAGACTCTCTCGAAGATAGAGGACCCTAAGAAGGCATCCCTTCCTTTCAATGCCAATCGTGACGGATTCGTTATGGCCGAAGGCTCGGCCGTGCTGATGCTCGAAGAGTATGAGCACGCAAAGGCTCGCGGTGCGAAGATCTATGCCGAGGTGGTGGGCTACGGCTCTACTTGCGATGCATATCACGCTACGGCTCCTAATAAGGAGGGAACCACACAGGCTCGTTGTATCTCCGATGCGCTTTCCGAAGCAGGATTCGATCCTAAGAAGGACAATCTCTATGTAAACGCACACGGAACGGCCACGCATCTTAACGACTTGTCTGAGACTAAGGCTTGCAAGCTGGCTCTCGGAGATTTCGCATATAAGGCGCACATTTCCTCTACCAAATCCATGCACGGCCATATGCTCGGTGCTACCGGTGCGGCGGAGGCCATAGCTTCCGTATTGGCCCTTCGCGACGGAATCGTTCCTCCTACCATTAATCTGGACACTCCGGATCCGGAGCTCGACCTGGACTACACGCCTAACGAGGCCGTGAAGAGCGATTTGACGCTGGCCATTTCGAACTCATTCGGTTTCGGAGGTCATAACGGATGTCTGGCGTTCAGACTAGTGGAAGACTAGCTGGCGATTTTATCCGGAGAGGATATTATTTTCAAGATACTGACGGGGCTGCTCTGTGTGGCTCCGTCTTTTTTTACTACGGTCGCCTTAAGCGTTCCCTTTTCCTTTAGGTAGGCCTTTATGGCTGCGTGGTCCAGTCCTCTTTCCTTCAGGTAAGAAAGCGAGTGACTCTCGGATGATGCGCAGATGGCCAGGAGCAAGTGGACGGGCAGCACCCTTTCGGATGCGGCGATATTGGCCTCCAATATGCTGAGGTTAAGAGTGTTCTTCGCACTTCTGGAGAAAAGCATCTTGTTTTCGTCGTCGAAGGACAGACTTCGCGGGCGGAAAAGCTTCTTTTCTACGTAGGATTTCAGGTCGTCGACATCGATTCCGAGCTCTTGTAGGGCGCGGCAGGCTTCGTTATCCTTATGACGTAGAATCCCCAGAAGAAGATGGTCCGTGGAGATCGCATAATCTCCGGTTCTCATAGCTTCTTCCTTCGAGTACGCGAGAATGCGTATGGTATCTGTAGATGCCTGTGTCTGCATATGCAAAAGTAGTAATAATATTTGGTTCTGAGCTGGTTTTTTGTTAAATTTGTATGCTTTGGACAGCACTTTCCCGAGGGGAAAGCCGTGAATGAAAAATTAAAGGAAAATGAGTATAGAAAATATGGATAATGAAGTAAAGCCACAGGGGATAATCGAACCTGTGGAGATAGACCACGAGATGCGAACCGCTTACATAGACTACTCTATGTCGGTTATCGTGTCGAGAGCGCTTCCTGATGCGCGTGATGGTTTGAAACCGGTTCAGCGCCGCGTGCTTTTCGGAATGGACGGGCTGGGCCTGAATTATGGCGGACAGACTAAGAAGTCGGCGAGAATCGTCGGTGAGGTGCTCGGTAAGTTCCACCCTCACGGCGACATCTCAGTGTACGACGCTATGGCCAGATTGGCCCAAAACTGGAATCAGAGGTACCCGCTGGTCTTCGGACAGGGTAATTTCGGTAGTATGGACGGCGACCCGGTGGCTGCCATGAGGTACACCGAGGCTAAATTGGCCAAGATATCCGAAAGCGTGCTCTGCGACCTGGATAAGGATACGGTGGATTTTATGCTGAACTTCGACGACACGATTATGGAACCGACGGTGCTTCCTACGAAGGCTCCGCTGTTGCTTCTGAACGGCTCGTCGGGTATCGCCGTAGGTATGGCCACGAATATGGCTCCGCATAACCTTTCGGAGATCTGTGACGGTATCTGCGCATATATCGAGAACCCGGACATCGACGTGGCCGGACTTATGGAGCACATAAAGGGCCCTGATTTCCCTACGGGAGGCATCATTATGGGCCGCCAGGGCATTATTGACGCTTATAACACGGGTCGCGGTAAGGTGGTCATAAGGGCTAAGGCCGAGATCGAGGACAGGGGCGGACGCCAGGTAATCGTGGTGACCGAGGTGCCTTATATGGTTAACAAGGCCGATATGATCTCTCGTATCGGAGAAATGATAAGGGACAAGAAGATAGAGGGAATATCTGAGATTAAGGAACTTACGAACCGCGAGGGCATACGCATCGAGTTCTTCGTGAAGAAGGACGCTAACGCTAACGTGGTTCTCAACACTCTCTACAAATACACTGCGCTGCAGTCCAGCTTCGCCATAAACAATGTCGCTCTGGTGGGTGGACGCCCACGCACATTGGCCCTGAAGGATATGATCAAGTGTTTCGTGGATTTCAGGCACGAGGTGGTGGTTCGCAGGACCAAATTCGAATTGGAGAAGGCGAAGGCTCGCGAGCATATAGTAGAAGGTCTGCTTAAGGCGATAGACATCATCGACGAGGTGATTGCGGTAATTCGCGGCTCCTCTAATGTCGACGAGGCTAAGAGCGAACTCGTGTCTCGCTTCGGATTTACCGACATACAGGCCGGCGCCATCGTCGAGATGCGACTCAGGCAGCTCACCGGATTGGAAAAGGACAAGCTCGTAGACGAAAAGGACAAGCTCGTGGCATTCATCGCGGAGTGTGAGAAGATTCTCTCAAGCGAAGAGCTTCAGTTGGAGGTAGTTAAGAACGAAACTATCGAGCTTAAGGAAAAGTACGGCGACGAGCGTCGTAGCGAGATAACCTTGAGCGCCGACGAGTTCAATCCTGAAGACTTCTATGCCGATGAGGACGTGGTCATCACCATCTCCCATCTTGGATACATCAAGCGTACTTCCCTGAACGAATTCAAGGTGCAGTCACGCGGCGGCGTGGGCAAGAAGGGCGGTAGCGTGCGCGAGGAAGATTTCATAGAGCATATCTATGTGGCCAATATGCACTCTACCATGCTGTTCTTCACGGAGAAGGGACTTTGCTACAGGCTCAAGGTGTACGAGATACCTGAGGGTAGCCGCACATCGAAGGGTCGCGCTGTTCAGAACCTGCTCACCATAGACCAGGACGACAAGATCAAGACTTATCTGAATGCGGCGAAGATCGAAAGCAAGGAGTACACCGATAGCCATTTCGTAGTGCTCTTTACGAAGAACGGTATCATCAAGAGAACTTGCCTTACGGAGTTCGCTAATGTGAGAAGCCGTAATAAGGGTCTTATCGCCATAAGCTTTAAGGAAGGCGACTCACTTCTCGATGCGCAGCTTACGAGCGGAAATGATCAGATTATGATCGCGGCCCGTAACGGACGTTGCGTACGCTTCGAGGAGAGTGAGGCACGTGAGCTCGGACGTAACTCCATGGGTGTGCGTGGCATTAACATTGCAGAAGATGACGAGGTGATAGGCGCTGTCAGCGGCGACGTGAACGCTCCGGATGCCGAGAATACCACGATTCTCGTAGTCAGCGAGAACGGTTATGGAAAGAGGTCTCACTATGAGGAGTACAGAGTTACGGCTCGTGGCGCGAAGGGTGTGAAGACGTTGAACATCACCGAAAAGACGGGTAGTCTGGTGGCCATCAAGAGCGTAACGGAAGATAATGACATAATGATCATTACTCGTGGAGGCCTTACCATCAGAATGGCAGTGACGGACATAAGCCTTCTCAGCAGAGCTACGCAGGGCGTCCGCCTGATTAACCTTAGGGAGGGCGACAGCATAGCTGCAGTGTCCGTGGTGGCTCACGAAAATGAAGAAGAGGGCGTAGAGTCCGAAGGTGAAAATGGAACGCAGGAAAGTGAAAACTAATTAATTTGTAATATTATGAAAAGATTCTTTTTAGCGGTAGCGATGTTAGCTTCGCTCGGCATTGCAAATGCGCAACAGTCTGTAAAGAGTATATCGGCAGCGGAAAAGGCGGTAGAAAAGGCTCTTGAAAAGACGGAAAATCCTAAACAGGCCGTAAAACCGGACGCTTGGATTAAACTCGGAAAGGCTTACTTGGACGCTTATAATGCTCCTATGGGAAATGCTTGGATAGGTGCACCGCGCGCCGACTTGGCTCTCGTATTGGGAGATGACAAGCCTTCAAGCGAGGAATGGGTGGAAATCCAGGGAGCTAAATTCATAAAGGCCGTATTCGAAACTCGTAACTACTACTATAACGAGCAGGAAATCCTCCAGATCATAGAGGTAACCAAGCCTGTCTTCCCGGACGTGCTCGACAGAGCTTTGGGCGCATACGAGAAGGCAGCATCTCTTGACGCTAACGGAAAGAAAGCAAAAGACTTGAAGGAAGGGTTCAAGATGATTTCCGCTAAGTTCACGGACGAGGCTTACGCTTCATATACCTTAGGAAACCTCGAGCAGGCATCGAAGTATTTCGAGAAGGCAGTGGAGGCATCGGAACAGCAGCCATACGCAGTGGTGGATACTAACGCAGTATATAACTCAGCCCTTACTTCATATATGCTCGGTAATTTCGACACGGCGAAGAAGTATTATGAGAAGAGCCTCGAACTCGGTTACTACGGAGACGAGGGCGACGCATACGCTAAGCTTGCCGACATCGCTATGAAGCAGGCAGATACAGTGGCTTGCCGCACCTATCTCGAGGAGGCATTCAAGCAGTTCCCACAGAGCCAGAGCGTGCTTATCGGTCTCATTAACTTCTATATGAACTCAGGCGAGAACACGGACCGTCTTTTCGAACTGGTAGACGCCGCTAAGCAAAACGAGCCGAACAACGCATCTCTTTACTATGTAGAGGGTAACATTAACCTTCAGCTTGGTCGCGAAGAGGCAGCCATAGCTGCTTACAAAAAGTGCGCGGAGATCAATCCTAGCTATGAGTTCGGATATATCGGAATCGGTCAGCTCTACTATAACAAGGCTGTCAAGCTTCAGGAAGAGGCTGCCAACGAGCTCGATGACGCTAAGTATAACGCACTCGTAGAGCAGTTTGAAACAGCGCTTAAGAACTGTATCGAACCATTCGAATTGGCATACTCGATCAGCACCGACGACAAGATCAAGGTCGCAGTGGCGGAGTACCTCAGAAACGCTTGCTATCGTTTCAGCACAGACCCTGCATTCGAGGCTAAGTATAAGAAATATAAGGCTATAGTAGACGGCGAGTAGTCTTACTGCTTGTCGAAAGCCTTAACGATTTTACCTACTAAAGGGTGTCGGACGATGTCTTCGTTAGTGAAGACGATGGTTTCGATGCCCTTTATGTTTTTAAGCAGGTTTACGCCTTTAAGCAGCCCGCTGTCCTCGCGATTCGGAAGATCTACCTGCGATGCGTCGCCTGTCACTATGAACTTGGCCCCGGTGCCCATACGGGTGAGGAACATCTTCAGCTGCCCGATGTTCGTGTTCTGTGCCTCGTCCAGGATGACGCAGGCCTTATCGAGGGTCCTTCCTCTCATATATGCCAATGGGGCTATCTGTATGGTGCCTTCGGAGATGAATTCCTGCAGCTTTTTAGGTGGAATCATATCTCCCAGTGCGTCATAGAGGGGTTGTAGATACGGGTCCAGCTTATCCTTCAGGTCACCGGGCAGAAACCCGAGCCTTTCACCTGCTTCCACGGCCGGCCTGGTCAGGATGATTCTCTTGATTTCGCGGTTCTTCAGCGCTCTCACGGCCAATGCTATCGCGATGTAGGTCTTGCCCGTTCCCGCCGGGCCAATCGCGAAGACCAAATCGTTCTCGAAATAGGCTTTGACCATCTCTTCCTGACGTGCGTTTCGTGCCTTGATGGGCTTACCCTCGGTGTTATGGACGATAACAGCCGTGCCGTCGAGCTTGAAGTCCGAAGATTTGTTCTCGCCTTCGAAGATGTCTTCAACATCGTAGACTGACAGGTTCATCTTATGCATCATCCTTTCGGTCAGGAGCCCCATTTTCTGAGTAAAGTCTTCCACGTCTTCAGACTTTCCGTCGAGGATGATTTCGTCGCCTCGTGCCACTACTTTCAATGCGGGGTAATACGAACAGAACTCTTTCAAAATCGAATCACCGGCTCCATAAAGCTTTACGGGGTCCAGTCCTTCTATGCTGATATTTTTCTTCATAATGCAAATTTATAAATACTTTTCCTAAAAATGTGAAAATTTTTATTTGGGCATAATTTGATATACTGAAAGATTTTTCTTATATTCGCATCGGTAAAAAGTATTCAAAAAACAAAAAAGCATAACACTTATGAAACTTAACAAAATCATCACAGTTGCAGGACTCGTAGTTCTCGTAGCACTTGGAACTTCCTGCCAGAGTAAGAAGGCTAAGGAAGCAGCAGAAAGAGCAGCAGCAGAAGCAGCAGCTCGTGCAGCAGCAGAAGCAGCAGCCGCAGCAGCTAAACCGGCACCGGTTTTCGAACTTTCAGACGCTGTTAAGGCAGTAGCCGGAGAGTTGGTTGCAGACGATGCAGAAAGTTACAGACAGGCAGTTAAGGACGCTATGGCTCAGACAGCTTATGGCTCAGCTACATTCGCTATGCCTACAGCAGGTATAACCTATGAGAGCGAGAGGTGTGATCTTAACCCTGAGACAAAGGCTCTTCTCCAGGAGTTCCTCGATGTTTATAACGCTACCGACAAGACAGCCATCATCCTTATCGAGCCTTACGCTAACGACACTAAGGACAAAGAGTATAACAAGGCTATCGCAGTAGAGCGTGCTAACTTGGTTCGTAATTGGCTTTACGCTTACCAGGTACCTGCAAGAAACGTTAAGGTTCTTTGCCCTTGCAAAGCTAAGAAGACTGACCTTAGCAAGCGTAGAGTTAACGTATCTATCGCAGAGTAATTCTTATTTCTGTGGAATATAGAGACTTGACAGAAAATGAAATCCGGGACCTCGAGTCCCGGATTCTTTTTGAAGATAACCACCTGCTGGTGGTTAACAAGAGAGTAGGCGAGATAGTCCAAGCCGACAAGACCGGCGACGAGTGTCTCTGCGAGACTCTTAAGTCGTATATAGCGAAAAGAGACGCGAAGCCTGGGAAAGTCT
Organism: uncultured Bacteroidales bacterium; assembly: GCA_900546445.1. Taxonomy (GTDB): domain Bacteria; phylum Bacteroidota; class Bacteroidia; order Bacteroidales; family UBA932; genus Cryptobacteroides. Next base: position 28,335 of record URCV01000003.1, on the reverse strand, counting down.
TTATGGGACTTCCTCACCGTCTCGACAGGCCGGTAAGCGGCGTGTGCGTATTCGCCAAGACATCTAAGGCTCTTGAGCGTCTTAACGAGATGTTCCGAGGGTCTCAGATGCACAAGACCTATCTTGCACTATGTTGCGGATGTCCTCCGCAGAAAGAAGCCGAATTGGCGGACTATCTATGGCGTAACGAAAAGCAGAACAAGAGTTATGTCTGCGGCGAGGACAGGAAGGGTGCGAAGCTTGCAAGGCTTCGTTACTCCCTTATAGGAAAGACGGACAGGTATTATCTGCTTTCCGTCGAACTTCTTACAGGACGTCACCATCAGATTCGTTGCCAGCTTTCGAATATGGGATGCGTAATAAAGGGCGACCTCAAATATGGCGCCCCTCGTTCTAATCCTGATGCTGGAATCTGTCTGCACGCCTATAGCATCGAGTTCACACATCCTGTAAAGAAGGAGCCGATACGAATCGAGGCTCCGATTCTTTCTTCTTGGAGTAGTATCGTAAATCCTCTTTTAGCTGAAGAGAACGCACATACTCGCTAGGACACATAGACATCACATCCTTAAAGGAACTGTTGAAAGACGGTATCGAATTGAATCCCGAAAGGGAAGCTATCTGGGAGAGTTTTACCCTGGGGTCCTTTTGCATCAATTCCAGTGCGTATGTTACTCGGTAGTTGTTTACGTAGCTTCTGAAATTCGTATTTCCTATTCTGTTTATGGATCTGGATACAAGCGAGCGGCTCATATATAGTGAGTCGCAGAGGTCTTGTATGCTGAAGTCTCCATCCAGAAAGGGTGTTTTCTTTCGCATAAACTTTTCTATGCGCATATACACCTTTTCCATATATACGTAGTCTTTGGAGTTTTTCGGTTTTTTGCCGATTCGGCCTACTACTTTTAGAGTAAGTTTTCCCTGTTTTTTTCTTAGAATTAATCTCATAATCTTATGATGGTTAGTGATATCAAAGATAATTAAAAAACCCGTTAGACGATGCTCTAACGGGCTTTTTATGCTTAAAATGTGGTGAAATCAGCTAAATTCTATTTCTTTCGTCCGGTTTTTATGGACTCGAATCCCTTTCCGTACACGCCGGTAACCGTAGATACTGATAGGAAGGCCTCCGGGTCTATGTTCTTTATGTATCTAAGAAGTACGTTGAGGTCGTATTTTCTAGTGAGAACCATCAATACTTCCGTAGGCTCCTTAGTGTACCATCCCATTCCGTTAAGGACCGTGACGCCCCTGTGAAGGTCATTAGTGATGGCATCTGCTATCTCCTTATGCTTCTTGCTTAGTATGAAAAGCTGAACGCTCTGTCGAGTACCGGCTATGACCATATCGAGTACGGTTCCGTTCACGACTATCAAGATGAAACCATATACGCAAGTCGTTATCTTTTCGTTAAACTGCATAATGGAACCATCGGCGTCCTGGATAGGAACCAGCAGGGACGAGAGGATAATCACTACGTCCATCGCGAGAATCATCTTGCCAGGTGAAACGTTACGGTATTTGTTTACTATCAGGGCTATGATATCCGTTCCTCCTGTGCTTCCTCCCTGTGACATACACAATCCTATACCTACACCGGCCATAAGTCCACCCATGATGGAGCTCATCAACTTGCCGTTCTCCACGGCCAGAGTCTGGCAAATATCCGCAGGGATGATTTCCTGGAAGACGTTCAGTCCGACAGACGCTATCACTATCGCATAGATGGTCTTGAATCCGAACTTGTTTCCTAGAATGAACATCGCGATGATCAGCAATACTACGTTGACCACGAAGTAGGTGTAACCCATCTTGACGGCTCCGTTAGTGGCGTATTGAACTACCGATGCCAGACCGGACACGCCGCCGCCTACCAATTGGTTAGGAACGAGGAAAACGCTCCATCCCACGATGTACAAAAGCATACCTAGAGTAATGATGACATACTCTTTCAAACTTATGAAAATTGATGTACCCTTAAGCATTTTTAGATTTATTTCTTGAAATACCGGCTTTTATCTCTTCAAAACCTTCTCCATAGACGTTATTAGTAGGGGATACCGACATAAATGCCCTGGAATCCAGTTTCTTAATCTCTTTCATTAGCGAAGGCAGTTCCTTACGTCCTATGAGAATCATAAGCACGTTCTTTTCGCTCTTCGTGTACCATCCCTGCGCATTGAGCACAGTGACGCCGCGTCCCATATCGTTTATGATGTGGTCTGCGATTTCCTTATATTTCTCGGAGAATACAAATAGCTGATAGGAGCCTTTCGAACCTCCGACCACCACGTCGACGAGTATCGAGAATGCCACGATTTCCACTATGCCGTATATCATATCGGCGAAAGTGCGGTCCGGGAGCAGCAGAATCAGTCCGACGATTACGAGGTCCATTATCATAAATGCGGCGCTCAGGGTAACGGGCCAATACTTATTTATCATCAGTGCGATGATGTCCGTTCCTCCGGTGCTTCCACCATTTCGTATGACGAGTCCGATGGCCACCGCTTCGAGTGAACCGGCAATCAGCGGAACCAGTAGTCTGTCATGGACATAGAAAAATTGGCCCGGAGCACAGTGCAGGAACTCCAATTTACTCACAATGGCCATCATAATGGTAGAAACCACTATGCAGTAGATGGTCTTGAATCCGAATCCGATACCCATAAACCACATCGCGACCACAATCAGCACTATGTTGATTACGATATAGGTGTATTGGGCCGGAATAAACCCGCCGGTAGCGTATTGGATGACAGTCGAGAGTCCCATCATACCGCCTGCCGACATCTGACAAGGGATCATGAATCCCTCCCAGGCCATCGCGAATATGAAACAGGCTATAGTCAAAAGGATGTATTCCTTTATTCCTGTGACAACTTTCTTTTTTTCCATTACTTTACGACTATGTTAATAATTCTACCAGGCACCACGATGACTTTAACGATGTTTCCGTCTCCCACGTATTTGGCGGTCTGAGGCGCATTTCGTACTGCCTGTTCCACCTCTGTCGGGGTAGCGCTCTTGCTCTGGTCTATGGTAAAGCGCATCTTTCCGTTAAACTGTACGGGATATGTAACTGTGTCTTCCACCGTGTATGCGGCTACATATTCAGGGAAGGTAGCTTGGCATACGCTTTCCTTATGGCCAAGGGCCTCCCACAATTCCTCTGCGATGTGAGGCGCAAAAGGACTAATAAGCACTACGAGTGGCTCGAGAATCTCTCTCTTATGACACTCGCTGAGTTCTGAAATCGCTATCATAAAGGCACTTATCGTGGTGTTATATGAGAAGGCCTCTATGTCGGATTGCTCCTTTGCGATGAGTTTGTGGAGCGACTTGAGTTCTGCAGGAGTGGCCTTTTCGTCCGTAACTATAAAGTTGTCGAAGTCGTAGAAGAGTCTCCAGAATTTCTTCAGGAAGCGGTTTACGCCGTCGATTCCCTTAGTGTCCCACGGCTTGCTCTGCTCTACCGGACCCAGGAACATCTCATATAGACGAAGCGTGTCGGCACCATAGGTGTTACAGATGTCGTCAGGATTTACGACATTGTACATACTCTTGCTCATCTTCTCTATGGCCCATCCGCAGACATACTCGCCGTTTTCCAGCACGAACTCTGCATCGGCATATTCCGGACGCCAAGCCTTGAAAGCCTCCAAGTCCAGTTTGTCATTATGCACGATGTTCACATCTACGTGAATCTCAGTAGTTTCGTATTTATCCTTAAGGCCCAGGGACACGAAAGTGTTCGTGCCTACTATACGATATACGAAGTTCGAGCGGCCCTGAATCATACCCTGATTTATAAGCTTGTCGAAAGGCTCGTCCTTACAGATATAACCCAAATCGTAGAGGAATTTGTTCCAGAAGCGCGAGTAGATGAGGTGTCCGGTTGCGTGCTCCGTACCTCCCACATACAAGTCCACAGACTGCCAATACTCATTTATCTCCCTGTCTACGAGAGCCTTGTCGTCGTGAGGGTCCATATATCTAAGATAATATGCCGATGATCCTGCAAATCCAGGCATAGTGCTCGTCTCGAGCGGATACCCCTTATATGTCCAGTTCTTCGCGCGGGCAAGTGGCGGCTCTCCGCTTGCAGAAGGCTTGAATGAGTCTATCTGCGGAAGTCTTATCGGCAAATCGGACTCATCTACCGGAGTGGCGATACCGTCCTTATAGTAAATCGGGAACGGCTCTCCCCAGTACCTTTGACGCGAGAAAATGGCATCGCGGAGCCTGTAATTTACCTTTCTACGGCCAATTCCCTTTTCTTCCACGTAGTCCTTGGCCAATTCTATCGCTTCCTCGACGCTCTTGCCGTTCAGGAAGCCGCTATTGCACATCGTGCCGGACTTGGCATCGAATGAGCTCTCGCTGACATCGCATCCCTCGATGATAGGGATGATGGGAAGTCCAAATTTCTTAGCGAATGCGTAGTCCCTGCTATCGTGCGCCGGCACTGCCATAATGGCGCCCGTACCGTAGCCTGCGAGCACGTACTCGCTTATCCAGATAGGAATCTTCTCTCCGCTCAGAGGGTTGATTCCGTATGCGCCGGAGAATACTCCGGTCACTGATTTTTGGGAGATTCTCTCCCTCTCCGTCTTTTTCTTGACTTCTTGGATGTAGGCATCCACTTCGTCCTTTTGCTCAGCCGAGGTCAGCTGGGCCACCAATTCGCTTTCAGGAGCGAGTACCATAAAGCTTACTCCGAATATGGTGTCTACGCGTGTGGTGAAGATGGTGACGGGAAGCTCCTTTCCATCGCAGACTGTGTTGAACACCACTTCCGTACCTTCCGATTTGCCTATCCAGTTACGCTGCATGTCCTTAAGCGAGTCGCTCCACTGAAGTCCGTCCAGACCTTTAAGAAGCCTTTCTGCGTAGGCGCTGACGCGAAGCTGCCACTGTTTCATTTTTTTCTGCTCGACAGGGAAGCCTCCGCGAATGCTCAGACCGTCTTTGACTTCGTCATTGGCCAATACCGTTCCCAAGCCCTCGCACCAGTTGACGGACGTTTCGCCGAGGTAGGCGATGCGGTAGCGCATCAGAACGGCATCCTTCTCCTTCTCGTCGAAGGCATTCCATTGCTCCGCAGTGATGCCGTCGTAGCCGGTGGTGGAGAATTTTTCGATGAGTTCGTTGATAGGGCGCGCCTTGTCCTGCTGTGGGTCATACCAGCATGAGAACATCTTCAGGAAGGCCCATTGAGTCCATTTGTAGAATGCCGGATCGCAGGTTCTTATCTCGCGTGACCAGTCGTAGGAAAAGCCTATTCTGTCGAGCTGCTGACGATATCTGGCAGCATTTTTCTCGGTGGTTATCTCGGGGTGTTGACCAGTCTGTATGGCGTATTGCTCGGCCGGGAGTCCGAATGCGTCGTAGCCCATAGGGTGAAGCACATTGAACCCTTTAAGTCTCTTATATCTGGAGTAAATGTCACTTGCGATGTATCCGAGCGGGTGTCCTACGTGAAGGCCTGCTCCAGAAGGATATGGGAACATATCGAGCACGTAGTATTTCGGCTTCGATTTGTCCTCGGTGACTTTGTAGGTTCCTTCGGCCGCCCATCGCTCCTGCCATTTGCTTTCTATTTTCTTAAAATCGTATTCCATTGTATGATATCTATTTAGCTATTAAAATACACGCGTCTTTAGGGCAGAAGTCCTCTTTCGATACTTTAGCATAGGCATCTATGGCCTCGCCTAGGTTGTCGCAAGGCATAAGTCCTACTGAAGTGAGTCCGTTAGAGTACTCCAGAAGGAAGGTCTCGTAGCCGGCATCGTGGGCATCCTTAATCATCTTGTTAAGGGTAGGCCTCTGTCTGTAGGTTCCCACGATTATATAGTATGAGTGCTCCGGCGTAGCCTTTAACGTACTGTTAGTATGGGTGTAAGCAAGCGGAACGGACATCCTGCCTTCGCGCTTTACCATAGTATATTCCTCTTTCTTAGCTTGGGGAGAAGCTACGGCGATGGTCTCTTCCGGGGCAGTTTGCTCTGTCGTTATGGCAGGTTCTTCCGTTATGGCTTGCATTTGCTGGGCGGAACTTTGCTGCTTCTCGATGGCCGATTTCAACTCAGCGGACGTGGGCCTTCCTGCAAGCGACCTGAAAAGATCACAAGACGAAACGCTCAAAACCAAAACCGAAAGTGAAATTGCCGCAAATATCTTCTTCATAGAACTCAATTTTTACTATCCTACAAAAATAATAAGAATCGCAGACAAATAAAAGAGCTAAATTATCGCAAATCTTCACTTCACTGACAAGAGATGTCGGTTTATTAGATTATCTTTGTGATATAAAACTAAATAGACACTATTGTTATGTATTACAACGGATTTTTCGGAGTCTTGAAGGAGAGGAACGGCAAGTTCGAAGGATATATTAAGGATATCCCGGAGGATATTTATTATAGTGGGGCGACTGAAGAGGAAGCTCAGGCGGCTTTTAGACGGGAAGTGGATAAGTATATAGCGGAGAGACGTAAAAGACGCCGCGTGATTGCTTGGGTGGTTTCCGGTGTCGTGGTGGCTTTGGTGGTGGCATTGGCATCATCTTGCCCGGATTCCAGGAAGCATAAGGATAAGTTCAGCGAGGTGGTGTTGGCCAGTGTGATGAACGATAAGGATATGGGTGAACTGGGGATGTTGTCCAGTCTCTTCGGGGTAGATAATATTTTCGCCAAGTATTGCGAGTCCCTTATTTATACGGAAGACTATTTCCTTTTCAGTGTGGGGTATATGCAGCGTGACGAAAAGATTCAAATAGTGTCCGTCGGAGTTTTAGGACGCGTGTTCGTGACTAAAAAGCCGAGCGAACTTAAGGCTCTCTTCGACGAGTGGGAATGGTGATCCGTTAAAGAATCTTTAGGATTCCTAGGGTGTCAATGTCTTCTTCTTGGGATTTTTCTTTGTAAATGCTCAGGCACTACCCGTGAAAACAGGTGGGGATGGCGAGCCTCGCCGGCGTTATATGACATTTGCGCTTTTTAACGATAAAATTGCGGAAATTTGCGTTAAAGTGTGTATATTATCAATTAAATTTGTATCGAAAAGACGTGCTATGGTGGCACTATCTTTACACTAAACTAAATGTAATTGTTAACCAAATGAATTCTAACGCTAAAGGTAATGAACAGAAGACTTTTGCTTGGAGGAAGACCCTTATTTCTCTCGTGGCGTTGCTCTGCGTGACAGCAGTCGACACGTTCGCGCAAAATGTCATTACTGGTAAAGTAACAGATGAAAGTGGCGCTCCTATGCCGGGAGTTAGCATCTACATCAAGAACACGACTAAAGGAGTCTTGAGTGAACTTGATGGTTCTTATTCCATTACTGCCTCCAAATCGGAGACTTTGGTGTATAGTTCTATGAGCTATATAACCGAGGAAGTCAAAGTGAATGGACAGAAAGTAATCGACGTGGTTCTTCGCGAAGACAGAAATGCCCTCGAAGAAGCAGTCGTAGTGGGTTATGGTACACAGAAAAAAGCTCATTTGACGGGTTCTGTCGCTGCCGTGACTCAAGACGAGATTCTTAAGACCACATCAAGTAACGTCTCTCAGGCACTTGTCGGAAAGCTTCCGGGCATCGTGTCTCAGCAGTCATTAGGCCAGCCTGGTTCCGATGACGTGACTATGCTCGTGCGCGGTTACTCATCTTATCAAGGTACCAAGCCTCTCGTGCTGGTAGACGGAGTGCAACGTACGATGAGAAGTGTCGATGCTCACGACATCGCATCCATTTCTGTCTTGAAAGACGCCGCTGCCTGTGCCGTATATGGTATGGACGGTGGTTCGGGTGTTATTCTCATCACCACGAAGAGCGGTACCGAAGGCAAGGCTACCATTAATTATAGTGGAAGTATGACCCTTTCGAGCGCTACGGCCCTTCCTAAGATGATGAACGGTACCCAATATATGGAGTACTACAACCTCGGACGCGTTCTCGACGGTAATGAGCCTTACTTCACTCAGGAGCAGATAGATATGACTTCTAACGGTGACCCTAACGACGGACTCGAGAACACTGACTGGACCGCACCGCTCTATCGCACCACCACTATGCAGCAGCACAGCGTGTCCGTAAACGGCGGTAACAAGAAGGTAAGATACTTCATAAGCGGCGGTTATCTCAGCCAGGACGGTATCATCGAGGGTCATAACTATAGCAAGACGAACTTCCGTTCGAATGTGGAGGCCAATCCTATCGAAAACATGAAAATTTCCCTGAACCTTGGCGGATACGTAGCAGAAAACCACATTCCGGGCGGTTATTCATACGAGAACCAGAAGTCATTAAGCATCTTCCATCAGATGCTCTACTCGCTTCCGTTCGTCCCACAGGAGATTAACGGCACACCGGTTTCCGGCTACAGAACCAAGACCACGGCGGCTAACCCTCTCTATGGTTCGGCCAATTCCGGATTCCAGGACGTACGTAACGTCAAAGTGGAGACATCGGCCCGCGCCGAATACTCATTCCCGTTCCTAGAAGGGTTGAAGGCATCCATCTTCTTTAGCTGGGACTGGAAGGACGCAGTAAGCAAGACCTTCAGCTACTCTTACAAGGTGCTCGCTCCGGATTCATTCGGAAGCACCACCTATTCACTCGTAGATGCAGCTAACCTCCTTAAGGATGGTAATATGTATAAAGGAGACACTAAGGAGGAGCAGGTAGTCTTCCGTCCTCAGATTTCCTATAACAACACCTTCGGAAAGCACACCATCGGAGCTCTCTTCCTTTATGAGCAGACCAAAAACACGAGTGAGTTGTTTACCGGTTCCCGCAGGACATTCGCATTCTTCGACCTTCCTTACTTGAACCTCGGAGACGCAAAGACTGCACAGAATTCCGAATCTTATGGCCATAGCGCACAGGCAGGTTATGTAGGAAGAATCAACTACATCTACGCGGACAAATACCTTTTGGAGGTAGCGGGCCGTTACGATGGTTCTTATCTTTTCCATAAGGATCACAGATGGGGCTTCTTCCCATCAGCATCCGTGGGCTGGGTAATGTCTAAGGAGCAATTCTTCAAAGATGCATTCCCTCAGGTAGATATGTTCAAGTTGCGCGGTTCCATCGGTGAGCTTGGCTCGAAAAACGTGGCAGCGTACCAGTACAGGAAGAGCTACAGCTGGTCGGCGAACAGCGTCGCATTCGGTAGCACTCCTACTGCACAGAATACTCTCTACAATGCAGTTTCCTATCCATTCGAAGACCTTACTTGGGAGCGTCTCCGCTCATCGAACATAGGTTTCGACTTCAGTGCTTGGAAGGGTAAGCTCAGCATCGAGGCAGACTACTTCTATAAGTACACCTATAATATATTGAACACCATAGGCAGCGTGTTCCCTCCATCTTTGGGTGGACACTATCCTTCACAGGAGAACTCAGGTGCGTTCGACAACCAGGGTATCGACTTCATCATCCGTCACCGTAACAGAGTTAACAAATTCAATTACGGCATCACCGGAACCTTCACCTACGCCCATAACCGCATCCTTTCTAAGAAGCAGAGTGACAACGTGCTTCCTTGGCAGAGCGTACTCGGAACATCTGTAGGTTCAGTTTGGGGATACAAGTCAGACGGCCTGTACCAGACTCAGGAAGAAATCGACAACGCACCTAAGCCGGCCAGTGTCACCCCACGTCTGGGAGACATCAAGTATGTGGACATCAACGGCGACGGTCAGATCAATTCAGAGGATATGGTGAGAATCGCCCGCAGCACTATGCCGGAGATGATGTTCTCGTTCCAGTTCGACGCCGACTACGCCGGATTCGACTTCTCGCTCCAATTCCAGGGAGCAACCCTCTGCGACAAGATGCTTATGGGTGCGTGGTCTAACCTGAACGGAGTGACCGACCTCACCCCATTGACCGTTCCTTGGTATGCCAATTATGACAATGCTCCTCTCTACTTGGTAGAGGGCAGCTGGAGACCTGACAATACCAATGCCCAATTCCCACGTCTTTCAGTGGACAAGGCATCTTACAGAAATAACGGCCTTCAGTCAGATTTCTGGAAACGTGACGGAACATACCTGCGACTTAAGAACGCCACACTGGGATATTCTTTCCCTGCCAAGCTGCTCAACCAGTTCGGCGTAGACAAGCTTCGCGTTTATGTGACAGGAACTAACCTTCTTACATTCACCGGATTCAAGTACATCGACCCTGAGAGCCAGAATGTCATCACGGGTTATTATCCGCAACAGAGGACAGTAAGTTTCGGTGTGAATTTGTCATTCTAATGGAGGAAAAGAAAAATGAAAAAGATATTTAGAAATACTATTATAGGACTTGTAGCCGGCGCTGCGACTCTGACTTCCTGCAACGGGGTCTTGGACTTGGAGCCTACGGGATGGTACGGTGAGCCTGTCGCATACGCATCGGTTACTAATATGGACTATTATGTTAAGGGACTTTACGCTGTCCTGTATGCCAATTCCGACATCTCTAACGGATATATTATGGATGACGGTGTGTCCGAACTCCTTAAATATTCGTGGTGGGGCGACAAGGGACAGGTAAACCAAGCCTTTTATAATACGAACTATGTTACGGTAGATGCCAATTATCGCAGTAATTGGTCTACTATGTACACTTACATCCGTCAGCTTAACGAATTCTTCTACGACATCAGCAATGGCCGTGCTGACAAATTGGACCCTGAACAGGTAAAGATTAGAAAGGCGGAAGTTCGCTTCCTCCGTGCATTCGCCTATCAGGAATTGGTCATCCGACACGGTGGAGTGATTCTTAGAATCAGCGAAGACCACGTGGATGGTCCTAACGAAAGAACCAAGGCACGTTCTACAAAGGAAGAGTGCTACGAGTTCATAATCAGTGAGTACACTAAGGCTGCCGAAGACCTCCCTGAGGTTTGGGAAGATGCCGCTACGAATTTCGGCCGTATTACCAAGGCCGCTGCCATAGGAATGAAGGCTAGGGCTTGTCTGTATGCCGGAAGATATGACGAGGCCATCCAGGCTTGCGACGACGTGCTTAAGATGGGTTACGATATGCTTCCTGTAAGCAGTGTTGCAGACTATAATAAAATCTACACCGCCGTAGGTAACAAGGAAGTGATCCTCGCAGCTTATTTCCAGCAGGGAACAGGTAACGCAAGTGCCAAGCAGCATAACTTCAATACCTATTTCTGCGCTCCGGGCGACCCTATACAGTTAGGACTGCCAAATTTTGACGCAGGCGTGTGCGCTACTCCTTCAGACGAGTACGCTTCTATGTTCGACATAAAGGTAGGTGACGAATGGCAGGCATTCGACTGGGATAACCTAGCAGCTTATGGAAACGAACCTTTCCAGAACCGCGACATCCGTTTCTATGCTTCCATCCTTTATAATGGAGCCGATTGGCTGGGAAGAAAACTCGACCTCACGGTAGAGAGCAAGAACTATATGAAGTTCGCTACCAGTGGTCAGGATAACGTTCACAAGACCACTACCGGTTATGTAATCCGCAAGTTCTTGAGCGACAGCCCTAAGATCAATTTTACGAATATCTTGAGCGGTCAGTATTGGATAGAGATGCGCGCAGCCGAGATTTATCTCATTCGCTCGGAGTGCTATGCACGTAAGGGCACCTTCGACAAGGCTTATGCCGACTTGAATGCCGTAAGAACCCGCGTAGGTATGCCTGAAAGGGGACAGAAGGCTTCTTGGAATGAGTATCTCACCGACCTCAGCCAGGAAAGAGTATGCGAACTCGGTCTCGAGGGACATCGTTACTTCGACCTTACCAGATGGGGAATCGCTACCAAGACACTCGACGGCAAACGCCTTCACGGTATAGAGATTACTAAGAACTCCGACGGAACTCTCAATTATACCAGAGTGGAATGTGATACTCAGGATCGTCATTTCGAGCCTAAGATGAACATTTTCCCTATTCCTAAGGCAGAACTTAAGAATAACAGTGCTTGCGAGCAAAATGAAGAATGGCTATAAAATTTTAGACAATATGAAAATCAGTAAAATATTATTACCGGTTCTCGCCCTTTCACTCACTTTGAGCGCCTGCCACAAGCCGGACGAGCTCATAAGGGAGAATAACGAGAATGTGATGCACCTGACCGTAAAGGCCACTCTGGTTCAGAACGGTGTCGAGTACGATGCGACCATCGACGACGAGAACCATACGGTATTGCTAAATATCCCGTATTTTATCAGCGATACGGAGGAGATTATGTCTGACCTTTCAGCCATAAAACTCCGTGCTACTATGCCACTTGGCACTAAGTTCGAGCCGGGTATCAGCGGAATTCGCGATTTCTCGGACGGACAGGAGTTCGTTACCGACTTGGTTTACGAAGACGGCACTCGTAACACTTATGTGTTCACCGCTGCCAGAAAGAAATCGGACAATTCTTCATTGGCCAAGGCTATCCTTACCGACGAGGACATTCGCGCAGTGTTCAGCATCACCGAGCCTAGCGAGGGCAATCCTAAAGGCAAGCTCACCGTGCTCAAGACTTCAGGAGCCGTGGAGGCAGCGCTTAATTCAGTGAAGATTACTCCGGCTCCGTGGGCTACCATCGTGGCTGAAGGCTATGATGCGAGCACGGGAATCATAAACCTGAATGTCGCTAAGGAAATTAAGGTCATCTCTCAAGACGGCGCGTCGAACACTATCTACGAGGTAGTTATCGACACCCCTTCTATTGTTCCTGCCGGAAACATCGGTTATATCTCCAATCTTTTCGGATTGCAGTGTACTGCAGTGAACTCACTCGGATTCGAGCAAGACGCTAACTGCTCTATGGCTGCCATCGACAACTATCTTATCATAAGCAACAAGCATGACTTGACGAAGAGCGCCGTATTCAACCGCTTCTCGGGAAGAGTGGTTACCGACGTTAAGATCAATACCTCAGGAATAGATGCGGGTCGCGAGCTTCGCGCCATCTCTACAGATGACGAAGGACACTTGGTAGCAGCTACTTATACTTGTACTAAAGAGCCTACGGATGTTACGGTAAACGCAGGATGGGACTATCTCGTTACTCCTACAGCCATTAAGGTTTATCTTTGGGAGAACGGCATTAAAGCTGCTCCGAAGCTCATTATGGACCTCGATATCAAGAGCCCTGAGATGCTCGCACTTGCTTCAAAGGCAACTGAGCTCTTCAATATGATGGCAGTAAAGGGAAGCCTTACAAGTGGCGACGCCGTGATTACTTCAACCGAAGCAGGCGTCGGCCGTATCATAGCATTCTACTTCAGTAACGGAGAGTTCAAGAAAGTAGAGCAGTATTGCCCTTTCGACGTTAACGGAAAACCGTTCTGGCTCTCTACGAAAAACGCATCGAAGGCTATTCCTCTTAACGCATCTTCTCCACTTTCTTACTGTGTCATAGGAGATTTCCGTCCGCAGATAGGCTGGAGTACAGGTGAGGCTGCAGGTTCGTTCATCTTCGAAGCGCCTAAGAGTCACTGGTGGGTTTCTAACGGAAACTACGATTATGCGAAGAATATGCGTGGTGGCGACGTGGTGGAATTCAACGGAACTCAGCTTCTGGCAGTTTCTAATGGTAATCTTTCAAACGGCATATGGGGACACCGTCTCTATGTGGCCAATATCGGAATGTCTCCTACTCCTACTTCCCTACAGACCGGATTCTTGTTCGACTCGCGCGAAGGTGATGCAACACACGGCGTAGGTACTCCGGAGGGTACTGGTTTTAGTCCTTCAGGTATGACTTCTACCTATCCTTATGTAGCTGCCGACGGAGTGTTCGGTGGAACTAACCTTACCAAGCGCGGCGATGTAATATTCGTACCGAGCGCAGACGGTAATTCAGTTCAGGTTTATATGTTTACCGCTAATGCAGGACTTCTCGGATACGAGATTACCCGCTACGATATGTAAACTCAGCAAAACTACTAATACATAAATTTATCTTGCCGATGGGGAGGTGAAACTCCCTATCGGTCCCAATTAAAAACGAATTACGATGAAAAGCATAACTGAGGCATTGGCATTTGGCATTCTGGTTTCCACTTTCGTGCTTTCGTGCACTAAAGCCCAGGTAAGGGTCGATGTGATTCCTTATCCTAATCAGGTAGAGGTCACTTCGGCGAAGACGGATATTTCGAAGGTAGATAGAATCGTGTACGACGAGGCTCTCGGCGGAGAGGCCGATTTCTTGCAGGAGGCTCTGGAGGAGTTGGGCTATGGGGAGATGGAATTGGCCCGAAACGGTAAGGGTGGAGCGCACTCGATTAGTCTCAAACTGGACGAATCTCGTGGAGGTGAAGGCTATGTGATGAAGAGTGGACGCCGTTCTGTGGAGATTAGAGGCAGTCAGGCAGGCGTTTTCTATGGTATCCAGACCCTTCTTCAGCAGATAGTGAATGACGATGTGAGATGTGGCGAGATAGTGGATGCTCCGCGTTATGAGTGGCGTGGATTTATGCTGGATGAGGCGAGACATTTCTTCGGAAAGGAGAAGGTGGAGAGCCTTCTGGATATGATGGCTTATTTCAAGCTTAACAAGTTTCACTGGCATCTTACGGACGCGCAGGGCTGGAGAATAGAGATTAAGGGCTATCCTAAGCTTACGGAAATCGGAGGAATAGGCACTCACAGCGACCCTGACGCTCCTGCTCAATTCTATACTCAAGAGGAAATTCGCGAAATCGTCGCTTATGCGGCAGAACGCCATATAGAAGTGATTCCGGAAATCGATATGCCGGGACACGCTTCGGCTGCAAATCGCGCTTATCCGGAGTATAATGGCGGAGGTACTCCTCAATTTGCCGACTTTACATTCAATGTGGGAAAGGAGCAGACTTATGCGTTCCTTACCGACGTACTTCGCGAGGTGTCGGAACTATTTCCTTCGCAGTATATTCACATAGGGGGCGACGAGGTGTTCTATGGAAGTGATGCTTGGAATCGTGATCCTTACGTACAGAAGCTTATGCGTCGAGAGGGACTTAAGACCATTAAGGACGCCGAAGGATATTTCATTACCAGAATGACCGATTCGCTGAGTATGCTCGGAAAGAAGGCCATCGCCTGGGACGACGTACTGGACTTCAAGTTGGATAAGGAAAAGAATCTTATATGCTGGTGGAGGCACGATCGCCCTCAGTCGCTTAGAAAGTCTTTGGAGGCCGGCTATACTACCATCTTGTGCCCACGTAAGCCTATGTATTACGATTTCGTGCAGGATGAATCCCACAAGTGCGGACGTATTTGGGATGGATTTTGTCCTATCGAAGACGTATATGCTTTCCCGGATGGCTGGTATGAGAGTTGGGACCTGACAGATAAGGATATGACGCCTGTCATAGGAATTCAGTCAAATCTTTGGACGGAACTCGTGCATAACGACGACAGGTTCGACTTTATGATTTATCCGCGTCTGTGCGCCCTCGCCGAATCGGGCTGGACGGAGGCTAAGAATAAGAATTATGCCGATTTCTCTTGCAGGTTGAACTCCGCTTATGAATTATTCGACGAGTTGGGCATTTACTATTTCGACTATAGAGACCCATCTGCGCATAAGGAGCCGGAAGGACCTGTAATCAAGAAAAAAGGTGCTCCGAAGCCTAAAATGGATTATAGGGACTAATTAAAGATGACAAGAAGTTTTCTGGCATACGCAATCAGCCTTCTCTCCGGTATTATGCTGGTGGGAAGCGCCGCGTATGGAAGTGAACGTGTGGTTCTTGAAAACGGAGCTTTCCGACTTGAGCTATCCGGTGAAGGATATGCATTGAGTCTGTGGGATAAGCTTTGTGGACAGGAATGTCTCGAAATAGTGAAGGGGAGTGTTCCTTTCTGTACTTTGACTCAAGACAGGCCATACGACAATGAAAACTTTTTGATGTACCCGGCTAAGCCTAAAGTGTTTCCTTCGAATAAAATATCCTACGACGGTAAATGTCTGTTCGTGGAGTTCGAGAACACTAACGACATAGCGGTGATAGGCGTGGATGTGCGCGAGGATTACATCGCGTTTAATCTTAACAGAATAGACTACCGAATGGAGTCCATCGGCGTCAAGCGCAGGACGGAAATAGACGAATTGGCATTCTTGCAGTTGCCTGTCAAGCGTCGTAGTCATTTCGGTGAATGGCTGAATGTTACTTGGGATGAATGTAGTGGCGTGTGCGTATTGGGCACATCCGAAAAGACACGCATCGATTCTTATTCCGATAGGGCCGGATTGGTTATGTGGGCTGGGTCCGATGCCGATGTCGCCCTTAATGGAGTAGGCTCGGCGCTTGTAGTGGCCTCAGGAGAAAGGATGCTTGATGTCATAGAGGAAGTGGAGCGAGATTACAATCTGCCACGCGGGGTGGAAAGTCGCAGGTGCGCGCAGTATCCTTATTCATATTATGAACTTCGGGATGTAACCACCTCCAATATAGATGAGCATATCAGCTATGCCCTTAAGGGAGGATTCAAGACTATGGTCGTGTATTATCCTGATTTCGCGCATACTTGCGGTACTTTTTTATGGAATGAACGCTACCCGAACGGAATGGAGGATCTAAAGACCATTACATCCAAGATTAGTAAGGCAGGATTGATTCCCGGATTTCATATCCATTATTCAAAGGTTTCCATAGATGATCCATATATATGTGGAGGTGTTCCTGATCCTCGTATGAATTATCCGATAGAATTGTTGATGGATGAGGATATTACGGCTTCTGATACGGATATCAGGGTAGATGGTTTCGTCAAAGGGCTTTATACCGAGGAGGGGCGTCGTATAGTAAGGATAGATGACGAATTGATAGAATATGCATCCTTTACCGAGGAGCGTCCTTATTATCTTAAGGGGTGCAAACGTGGCGTGCTTGGCACTTCTAAGGCTTCTCACAAGTCGGGAAGTCCGGTTAGACTTTTGGATGTGGACACTTGGCCCAGGTTCGTTCGTGTAGACCAGAATACCGGCATTCAAGATGAGATTTCGTGGAATTTGGCCGATATTTATAGAGAAGTCGGGTTTAAATTCGTATATTTCGATGGCGCCGAGGATGTTCCTCAGCCTTACTGGTATAATGTTTCTCGCGCGCAGCTTAGCGTATATGAGAAGCTCGACCCTAAGCCGCTGTTCAGTGAAGGCGCTTTGAAATCGCATTTCGGGTGGCATATTTTGACAAGAGGCAATGCTTTTGACCTCTTTCGTCCGGAGCAGATAAGAACTGCTATGCAGAAATACACGCTTCCGTGTGCAAGACGAATTTACGACGACTTCACTTCCGTGAATTTCGGGTGGGTAGACTATCTCGCACCAAGCGAAGAGACGATGGGTATGCAGCCTGATATGTATGAATATATATGTAGCAAGGCTCTCGCTTGGGATAGCCCTATCTCGCTTATGGGCAAATTGGACCAGATTCGCTCGCATCCGCGCACTGAAGATAATTTTCAGGTTATTCGGGACTGGGAGAATGTGAAACTTGCCAATTCCCTGTCCGCTACGCAGAAAGAAATGTTGAAGGACCCGCAAAGAGAGTTTGTGCTACTTAAGGGGGCTGACGGGTCTCCGGTTCTATATGAGTATAGACCTTTTCTGGAAACGGAAAGCGTGAGGGCCTTTTATTTCGAACGAGACGGAAAGGGATGCTTGATATATTGGGCTCCAGGTCTTAAGGAAGACGGGTGGTTGACGCTATCTTCGGCTGCAAAATCTGCCGGACTTAAGGTTTTCGACATGGATGGAAAGTCCGTTCGATGCCGAACAAAAGGCGATGCCATATCTGTCCCATTGGGAAAGAGAAGAATAATGGAGACGAATTTGTCGGAGAGTGAATTGGCATCACTCTTTAGGAAAGAATAAATAAACAAAACTAAATGATAATGAAGAGAATAATAACATCAATCCTGCTCGGCGCAGTCTTTTCAGTGGCTAGTGTGGGACTTAACGCTCAAGCTCTGCCGGACGACATCGTGCTGAAAAATGATCACGTGGAGCTTCGTTTCGGAGGCTCGGAGAAGAATTTCTTTTTCCGTTATTTCTATTTCGACGGAGTTAATATATTGCCAAGTACCGGTAGTGTAACACACCCGTGGGAAGTGACTCTCTTAGGTCCTAACGGAGAAAATCCTACCCTTCAGCCTAAGTTTACATATTATAAGGGAGGCAAGTTCGAGGAGAAAGATGGCGTTCAAAAGGCTACTTTCACTTGGAATCTCATGATAGAGGCTCAGGAGTGGCCGCTTAACATAAGCGTTACGCTCGCTCCGGACGATGATATGCCTCACTGGACTATGGACGCTTCGATGCCTGAGGGCTGGATACTTACCCAGGCCGATTATCCTCGCATAATGGTGAAAAGACTCAAGGGCGAGGCTAAGGGAATATTGCCTTATGGCTATGGCGCAGAGTACGATATGCCTACTAACAGTCATCTTCAGATGCGTTATCCTTCGGTTACCGGTATGATGGAGATGGTGATGATGCATAATGGTGAGTCTACCGTCTATTTCGCAGCCGAAGATACTTTAGGATGTAACAAACTCCTTACTATGAAGGGAGAAGGAAATAACGTGGTGTTCTATCAGTCTGCCATAACATCTTATGCTTGGAGCGAAGGTGGACATTTCCAGCTCCCTTGGTCCGTAGTCATGGGGTACAATCCTGAGAATTGGCAGAAAACGGCAGTCAAGTGGTATCGTCCGTTCTCTTTCACTACCAAGTGGGGAGAGAAGACCATTGCACAGCGTCAGATAGCTCCGTGGATTAAGAATGCCGATATGTGGCTTCGCCCTATCGACGTGACTCCTGAGATGAAAGACGCTCTTTACAAGGCACTTGCATATTATGGCAAAGGCGTGGGCCTGCACTGGTATTTCTGGCAGCATCTTCCATACGACACTAACTATCCGGACTATTTCCCGGCTAAGGATGGATTTAAGGAAGCCATCGAGAAGAGCCAGAAGATGGGCGCATTCGTTACTCCTTACATTAACGGACGTCTCTGGGATACTGCAAACCACACCTATAAGGAACTTGACGGAAAGGATGCTTCCTGCAGAAAGACCGACGGCTCGCTCTATACGGAAGTATATAGTTCGAAAGTGATAAACACCGTGACCTGTCCTTCTTCTCCTATATGGCAGAAAATCATTTACGACTTGAATGACAGGATTCTTACTGAACTGGGAACTAACGGTGTGTATATCGACCAGATAGGCTGCGCGGCCAGCGTGCCTTGCTATGCTCCTAACCACGACCACGCTCCAGGCGGTGGGCAGTGGTGGCCGGAGTCATATCGCAAGATGCTCACCGACATTAGAAAAGACCTTTACGGGACCAAGAATCTCGCCATTACCACTGAAGAGAACGTGGAGTGCTATATGGACCTCTTCGATATGATGCTAGTGGTAAACTCTCCACACACGCCATATGTGAAGATGATTCCGCTTTTCCCTCTAATCTATTCTGACAGATGTGTCTACAGCGGATTTACATACGTGCCGTGGAAGCTTAACGACGGCTCTTTCAACTACATCACGATGAAGAGCCTTCTCTGGGGTTCGCAGCTGGGCTGGGTAAGTCCCGAACTGCTTATGCGCGACGAAAACCATAACGAGCAGGTGTTCCTGAAGAATCTCGCCGAATTTAGAAAAGGCCAACACGACCTCTTCCTCGGCGGCAACTTCATAGACGAGTTCATCCCAGGAGGAGACAACCCTGTGGTCAATATTCCTAACTATCAGAAAACCAACGTGGTGATGGGAGCGCAGTGGCTCAGTACGAAGGGCCGTGGGGCCTATATTCTGGCCAATATGTCCACTACCGACCGCACGGTCACCCTGCCTGACGGCAAACAGGTTACCGTAAAGGCCTTGAGCGCACTCAGATTTAACATAAAGAAATAAATGAAGAAGATAATATCGAATTTTTTAGTAGTAGTGGCACTGCTGGTTTCTTGCACGGACAAGAAACCAGCGGACATCCCCGATTGGCGTGACTTCATAGAAGACACCGATAAGGACGAACCGGGAGTGTCGAAAGACAAGGTGCCGTCGGATATGGTGCTCATCTATGGGGGAAGCGGTCACCGTCAGCCACTTAAATGGAGCGGAAGTTACCTGAAGGATTATGTTATATATACCGACAGGTCCGGGAAAAAGCATTGGCTTTTCGATGGATTCCTGTGTCTGGAATTTATGTATGTAAATGTTCCTACCGGGAACAAGACCTTCATTACGGACTACTCCTATGAGGGTGTGAAACTTCCATCCGCCACCAAGGTGGAGTGGAAAGCTCTTATCGACTACTATTTCGAAGTGGACGGAGGCCTTAATGCCATAGAAAAGGCAGTGGACCTCGCCAGCGAGGAGATGGGAGAGTCTCCCAAGACTAAGAGAAAGGTAGTCATAGGCATTCCGGAGCCTATTACTAACGAGAGGTATTCCGACCCCAAGAGCTCTACCGTGTATTGGGGAAAGGTGGCAGGAAAGGATCTTGACTTCTCGAATACCGCGGACCGACTCACCGCTTGCCAGTGGTACATCGACGAGATTACCGAGCGATTCCGCGACAAGAAATATAAGAATATCGAGTTAGTCGGGTTCTATTGGGTAGCCGAAAAGGCCAAGCACACTCGCGACCTCATGTCCAAGCTCGGAACCTATCTTAAAGGAAAGGATTTGACCTTTAACTGGATACCATATTTCAACGCCGACGGCTACTCTGAGTGGAAGTCTTTCGGCTTCGATGTGGCCTATCTTCAGCCTAACTACTTCTTTAACGACGCCATCCCCGAATCACGTCTCGACGAGGCTTGCGATCTGGCGAAAAGGCACAAGATGGGAATGGAAATCGAGTTCGACGGAAATGCCCTCGAAAGCAACGGACGCGGCTACAAGCTCGAAAATTATATGAAGGCCTTTAAGAAGTACGGCATCTGGGAGAGCTGCCCATTGGCATACTACCAGGGTAGCTGGGCTCTTAAGTGGCTGAAAGGCTCCGGATCGCAGTACAACCAGAACCTCTATCACGATTTCTGTGAATTCGTAATTACTAGACCATATAGAAACGAAAACAATGAATGAAACCAAAACCAATGTAGGCGCGATGGTGATTCTCGCCTTTATGTTTTTCATCTTCGGCTTCGTGTCGTGGGTGAATTCCATCTTGATTCCCTATTTTAGAATCTCTTGCGAACTCACTCATTTCGAATCCTATTTCGTAACATTCGCATTTTACATCGCCTATTTCATAATGGCCATTCCGTCCAGTATGCTGCTTAAGAAAGTGGGCTTCAAGACGGGTATTATGGTGGGCTTCATCATAATGGCGATAGGTATGTACGTATTCGTGCCTGCGGCTATGGTGCGGGAATTCGGTCTTTTCCTGACCGGACTCTTCCTAATCGGCACCGGCCTCGCCATTCTTCAGACTGCAGCCAATCCTTTCGTGACCATCATCGGGCCAATCGAGAGCGCTGCCCGTCGAATCAGCGTCGTGGGCATCTGCAACAAGGTCGCCGGCATCATCTCTCCGCTCGTCTTCGCAGCTGTCATCCTGAATCCGGGAGATAGCGAGATGTTCAAGCTGATAGAGTCAGGGACTCTCGACGAGATTTCGAAGAACCTCATTCTCGACGACCTAATCAGGCGTGTGATAGTGCCTTACGCCATTCTGGGCACGGCACTTCTCATATTCGGCATATTCATAAAATTCTCCTCTCTGCCGGAAATAGATACAGAAGAGAGCAATGCCGAATCCGAGGGCGATTCTTCCGAGAACAGGAAGAGCGTTTTCTCATATCCATATCTGGTATTGGGCGCATTGGCCATATTCTTCCACGTGGGCAGTCAGGTGGTGGCGATAGATACAGTCATAAACTACGCAGGCTCCATGGGTGTGGATATGCTTGAGGCCAAGGTCTTCCCGTCGTATACATTGGCCTGCACGATGATAGGCT
Organism: uncultured Bacteroidales bacterium; assembly: GCA_900546445.1. Lineage (GTDB taxonomy): Bacteria > Bacteroidota > Bacteroidia > Bacteroidales > UBA932 > Cryptobacteroides. The sequence continues at coordinate 6,394 of URCV01000003.1, read as the reverse complement.
ATATCATAGGTATATTCTTGATTCCGAAGGTGATATCTCAGAGAACTGCACTTGTCATCTGCTCGACCCTGGGTCTGGTGCTTTCGCTTCTGGCCGTGCTGGTGGATGTGCCGGTGGTGTTCTTCGGACACCACATAAACCTGTCGCTGCTCTTCCTGTGCGCACTGGGCTTCCCGAACGCGCTGATTTACGCCTCGATCTGGCCTCTCTCCATACATAATCTGGGCAAGTTTACGAAAATCGGGTCGTCGCTTCTCGTCATGGGACTTTGCGGTAACGCCATTATGCCTCAGATTTACGGATTCATCGCACAGAGGACGAGTTTCAGAGGTGGATATTGGATATTGATACCTTGCTTCCTCTATCTGATTTTCTTTGCATTGAAAGGATATAAAATTAATTATTGGCATAAAAAATCGAGCATATAATGGAAAAATTGATTATTACGGGCGGCAAGTTCATCCTTCCGGAAGGTATCGTGGAGGGAGTGTCTGCCGTGTGTGATGTTAAAACCGGTAAAATTCTGGAAATCAAGGCTAATGGTGAAGTCGAGCCGGATTCTTCGGATGTAGTCATAGATGCCGCAGGACGCTATGTGTCCCCTGGTTTTGTGGACATTCACGTGCACGGAGGCGGAGGATTCGACATTATGGACGGTAATGTGGAGTCTTTCTTGGGGATGTCCGAGATGCACGCGACTCACGGCACCACATCTATGCTTCCTACCACGCTTACCTGCACCGACGAGGAGCTTTTCCGGGTGCTCGATGTCTTCGAAAAGGCCTGCTCGCTTAACCAAAAGGGTGCTCAGATGCTTGGCTTGCACTTGGAAGGTCCATTTTTCTCTGCACAGCGAAGCGGAGCTCAGGACCCATCCTATCTGAAAAACCCTGTGCCTGAGAACTATATGAAGTTCCTAGAGGCTTCGGACAAGATTATGCGATGGAGCGTCGCCCCCGAACTGGAAGGGGCTATGGATTTCGCCGACGAGCTTTCGCGCCGTGGCATTTTGCCTTCCATCGCTCATTCCGATGCCGTCTATGAGGTGGCGGAAGAGGCCTATCGTCACGGATGCTCTCACGTTACCCATCTTTACTGCGCCATGTCTTCCATAGTGAGGAAAAACGCTTTCCGCTATGCGGGCATACAGGAAGCAGCTTATCTTATCGATGATATGACTGTGGAGATAATCGCCGACGGCGTGCACCTGCCTAAGCCGCTTCTGCAATACGCCTACAAGTTCAAGGGCCCGGACAAGACCGCCCTCTGCACGGATGCGATTCGTGGTGCCGGAATGCCGGACGGGCAGTGCTGTATGCTGGGCAGTAAGGAGAAGGGCCAATTGGTCCTCATCGAAGACGGTGTGGCGAAACTCCCGGACCGCAGTGCGTTTGCGGGCAGCGTGGCTACCACCGACAGGCTTGTGCGCACTATGGTCAATTTGGCCGACGTCCCTCTCGAGCACGCAGTCAAGATGATGACCCTGACCCCGTCACGCATTATGCACATAGACGACAAAAAGGGCTCCATCAAGGCGGGAAAGGATGCCGATTTCGTGATTTTCGACGACAATGTGAAAGTGGAATACACCATAGTGGCGTCTAAAGTGATTTATAAAGCTAATAACTAAGATATTATGAAAGAATTAACCAAAGACTTGCTTAAAGTCAAGATATATACCACGACAGAGGAGATGGGACTTTCGGCTGCAGAGGATGTGGCGCAGAGAATAATGGCCTTGCTTTCGGAAAAGCCGGAAATCAATATGATTTTCGCGGCAGCTCCCTCGCAGAGTGCTTTTCTGTCGTCTCTCATTAAAGATAAGCGCATAGAATGGGGGAGAATCAATGCCTTCCATATGGACGAGTATATAGGCATTCCGAGAACGCAATCACAGAGTTTCGGTAATTTCCTGTCCAGAAGCATCTTCTCCCACGTGCCTTTCAAGTCGGTAAACTACATTGACGGAGTGGCTTCTGACATAAACGCCGAGTGTGAGCGTTATTCCGGGCTTCTAAGAAAGTATCCCGTGGATATCGTGTGCTTAGGGATCGGGGAGAATGGACACATAGCCTTCAATGACCCCGGCGTGGCCGATTTCAACGATCCGAAATTGGCCAAGGTGGTGGCTCTCGACGAGGTGTGCCGTGGCCAGCAAGTTCACGAGAAGTGTTTTCCTACTCTGGATGACGTGCCTAAGGAGGCCATTACCCTTACCGTACCAGCACTTCTTCGCGCAGACTGGATGTTTTGCATCGTGCCGTTCACGAATAAGGCCCCTGCCGTAAAGCGTATGCTGGAGGGTGAAATTAGTGAGCAATGTCCCGCTTCGATATTGAGGGAAAAAGAGAATTCTTGCTTATATTTGAATAACGAAAGTTCATCACTATTATGAAAAGATTTATATTATCAGCCTTAGCTTTTTGTGCTTTGTCCTTCGGCTTGAAAGCTGAAGAGAACGTGTTTAGGTTAGGAATAATCGGACTGGACACATCTCACTCCACTGCCTTTACGGAACTCCTTAACGGAGATGGAGATAGCCCTTATGTAAAGCAGTTCGAGGTGGTCGCTGCATACCCTTACGGGTCTCGCACCATAGAGTCGAGCTACAAGCGAATTCCGGCTTACATCGAGGAAGTGAAAAAGCACGGGGTGGTAATAACCGAATCCATAGCACAGCTGCTCGAGATGGTGGATTGCGTGCTTTTGGAGACTAACGACGGAAGGCTTCATCTGGAGCAGGCCATTGAAGTGTTCAAATCCGGCAAGCTCTGCTATGTGGACAAGCCTGCGGGCGCGACTCTCGGAGAGACCATCGCACTCTATCGCGTGGCTCAGGAATACGGCATTCCGATTTTCTCATCTTCCGCTCTAAGGTATTCTCCTGAAACCGTGAAGATAAGAAATGGCGAATATGGAAAGGTGATAGGTGCAGATTGCTATTCTCCACACCATCCGGAACTTACCCATCCCGATTTCGGATTCTACGGAATCCACGGAGTGGAGATCCTTTATACGGTTATGGGTACGGGGTGCAAGAGCGTGAGCCGAGTACATTCAGACCACGGCGACATCGTGTCCGGTATCTGGGAAGACGGCAGACTTGGCACGTTCAGGGCAGTTTCAGTAGGTCCTAACATTTATGGAGGCACGGTGATCACGGAAACCGGTACCGTTCAGGCAGGTGGTTATGCAGGATATATGGTACTTCTCGAAAAGGTATTGGATTATTTCCGTACCGGAGTCGTTCCCATAGAGCCTGAGGAGACCGTGGAGATATTCACATTCATGAAGGCGTCGAATATGAGTCTCGAGCGTGGAGGAAAGGAAGTTACTATGAAAGAGGCTTATAATGCGGGACTTAAGGACGCTAAGAAACTATTGAAAAAATATGGCATCAAGTATTAGCAAGATAATTATGGGTGCTATGGTGGTGGTAGGATTCTCCTCGTGCCACGAACGCCCCGTAGTGCTTAACGTAGTGGACCCGGGCCATTTTCACGCTAGTCTGCTCCAGAAGAGCAGGCTTGAAGGAGTGGACGAAAAGGTCAGGGTCTATGCTCCCGAAGGCGAGGAGCTGGAGCAGTATCTCGCTACCATAGAAGGGTATAATACTCGAGAGCAGAATCCTACTTCGTGGAAGGAGGATGTGTATGCCGGCAGTGATTATCTGGAGCATCTCCCCGTTAACGAGAATGGCGACGTAGTTATGCTCGCGGGAAACAATGCCAAGAAGACGGATTACATCCTAACCGCAGTGGAAAGAGGCTATAATGTCTTGTCGGACAAGCCGCTTGCCATAGATTCAAGAGGCTGGGAGCTTCTTCAGAGAGCTTATGTGGAGGCCGCGAACCAAGATTTGGTCATATACGACCTTATGACGGAGCGCTACGACATAGTAAATCTTATAGTAAAGGACATATTGGCCGATCCGAGCATATTCGGAACTTTTGATTATAGCGCTGCTCCTACGGTGCAGATGACCAGCGTCCACCATTTCTATAAGGAAGTGGGAGGAACGCCGCTCGTGCGCCCGCAGTGGTATTACGACGTCAGGCAGCAGGGCGAGGGAATCGCCGATGTGACGACTCACCTTATCGACTTGGTGTTTTGGCAGTGCTTTCCTCAGAAGACCATAACCACAGATAAAGTGGAAGTTACTGCCGCATCTCATTATCCTACATGGATTTCCAAGGAGCAGTTTGCCCGTTCTACCGGCGCTGCCGATTTCCCCGATTACTTGAAGGGTATAGAGAGGAATGGTGCGATTCCGGTGATGTCTAACGGAAGCTTGGACTTTAAGGTAAATGGATTGCCGGTTCAGATGAAGGTGCTGTGGAAATGGACTCCGCAGAGCGGCTCTTCGGATACTTTCGAGGCCGTCTATAAGGGAGATCGCTCCGTAGTTACCATTCGTCAGGATGCTTCTACGGGATTCGTAAAGCAGATTTCGATGACGACGAACCTCGAGTATGCCGCAAATCGTCTTCGCACCGTACTTGGACAGAAATATCCCGGAACTTCCCTTAAGGAGGTGAATGGAGCGTATGTGGTAGTGATTCCTTCGGACCTTAGGATAGGCCACGAAGACCACTTCAATATGGTAGCCGCTCAGTTTCTCAAATACATAAGAGGAGAGGAGAAGATACCGGAATGGGAGAGTCAAAATACTCTAAGTAAGTATTATATAACGACGAAGGCTGTCGAAATGGCTTCGGCGAAGTAGAAAACGATGACGGAAAAACACGAATACTATCCCGATTCGTCCCTTTTCAGCGCGAGCCTCGAAAAGGTGATGGGTACACGTTTTTTCATCTTGCTTTTAGGAAAGGAAGAAAGGCAGGCGAGCGAATTGTGGGAAGAGGTGCGAATCATTTTAGAAAGCGGAGATAGTGTGTTCAATAGGTTTTCATCGGAAAGTGAAGTGTCTAAGGTAAATGCCCAACTAAAGGAACGGGGAGAGGCCATTCTTAGCGACGTTCTCGCGAGAAGCGTAGCGGATTGCGTGGAATTTCGCCGCAGGACCTCGGGACTTTTCGATATTACCAAAGACTCGAAAAAGGAACTGACCATAAAAGGAAACGTCTTGCGAGCCGAAGGCGCCGAACTCGATTTCGGAGGCTATGCGAAGGGCTGGGCCTTAAGGCAGATAATGAATCTTCTCGAATCGAAGGGCGTAAGTGCGGCTTTCGTGGATTTCGGAGGAAGCTCCATCTGTGCGCTCGGTTCTCACCCGGCGGGAGACTGCTGGAGTGTGGACTTGAATTCGCCACGTACCGGAATGTATTTGAATACCTTTAGTTTAAGGGAAAGTTCGCTTTCGACCTCGGGAAACACTCCCGCGTATTCGGGTCATATAGTGAATCCCATTACGGGAGAGGCGAATAACCGGAATATGATGGTCTCAGTAGAGGGAAAGGACCCGCTGGTCTGCGAAGTGCTAAGCACGGCGTATATGCTGTGTCACAGCGAGGAGTTGAGAGAGGGGATGCGTCGCGAGTTCGGTAATTATGTTTTTAATGCATATAGTGATTTGTTATAATGGAATATAAAGATAAGTTAGCTCTGGATTTAAGCAGGCGAGTTTTTCTAAAGAACCTCGGCTTTGTGGCCGGGGGCGCGGCACTATTCAGCTCGATGCCGTGGCTTTCGTCCTGCACTCCTGAAAAATTGGCCCAGACGGGAAAGGAAGTGGCGAGGGTCGCACTGATAGGTACGGGCTCGCGCGGGCAGTATCATATTCATAATCTGAAGCTTATTCCGCACGCGAAGATAGTGGCCATCTGCGATGTGTACGCACCGAACCTTGAGGCAGCGGCTCAGCTCTGTCCCGATGCCAAGCGTTACACTGATTACAAGAAGCTGCTGGAAGATAAGGATATAGATGGCGTCATAATATCCACTCCGCTGAATATGCACGCGTCCATAACGCTTGATTCGCTTTCTGCAGGAAAGCACGTGTTCTGCGAAAAGGCTATGGCCCGTACTCTGGACGAATGCAAGGCCGTTTACGATGCCTATCAGAAGACCGACAGGGCGTTGTATTTCTGTATGCAGCGAATGTATGACCCTAAGTACATCAAGGGAATGCAGCTCATAAGAGACGGCGTGATAGGCGAGGTGGTCGGTATGCGCTGCCACTGGTTCAGAAATGCGGATTGGCGCAGGGAAGTGCCTTCTCCGGAACTGGAAAGGGCCATAAACTGGCGACTTTACAAGGAGTCTTCAGGAGGACTTATGACGGAACTCGCTTGTCATCAGCTGGAAGTATGTAATATGGCGGCAGGCAAGATTCCTCAGAGCGTGACGGGTATGGGCGATATAATCTACTGGAAAGACGGCCGCGAGGTATACGATGCGGTTAATGTGATATATCGTTATTCCGACGGACGCA
>URCV01000002.1 GCA_900546445.1 uncultured Bacteroidales bacterium | reverse complement strand
TCCCGTTCGTTTCAAACGGGATTGCAAAGGTAGTAATTAATTTGATAATACCAAAATTTTTTAAGAAAATTTTAAAATATTTTCAATATTACATCATTCCACCCTGAGGCATAGCAGGCGCAGCTGCCTGAGGCTCAGGAATATCCACTATTCCACACTCTGTGGTAAGGAACATACCTGCTACGGATGCCGCATTCTCCAATGCTACACGAGCCACTTTAGTAGGGTCGATCACACCGGCATCGTACATATTTACGAACTCTGAGGTGCGAGCGTTATAACCGTAGTCACCTGTACCCTCCTTAATCTTCTGGATAATCACGCTACCATCGACTCCGGCGTTAAGCGCGATCTGACGAAGAGGCTCCTCGATGGCTCTAGCCACGATTCTAATACCGGTAGTCTCATCCTCGTTATCACCCTTAAGACCTTCGAGCGCAGAAATGGCACGGATGTATGCGACGCCACCACCAGGAAGGTAACCTTCCTCCACTGCGGCACGAGTAGCGTTAAGCGCATCCTCTACCCTATCCTTCTTCTCTTTCATCTCGACCTCGGTAGTAGCACCTACATAAAGAACTGCCACACCACCTGAGAGCTTTCCGAGACGCTCCTTCAACTTCTCCTTATCGTATTCGCTGGTAGTGACCTCTATCTGAGAACGGATAAGATTTACACGGTCCTGAATGTCTTCCTTATTACCTGCACCACCTACTATAGTAGTGTTCTCCTTAGTAATGGTAACCTTCTCGGCCTTACCTAACATGTCAGGAGTAGTGTTCTCAAGAGTGAAACCTCTCTCCTCGCTAACTACCACCGCACCTGTAAGGGTAGCGATATCCTGAAGCATCTCCTTACGACGATCACCGAAGCCAGGAGCCTTTACGGCAGCCACCTTGAGCGCGCCACGAAGACGGTTCACAACCAGCGTGGTAAGAGCCTCGCCGTCTACGTCTTCCGCGATGATAAGGAGTTCCTTTCCTTCCCTAGCGATAGGCTCAAGAATAGGAAGAAGGTCCTTCATAGAGCTTATCTTTCTATCAGTAACCAAGATAAGAGGGTTGTTAAGCTCTGCTTCCATCTTATCGGAGTTAGTCATAAAGTATGGAGAGATGTAACCACGATCGAACTGCATACCCTCTACCACCTTAACTTCGGTATCCGTACCCTTGGCTTCCTCTACGGTAATCACGCCGTCTTTCTTAACCTTAGACATGGCGTCGGCGATAAGCTTACCTATATAAGCATCGTTGTTCGCAGAGATGGTACCTACCTGCTCCACCTTCGAGAAGTCGTCGCCTACCTCGTGGCTGCGTTTACGCAAATCATCCACTACAGTAGCCACTGCCTTGTCGATACCACGCTTCAAATCCAGAGGATTAGCTCCGGCGGTAACATTCTTTAAACCTACATTGATGATGGCCTGGGCCAATACGGTCGCGGTCGTAGTACCGTCACCGGCCTGCTCGTTAGTCTTGGAAGCCACTTCCTTAACCATCTGAGCACCCATATTCTCGAATCTATCTTCGAGTTCGATCTCCTTAGCTACGGTAACACCGTCCTTTGTAACTTGAGGAGCACCATATTTCTTATCTATAACCACATTACGTCCCTTAGGACCAAGTGTGACCTTAACTGCGTTAGCAAGCGCATCGACGCCGCTCTTCATCTTGGAGCGAACATCTACATCGAATTGAATTTCCTTTGCCATAATACTTACAGAATAGCTAAAATGTCAGACTGTTTAACGATGAGGTATTTCTTATCATTCACGGTAACCTCGGTACCTGCATATTTGCCATAAAGGACTACATCGCCCTCCTTCACCTCCATAGGCTCGTCCTTTTTACCTGAACCTACGGCGATTACAGTACCCTGCTGTGGTTTTTCCTGTGCTGAATCCGGGATATAGATTCCGGAAACTGTCTTTGTCTGAGCCTCCTGAGGCTCTACAAGAACACGATCTGCTAATGGTCTAATCATAATAATATATTTTTTAATCTTTATTTGCCAATCAGGCTTCGACCATAATCAGTGCAATGTCCATACCACTGACAAATTGTCAGAAGCGACGCGCCTGCCACAATACCACTCCTACCGACACGCTGACATTAAGGGAATGCTTGGTGCCGAACTGCGGAATCTCCAACACGAAATCCGACTCGTCCACCACCTCCTGCGACACTCCGTCCACCTCGTTTCCGAAGACGAATGCGTACTTCTCGCCTTCTGCGGACGCGAATTTCTCCAGCGACACCGAATCCACCGTCTGCTCGACCGACACTACCTTATAGCCGACCGCCTTCAGGTGCCTGACCAGTTCTATGGTTTCCTGCCAATGCTCCCACGGCACGCTGTCCTCTGCTCCGAGAGCAGATTTGTGAATCTCGGCGCTCGGTGGACATGCGCAGATGCCGCAAAGAAATACCTTGTCCACCTTAAAGGCGTCTGATGTTCTGAACGCGCTACCTATATTATGTGCACTGCGGACATTGTCGAGTACCAATACGAGACCCGACTCCGGGAGTTCCCTATATTCCTGAGGCTTCACGCGCCCCAACTCACTATTCAAAAGTTTTCTATCTTTCATAAAACAAATGTAGCACTTTTTGCGTACATTTGCCTTAACATAATTTACACATATATTATATATAGTATAGCCATGAAACAAGACAAGCAAATTTTTGAACTTATCGAAAGCGAGAAAAAACGCCAGATGGAAGGATTGGAGCTGATAGCGTCCGAAAACTATGTCAGCGACGAAGTCCTCAAGGCTATGGGATCCGTCTGCACTAACAAATACGCAGAAGGCTATCCCGGTAAAAGGTACTATGGCGGATGCGAGGTAGTGGACAAGATAGAGCAATTGGCCATAGACAGACTGAAGGCCCTGTATGGGGCGTGCTGGGCAAATGTTCAGCCGCACTCAGGCGCGCAGGCGAATATGGCAGTCACGATGGCCGTACTTCACCCGGGAGACTGTTTTATGGGATTGGACCTGAGTATGGGAGGTCACCTTACGCACGGCTCTCCGGTAAACACTTCAGGTATTCTATACAAGGCGATTCCTTACGGTCTGGATAAAAGTACCGGCCGAATCGACTACGACAAGATGGAGGAAACCGCACGTGCCTGCCATCCGAAACTCATCATCGGAGGAGCATCTGCCTATTCCAGAGAGTGGGATTATGAGAGAATGAGGAAAATCGCAGACGAAGTGGGAGCCATTCTGTGGATAGATATGGCGCACACCGCGGGTCTTATCGCAGCAGGACTCCTTAACAACCCTGTTCGCTACGCCCACATCGTGACCTCCACCACCCACAAGACTCTTCGTGGACCACGCGGAGGAATTATCCTTATGGGCCAAGACTTTCCTGACCCACAAGGCAGGACCACACCTAAGGGCGAAGTCAAGATGATGAGCCAAGTTCTCGACAGCTATGTATTCCCGGGAATCCAAGGCGGACCGCTTGAGCACGTAATCGCGGGTAAGGCCGTAGCCTTCTACGAGGCTCTTCAGGAAGATTTCACCAAATACCAAATGCAAGTCGTATCAAACGCTCAGATGATGGCTCACGCGTTCATCGACAAGGGCTACAAATTAGTCAGCGACGGAACCGACAACCACCTTATGCTCATCGACTTGCGTGGTAAGTTCAGCAACCTCTGCGGAAAAGTGGCAGAGAGAGAACTTGGCAGGGCCGACATCACGGTCAACAAGAATATGGTTCCATTCGACACCCGAAGCCCATTCCTCACGTCGGGCCTTAGAATTGGCACTCCGGCAGTTACCACCAGAGGTTTCAAGGAAGAGGAAATGCTGGAAATCGTGAACCTTATAGACGAGGTACTGTGCTCTGCTGCCAAATGGCTAGACCCACAGGCGAAGGCCAGCGCTTCCATCGACGCACCGGAGCACTTGGCCAAATTGGCATCCGTTAAGGAAAGGGTTCACGCACTCACCGAAGGCAAACCATTGAACGCATATCAATAAACAATAATTATTTAAACGACGAAAAAGCCCGATTGGAAACATCCAACCGGGCTTTTCATATATACTTGACTTAGAATTAGTCGTTCTGCTTGATAGCTGCCTGAGCAGCTGCGAGTCTTGCGATCGGTACGCGGAATGGAGAGCAGCTCACATAGTCAAGACCTATCTTATTGAAGAATGAGATAGAATCCGGATCTCCACCGTGCTCACCGCAGACACCACACATAAGCTCAGGGCGCTTGCTGCGACCTGCCGTGATTCCGTGCTCTACGAGACGGCCCACACCCTTGACGTCGATGGTCTGGAATGGATCTGCATCGAGAATCTTGTTTCCGAGATAGTCACCCATAAATGTACCTACGTCGTCACGTGAGAAGCCGAAGGTCATCTGAGTAAGGTCGTTAGTACCGAACGAGAAGAACTGTGCAGTACGAGCCATACGGTCTGCTGTAAGAGCAGCACGAGGAATCTCGATCATAGTACCGAATTGGTACTTGATGGTCTGGCCTGTAAGTCCTTCCACCTCGTGACGAATCTTCTCGCAGTGAGATTTCTGGAACTCAAGCTCGCGAGCCGATACGGTAACAGGAATCATGATTTCAGGCATAGGGTGAAGTCCCTCTTTCTGAAGTTCTGCAGTTGCAGTGAAAATGGCACGATACTGTGTCTCGGCGATAAGCGGATATGTGACATGCAGACGAACTCCACGGTGGCCCATCATAGGGTTGATTTCGTGAAGGTTCTCACCTCTCTTGTCCACTTCCTCTACTGAGATGCCCAGATCCGATGCCAATTCTGCTCTCTTGTCCTCGCTCTTAGGAACGAACTCGTGAAGAGGTGGGTCAAGAAGACGGAATACTACCGGCTTGCCATCCATAACGCGGAGTGTAGCCTTTACTGAAGCCTTGATGAATGGCTCGAGCTCAGAAAGAGCTTCTCTACGCTCCTCGTCAGTGTTGCACATAATCATCTTACGGAGTTTAGAAAGCGGTGTTTCGCTGTTCTTTCCGTAGAACATATGCTCGATACGGAACAGACCGATACCCTCGGCGCCGAACTGAAGTGCACGCTGTGCATCTTCCGGTGTATCTGCGTTAGCGCGGATGCCGAGACGACGGTACTTGTCCACGATGTTCATAAACTTAATGAAGAGAGGGTTCTCAGATGCGTCCATAGTATCGATCTTGCCTGCATAGACAGCACCCTTGGCTCCGTTAAGAGAGAGCCAATCGCCTTCCTTATATACTGCGTCGCTTCCTGCGAAAGATACGCACTTGTTCTCGAAGTCGATCTTCATAGCCTCGCAGCCTACGATGCAGCACTTACCCCAACCACGAGCCACGAGAGCGGCGTGAGAGGTCATACCTCCGCGTGTGGTAAGGATACCTGCAGAAGCACGCATACCCTCAATATCCTCAGGAGATGTCTCCTCACGGATAAGGATGGTCTTCTGTCCCTTAGCGGCAGCTTCCATAGCAGCCTCTGAAGTGAAGACGATAGTACCTACCGCTCCACCCGGAGATGCAGGAAGACCCTTTGCTATAATGGTAGCCTTCTTCTCTGAAGCAGGGTCGAGGATAGGGTGAAGGATCTCGTCGAGCTGAGAAGGAGAAACGCGAAGAACAGCGGTCTTCTCATCGATCATACCCTCGTCGAGCATATCCATAGCCATACGGAGGGCAGCGATACCTGTACGCTTGCCGATACGGCACTGCAACATATAGAGTTTCTTATCCTGGATGGTGAACTCGATGTCCTGCATGTCGTGGAAGTGTTCCTCGAGACGCTTTCTGATGCCGTCGAGCTCTGCATAAACCTCAGGCATAGCCTTTTCAAGGCTCTCGAGGTTCTTATTATGATCGGTCTTCGTAGCCTCATTAAGAGGGTTAGGTGTACGGATACCTGCTACGACGTCCTCGCCCTGAGCGTTGATGAGCCACTCACCGTAGAACTTGTTATCACCTGTAGCAGGGTTACGGCTGAATGCCACACCCGTAGCAGAAGTAGGACCCATATTACCGAATACCATAGACTGTACGTTTACTGCCGTACCCCAATCATCCGGAATTTTCTCGATGCGACGGTAAGCGATGGCACGTTTTCCGTTCCAGCTCTTGAACACACCGCCGATAGAGCCCCAAAGCTGAGCCTCTGCACTATCAGGGAATTCCACTCCGAGAACTTCCTTAACGCGCACCTTGAATTTGTCGCAAAGTTCCTTGAGCTCCTCTGCAGTGATATCGGTATCCGACTTATAGCCCTTAGCCTCTTTAAGTTCCTGCATCATACGGTCAAGCTGCTGACGAATACCCTGTCCATCAGCAGGCTCGATGCCTTCTGCCTTCTCCATGACCACGTCCGAGTACATCATAATGAGACGACGGTAAGCATCGTATACGAAACGAGGGTTACCTGTCTTCTTGATCATACCAGGAAGGGTAGCTGAACAAAGACCGATGTTAAGGATAGTATCCATCATACCAGGCATACTGCTGCGAGCGCCTGAACGACAGCTTACGAGAAGAGGATCATTTTCATCGCCGAACTTCTTACCCATAATGGCCTCAGTAGCTTCCATAGCCTTAGCCACTTCTGCCTTAAGTGCGTCTGAATAGCCACCTCCGAGAGCATAGTACTCAGCACAACACTCTGTAGTAATAGTGAAACCAGCCGGAACCGGCATCCCTAACTTGCTCATCTCGGCAAGGTTAGCTCCCTTTCCACCCAGGAGCTCTCTCATAGATCCATCGCCCTCTGCGGTTTTACCTCCGAAGCAATAGACTCTCTTTTTAATTTCTGTCATAACTTTATTTATATAATTATATTGTTTTCAAGTCAATTTCACAAAGGTCACGAAGATACGAAAAAATCCGCACTTAAGCAACTATCTTATAAGCGAATCTAAAATCGCACCTACCTTTCCCTTTCTGCGCACCGGATGGCCCAGCGGGAAATACATCACATCCTGAAGCAGCAATTCCGCATCGAGATAATCGTAATCCGAATCGTTGATCTGGAATATGACTCCAGGCACCTCCGAAAACAGGATTCTCACCACATCGGACGAAGGATATGCCCTCTTCAAATCGGAAATGTTCACTTCAGCCCCCACCAAAGGCGAAACCATAGAATCCAGCGCCGCCACCATTCCTCCCCTCTTCACGGACACTCCGCTTAGAAGAATGCCATCCTCGACCAGTTCCCTCACCACCTCGAAGCAGTCCATAAAATAATCCGGGTCCTCCATCTTCGGCGCCATACCTCCGCTCAGGCCAAGTGCCGCACTAAGTGCAGAATCACCCAGATGCAGCTCGTCGGTATCGAAAGGCATATAGATAATCCAACTATCCGGGTCGTCCACCAGCTTGTCGCCTATCATTCTGCCCGGTTTCGGCCCCAGCACATCGAACGATATGGAACGCGGTCCTTCGCGCAACTCCCTGTCCTTAATCGGAATATCCATGTCCGAGGCCAATTCGGCCGCGCTCTCGCAGGCGCTATACAAAGCCGCGCCGCTTCCCAGCTCGTCCACTTGCCAATCTACCTTCGCAATCAGGGACAAGTCCTCTAGCAGGAACTTCCCCTTCTTCCACAGGGCATCCGTCAGGGCATAGGCCAATTGGCATCTGGCATAAGAGGCCGCATATGGCAATTCAAATGAGAACTTTTTCTTACTCAACGCCTTAAGGTAGTCGTCCACCTTAGTCTCGTCGAAATGATAGCCACCGGGAGCGGGATCTAAAGTCTCGTCAACCACGCTTGGATATGTTTCAAGCGAATCATCGCCAAGCAGGCTTGCCGGCGTAGATGGCATATTGCAGCCATCTATAACATAAGACGAATAAAAGAAAGGTATTAAAGCCATTTTGTTCTAAAATCTTCCAAAATTAGTTATTTTTGAACTTGTATGCAATACGCGGAAATTATTGAAGACATTTTCAAGCGTCACCCGAGCGTACAAAATGTCGGATTTACCGGTGCTTCATATAAGGCCGGTATCGACTCAATGCGGGAATTCGACCGTCTGTTAGGCAGCCCGTGGAAGAATTACAAATGCATCCACGTAGCAGGAACTAACGGAAAGGGCTCCGTAAGCAGCATGATAGCCGTAGGTCTCGCCGCTTCCCGGAAGGACGGAGAAGCGATTGGCCTGTACACCTCCCCTCACCTTCTGGATTTTCGGGAAAGGATAAAAATCATCTCGCCCGCAGGAGGGCTCCACTATGAGATGATTCCAAAAGAAGATGTGATGTACTTTCTCGAAAAATACGAAGATGCCATAAAAGGCCTTTCGTTTTTCGAGATAACGACAGGGCTCGCTCTCTGGTGGTTCGGGAAAGTGGGAGTAAAGGCAGCGGTAGTGGAAACAGGGCTAGGAGGAAGGCTTGACTCCACTAACATAATCGAGCCGGAACTTTCAGTAATTACGAGCATAGGGCTGGACCATTGTTCTATGCTGGGCAATACCCGTGAACTCATAGCTGCGGAAAAAGCCGGAATCTTCAAGGCGGGAGCACCTGCGCTCGTCTGGGGAAAGGACGAAGAAACCCTGGGAGTCTTTATAAACAAGGCGGAAAAAGTACGATGCCATCTTTATTTCGCAGACGAAGTGACAGCTCATCTTCCTCTTATGGAAATGGACCTAAGCGGAGAGTATCAGAGCGACAACCTACGAACATCCCTCGCCGCGCTTTCTCTGCTTCACGTAACACCTGACTATGAAGCCATTAACCACACGGCCCGGATCAGCGGCCTTCACGGAAGATGGGAAATAATCTCGAAGCGTCCTCTTACGATATGCGACATAGGGCATAACCCACAGGCACTTGCCCACAATTTCCACCAGCTGGAGCAGAGCGGTCGGAAACTTCACATCGTATACGGCATAATGAAAGACAAGGATTTGGAAAGCATAGCGAAGATAATGCCCGCTCACGCCAGATACTATCTCTGTTCGCCAGCAGGAGAAAGGGCTCTTCCCGTAGACGAGCTTTATAGGAGGCTCCGAGAATACAGGCCCGAACTCGAACTCATCGCCTGTCCCGCGAGTGAAGCAGAAAGTAGCGTAAGACGAGCAGTGCGAATGGCCCGGCACAGCGCTAACGATGAAGACATTATATATATAGGAGGAAGCAACTTCGTGGTCGCCGAAGCCTATTCGACGCTATGACTTAAGCCCCTCATATTTGTGCGAAAGCACATACGACTCGGGGACTACGCGAGCCAGCAATACACCCTGAGGGCAATGCCATCCACGGCTTAGTGGAAGGACCCGTTTCGTGAGAAACGGGAAGGTCCGTCCGAGGGGTGTCTTTGCTGCGAGCGAAGAGACTAGCTGCAACACAAGACGAGACAAGGCGGAATGAAAAAAGGTGCCCACCGAAATGGTGAGCACCTTTAATTTTCGCTTTGAGTAAAATTACTCAGCAGCCTCGATGATAACCGCACGGTTAAGCTCGATAGTCGTGAACACGTTAGTGTTACCCTCTGACTTAACTACGAACTGATCCTTGCTGAGGTTATACTTACCGGTGAGGAGTTTAACGATGTAGTTAGCACGCTGTTTAGCAAGCTGCTTGTTACGACGAACTGAACCGGTGTTCTTATCTGAGTAACCAGATACCGTGAATGTAAGGTTCTTACCCTGAGCTACCATAGTCTTAACGATATGGTCGAAGTGCTCGAGTTCCTTAACGCTAAGAGTAGCCTGGCCGATCTCGAAGAATACGCAAGCAGGAGTGTGCATAAGGTTCTTTACGATAGCCTCGTTCTCTGCTGCTGCACCTGCGAGCTCACCCTTGAGAGCCGCATTCTCCTTAAGGAGCTGCTCTTTCTCTGCTGCGAGGGCTGCTGCCTCTGCTGCTGCCTTCTCCTGAGCTGCGTCTGCCTCAGCCTTAGCTGCTTCAGCCTCTGCTGCTGCTACTACGAGAGGAGTAGTCATAGCGGCTGCTGTCTGGAATGAGGTAGTCTTTCCGAATTTGTACTGAACGCCGAGGAGAGCCTGTGCTGCTGCACATACACCTGAACCATTTCCGAGAAGGATAGCGTCACCGAATCCTACGAAACGGAAATCAGGAACGATAGCCCAGTTGCGTGAAAGTGCGATAGGGAACTGGATACCTGCGCCAAAGCCTGCACCACGTCCTTCGCTGTTAAAATATCCTGCGTGGAAGTAAGGGACTACTGAAACTACGCGATCAGGATTAAGACCTGCGAAAGATGTAGAAGCATCCCACAAAAGGTCGAAACCAGCGCCGTAGAATGAAATATTTCCTTTACCTACTGATGTGCCGATACCTGTAAGGTCGAAACGCATACCGAACTCTGGGGTAAACCATTTACCTACTGTAAGCTCGAGGCCAAGACCTACGCCTGATTCCAAACTACCGCCGTCGACTGCGCCATAAAGACCATCGAGACCTACGTTTGCACCAGCGCTCAAACCTACAAAAAGATTACTGTTAAAGGAGTTTGTTACATAAGACTCCTGTGCGTTAGCCGCTCCTGCAACGAGGAGAGCACCTGCGATAACTAAAGCTTTAAGTTTCATGAGTGTTTATAATTTGTTATTTCTTTTTCTGCTTATAGTTTACACTATCAGTCACAAAGATAATAATATTTCCTAAAAAATCAAATATTTTCCAAACTACTTTTTTTCATCCATCCACGACGGCCGTCGGCGAGCTCTATGTTACACCATTCGCCCAAATCCTGAAGTATTCTAGTCTTGGTGCCTTCGTGCAGGACGAAGAGCTCAGTTCCGGACATATCGTCAGGTGAGCTCTTTACGACAGTAAACGAAGCCATCACTATGGCGGACGTATCGTCCATAGCCTTGTTCTTCAGAGATATCGAGCAGGTCAGGGACAGTGCGAAAAGCACTGCGGCCACTATGGCTCCGATGAATCCCGCGACTTTTAGCTTTCGACCACGGGCCAATACGAATGCCACCACGCCTGCCGAGAGCACTATCCACCATAACAGCGAAAGCACGGCCCATGTGTTCGAAGAAAGTTTGTTTTCAAGCGAAGAGAACCACTTGGCCAGGAAAAATTCCGGCACGTCGTCTATCCTGTCTTGTAGGAACTGCGAGACGAACTCCAGATTATGTCTGGCATCTTCGTAGGACGGGTCGAGCTTGAGGGCCCTTTCGAAGTAGAGCACCGAAGATGCCATATTCGACATCTTGTAGCTGGCGCACCCCATATTATAATAAAGTTCAGCACTGGCAAGACCGCTCTGCTCGATAGAACTCCAGATGTCGAAGGCTCCCTGATAGTCGGATGCAGCATACGCCGCCACGGCGCTATCCCACTCGGAAGAAGTCTGAGCGGAAAGCTGCGTGCTTAAAGAACCTAACGACAGAAGCGCGAGCATTACAGGCAAGACCTTCCCCGCTATCTTATGTTTTTTATCCATACTGTCTTCTATTCCGGAGATGACCTCCAAAGCATTTTCATAAAGCGAATTCATCGAATCACCCTGCGAAGAAGGCGAGAATCGAGCCATCTCACAGGCGTCCAAAAGGCCTAAATACTTGGCCACCAAGGCGTCGTCCACCCCGGCACCGGAAAGTGCAGACTGGATGTTGTCCTTATCGAGCTGGGATATGTCCATAGTCAGCCTGTCAGCCACGAATCCGAGAAGCGCCTTATGCAATTCCTCATAGAAAGCTCCTGACAGACCTTGCTTCATATAATTGGCCGAGAGCGAGAGTTTCTTTCTGGCAGCCTTCGATGCGCCGCGCCTTCTTACCACGGCCCCATCGGCACGACGCGCCCTAAAACGAGTGATCACAATCACCGTCAAGACGGCAGCGAGAAGTACCAGCGCACACAGGCAGAAGAACAGAGGCGAGCATACGAAAAGCTGCCCCGACGGCTTCAGATTGCCTGATTTTACGGAGATGTACCTAATGTCCTCACCCAGATTCTTGACCGCCTTACCTGCAGCGCCCACGAACGGTACGGCAGTCTTGCTTTCTTCGGTCACCTCAGACTTACGCACATTCAGGCTGAGCGCCTGGGCGGAGATGGTCTTGTACGATTTGGTCGTGACATCGTAATAGCTGAATTCGACGGGTCCTATCTGATAATCGCCATAACTTCTCGGAATGAAAGGGTATTCGAATATACGCATTCCATTTTCGTCGGTGCTTTTCACGTCGTAGACTTCGAAATCGGCCGGGAACTTAATCTTCGGTGCCTCCACCAGATTCAAGTTACCCTCACCCTTTACCTTAACCAGCACGGAAGCCGCATCGTGAGTGCGAAGCGAGTCCCTGCTTAACTGGACTGCCATATTGAATTTACCCACACCTCCACAGAATGAAGATGGCTTGGGAGAAGGAAGGTCGTTTACGGTGATAGTCACGCTTTTACTTCTAACCCTCTTACGGATAGTATTATAGTCATTCTGGAAGAAGCTGTCGAAAAGGTTTCCCAAAGAGTTGGCGTGGTTTCTCACCTGTACCAGGCACACCATCTCGCTAGGCTCTATCGTAAGGTCTCCTATCTTCTGAGGGATAATCTTATAGGTCCTGAGGGTAGCGACATTATAGACTTCTTCTCCGAGGGACTCCCTTCGGAATTCTATGTTAGTAGGATTATTCTCGACCTGACTCCAGAACCCCTCGAAAGAAGGGAACCTCACGTCCTCGAATCCTCCTATATTCACCTTCGAATAGAGTTTCAGCGTAGCCGTAATCGGCTCTCCCAGAACCACATTACGCTTATCTACGATCAAGCGCATAAAGAGGTCCTCGCCACTTACGCTACCCGTACCCTGCGCGCTCGAAGAGCCGGAAGAAGCAGCACCGGCGCCGCTTCCCTTCACTACCTTGATGGGAGTCTGCGCCGAAGAATAGGTCTTTCCCTTAACCTTCACCGTACAGGCCGGAAGCACGAAAGAGCCTTCGCGCTTAGGCATCAAAACATAAGTATATGAAGAACTTACGGTCTTATTTCTCTTACCGTTTATAATAGTAACCGATGAGCTCGAGCCCACCTGCGGTCCCCACAGAATGTCGAAATCCTGGCTTCCGGGCCAATTAAAATCGTCCGATTTCTCTCCTTCCACCACGAAACTCAGGCTGAACTGCTCGTCGAGCGTGACAGCCGAAGGGACCTGCACCGTTATGCTTGGCTGGGCATAGGCGCACACGGTTCCTAATACCAAAGCAAATATTGCGAAAAGTCTTTTCATCTTTACACTACCAATTTTTATCTTTCTGTCGGCTCTTTTCATTCTGAGCCTTAGCCTTTTCTACTTTTTCTTGGGTTTCCTTCTCCTTAGCCTGGATAGCCTTCAGAATCTGCTGGGCCTGCTGAACCGAGATCTGTTGCTGCTGCGCCTGTCCTTCGCCTTCCTGCTTGTCTTGCTGTCCGTCCGAAGGCTGCTGATCCTGATTCTGATCCTGATTCTGCTGCTGGTCCTGATTCTGCTGATCCTTATTAGACTCCCCTTCTCCGCCATTTTCCTGATTTTCAAGCATCTTCTTAGCGTAAATGTAACTTTCCTTCGCCTGAAGGTCACCCGGGTCTCTTAATAGAGCCTGCTTGAAATCGTCGACCGCAGTCTGATAATCCTTTTTCTGAAGAGAGACATTGCCCTTATTAAAATAGTATCTGTCGGCGTACTGACTTTCCGGAGCGCTATTCGAAAGCTTTTCCAGTGTATTGGCCGCGCCCTCATAATCTTTCTGTGAATAAAGGGCATTGGCCAAATCGTAAGTCGCCGCGAAAGAAGTCGAATCCTTTAGGAGAGCCTTTCGATAATCTATCTCCGCCTCCTTGAAATTAGACTTCCTGTAGTCCTTGTTTCCCCTGCGAACGTCCTTCTTGTCTTCCTGGGCGAACAAACTCGCACCCGACAAAAGCACGCACATCACTATGCTGAAAAACCTGTTCATCAAAACAACCTCCTTTTCGTCTTACGCTCCCCGACCAGCGCCGTGAGAGAGAAAAATATTAATGCCAAGCCGAAAAAGTACATGAATTGCTCATCGTACTCTTCGAAAACCACCGACGAGAACTCTTCCTTTTCCATCTTGCGAATATCGTCGATAATGGGATTGAGTCCGAATTCCTCGTTTCCTGCGTGGATGTACGCACCGGCCCCTGCCGAAGCCACCTGCTTGAGCACCTTCTCGTCAAGCTTGCTGACCACGATGTTTCCATCCTTATCCTCAAGTAGCGACCCGTTTACCGGAATAGGCTGTCCCTGTGCGGAACCTACACCTATAGTATATATCCTAATTCCAGACTTGGCCACTTCCTTCGCCGCAGAAATCGCGTCGTCCTCGTGGTTCTCACCATCGGTAATCAATATTATCACGCGACTCTTCTCGCTCTGCGCGCTGAAACTTCGAGCCGCCGTCATAAGCGCATCCCCTATCGCCGTACCCTGAACCGGAACCGCCCCGGTGTCTATCGACGACAGAAACATCTTCGCCGAAACATAGTCGGTCGTAATCGGCAGCTGCACGAAAGAATTGCCTGCGAACACGATAAGCCCGATACGGTCGTCGCGCAGCTTGTCCACCAGCGACGATATGGCCAATTTCGCCCTCTCCAGACGGTTCGGGGAATAATCCTGGGCGAGCATCGAGTTCGACACATCCAGACAAATCATGATCTCCGCGCCACGCGTCTGCCTCTGACTCAGCTTGGCACCGATCTGCGGACGGGCCAATCCTATCGTAAAGAACATAAAGCCCAGCGAAAACAGCACCACTTTCACCCATCCTCTCGCTCGACTGTAGCTAGGCATCAGCTCGGCTGCCATTCTCTTGTCGGCCAATCGGGCAATCCGCCTTTTACGCAAAGCCATAAGCACCGCATACGCTAAAGGGAATAGCGGCACTAACAGCAGCAGAAGCAAATATTTTTCGTAAGCAAATATAATCATTACGGTAATCTTCTAATAAACACGAACATAAGCACACACGCCAGCAGGCACGCCAATGCCCACATCGCATACTTGGGATATAACTCCTTATACACCGGGAAGGAATCTATGCTCGTCTTCGTCTTTTCCATCTGGTTGATTTCGGCATAGATTTCCGAAAGCTTGGTGTTATCCGTAGCTCTGAAATAGCGGCCGCCGGTACTCTTGGCCACTTCCTTCAAAAGGTCCTCGTCGATTTCCACCTCGATGTTCCGAGTCTCGATTCCCCACGGGGTCACAACCGGGTAGGGAGCGACTCCATTGGCCCCGATACCTATGGTATACACCCTGATTCCGTAGGTCTGGGCTATCTGGGCAGCGGTCAATGGGGTGATTTCGCCGCGGTTGTTCACACCGTCGGTGAGCAGGATGATGACCCTGCTCGGTGCATCGGACGTAGAAAGTCTCGCGACGGCGGTGGCCAATCCGTTACCGATGGCGGTTCCGTCTTCGATAAGGTCGGTCTGGACCTCCTTCATCAGGTTTATGAGCGTGGCCCTGTCGGTAGTAAGCGGACATTGGGTGTAGCTCTCGCCTGCGAAAACCACGATTCCCATCCTGTCCGAAGGGCGCTGGGAGATGAATTCTATGGCTATGTCCTTCGCCGCGCTGATTCTATCGGGAGTGAAGTCCCTGGCTAACATACTGGTAGACACGTCCATCGCGAACACGATGTCGATGCCTTCGGTATCTATTCTTTCTGCCTGCGAAGAAGAACGCGGCCTAGCCATACATATTATTATAAGGGCCAATGCCGCCGTGAACAACACGAACGGGATGTGCATAACGACGTTCCACACGCGAGACGCGCCGCTCTCCCACGGAAATCTGCTGCTCACCCTGAAATGAGGAACCTTCCCCGCTACCTGTCTATATATATAAAGGACACATAGCAGCGCCGGAATGGCAAGCAACCATAACAATGCAGGATACTCAAAGAACATTCTTACCCTCCTCCTCTATTTGTGCCTGATATGTGGACGTCACGAAATTCACGCTAAGCGGCAGAGCCTGCGCGTTTTCCTCGTCATCGGCGACATATTTGGCAAATTTCACATAGTCGGCCCTCTCGAAAAGTTTCTTGAGAGATTCGTACATCTGAGGCGTCACTCCCTCGCACCCCTTCAATTCCTCGAAGAGCTCGATGGTGGTCATCTCCGGAGCATCGATGCCGAAACGACGGTCGATGTAGTTCTTAAGAATATCCGTAATGCCTGAATAAAAGGCCTTTTGGCGGGATGGAACCCAATATTTGTCACTTCTATATTTCTCCAATTCGCGAAGGGCCTCGATATGGGCAGGTTCCTGAACCTTCTCCTCCTTCGACTTACGACGGAAAAGTTTGGGAAGGAACACGCACAGAAGCACTATCACGGCTATTCCGCCAAGTCCACCTGCCATGTACGGAAGTGTCTCGGCGAAAGTAACGGGGTAATTGATCTGAGCCTTCAGCGGATGAATGCTGAAAGTCGCGGTATCCACAGGCATAGTCATAACGGAAAGCGAAGGACCCGAAAAACGGAGGGTATCTATGCTGCCCGATGCGTTTCTTCTCAAGACATAGATGTCCGGCATCTCGTACTCCCCTTCTTCGAACGGAGCCACGACTATGTCGGCCTTAAGTTTTCCGTCTTTTAAAGTATCTATCTGCCAATCCCTTACCAGCACCAATGTGTCATTACAGATTTTCGAGAAATCCGTCAGGCCTATGCCCGTGCCGGCATCCTCGCGGTCCAGCAGGACCCCGTAGGAAAATTGGTCTGCTACCAAGGCCGAATCTCGCTGCTGAAGCGGCTTGAGTTCGGCTTGGCCCATAGGAATGATGTCCAATACTATATATAATAGTGCGAATAATAAGCCTCTCATCTGAACAGTCCCATTAAATCTTTAACATAATCGCCTTCGGTACTGATTTCCACGAAATGCACCTTATATCTATTCATAAGGTTCTTCACGGAAGAGTTGAAATCGGCGAACCATTTCCTATACGCATTACGGACTCGCGGACTGGAAGTATTTACCCAAGTGGTGCTCCTGGTCTCGCTATCCTTAATGTGTACCAGACCCACTGCAGACAATTCCTTTTCGAGAGGGTCCGTAATCTTCACTACGGAGAGGTCGTGCTTGCCGGCAGTTATCTTCAGCGCATCTTCGTAAAGAGGCATCGCGTCACTTCCCACGTCCATCATATCGCTCAACAGGAAGGCGTTACACTTCTTCTTTATGGCGCCCGTGAGGAAACGCAGGGCTACGCTTATGTCCGTGCCGTCCGAAGTAGGTTCCAGCTCGAGCATCTCCCTAATGATATGAAGAAGATGGCTGCGTCCTTTCTTCGGAGGGATGAACTTTTCTACTTTATCGGAGAAGAACAATGCTCCTACCTTATCGTTGTTTATGCTGGCACTGAAACTGAGCACGGCGGCCACCTCGGCGATCCTCTCCCTTTTAGTGGCGCA
The DNA here is from genome assembly GCA_900546445.1 of uncultured Bacteroidales bacterium. GTDB lineage: Bacteria > Bacteroidota > Bacteroidia > Bacteroidales > UBA932 > Cryptobacteroides. The sequence continues at coordinate 54,143 of URCV01000002.1, read as the reverse complement.
ACGCGAGCCGAAAAGACCGCTTCGCGACACGTCTATGAGGAGTACCATAGTTAGTTCACGCTCCTCTTCGAACACTTTCACGTGTGGTTTTCTCAGTCTGGCAGTTACATTCCAGTCCATGGAACGGACATCGTCGCCCCACTGATATTCACGGACTTCGCTGAAAGTCATACCACGCCCCTTGAAAGCGGAGTGATACTCTCCCGCAAATATCTGATGCGAGAGAGCCTTAGTGCGAATCTCTATCTTGCGGATTTTCTTCAGGAAATCCGTCGTCTGAGAATTATTATGGGACGATGACTGCATTTATAACCTGCTCTATAATCTCGTCCGTAGTAACATTTTCAGCCTCTGCCTCGTAAGTAAGGCCTATACGATGGCGCAAAACTTCGTGGCAGACTGCGCGGACGTCTTCAGGAATCACGTAACCACGCCTCTTGACGAAGGCATAGGCCTTCGAAGCGGCGCACAAACTGATGCTCGCACGTGGCGAAGCACCATACGAAATCATGCTCTTCAGAGAGGAGAGGTTACACTCCTCAGGATTACGGGTAGCGTAAACCAAATCCACGATGTATTTCTCTATCTTTTCGTCCATATATACCTCGCGAACTATCTGGCGGGCACGGACTATGTCTTCAGTGGAAACCACCGGCGACACCTTAGGGAACTCACCGAAATTATTCATCCTCACGATGAGCCTTTCCTCTTCTTTCTTAGGATAATCCACTACTACCTTGAGCATGAAACGGTCTACCTGTGCTTCAGGAAGCGGATAGGTACCTTCCTGCTCCACAGGGTTTTGCGTCGCCATTACGAGGAATGGGTCCGGAAGGGAATAGGTATTGTCACCTAAAGTCACCTGCCTTTCCTGCATACCTTCGAGAAGGGCCGATTGAACCTTGGCAGGAGCACGGTTAATCTCGTCGGCGAGCACGAAGTTCGCGAAGATTGGCCCTTTATGCACTTCGAACTGCTCCTTCTTCTGGCTGTAAATCAGGGTACCCGTGATATCGGCAGGCAAGAGGTCCGGGGTGAACTGGATTCTGGAGAAACTGCCGTTCACTGCTTTCGCGAGAGTGCTTATGGCCAATGTCTTCGCCAGTCCGGGCATACCTTCGAGCAAAATATGTCCATTAGAAAGGAGGGCTATCTGCAGATTCTCCACGAGATGCTTCTGTCCTACGATGACCTTACCCATCTCCATAGAGAGCAAATCCACGAATGAGCTCTCCCTCTGAATTTTTTCATTCAATTCCTTAATGTTTACGCTTTCCATATATTTTTCTTTAATTTTGCAATATACATTAGTTTTATGCGTTTCAAAATCACTCTTTCCTATAACGGTGCTCCATTCTGCGGCTGGCAAATACAGCCACACGCGCCTTCTGTTCAACAAAGCTTGAACGACGCCTTATCTACCTTATTGAGAGAAGATATCTCCGTCGTAGGTGCCGGAAGAACAGACACTGGAGTCAATGCCATAGACTATGTAGCTCATTTCGACTACGATAAATCCATAGACACAGCGGCACTTAAGTACAAATTAAATGCCATTTTGCCGCCAAGTATAGCAATTAAGGGCATAGAAGAGACGGATAACGACTTTCACGCCCGATTCAGCGCACGAAGACGCGAATACATCTATCATATTCACCGCGAGAAAGACCCATTCGCAGAGCAGTTTTCCTACCAATACTCCTACCCCGAGCTGGACTTCGACGCGATGAACGAAGCGGCGAAGGAATTAATTGGCACGAAAGACTTCTCCTGCTTCGAAAAAATCGGAGCGGACAACAAGACTTCAATATGTACGGTGTTCGAGGCGTACTGGAGTCGGGACGACGAAACACACTGGACTTTCCACATAGCGGCAGACAGGTTTCTAAGGAATATGGTGAGAGCCATAGTAGGAACGCTTCTTGAAGTGGGACGCGGAAAGCGCAGTCCGGAAAGCATATCGGAGCTGCTGGAAAGCGGCCGGAGAAGCAATGCAGGAGAAAGCGTTCCCGGGCGTGCTTTATTCCTTTCAAAAGTCGAATATTTTCAGTAAATTTGCGAAATTGCGACTTTTAGGTTAAAACGAAGAATAAAAAGAAAATTATATGGTTGAAACTCAGTCTATTTCCATCTTAGAGATGGCCACTAAGGGTGGTTGGATAATGATCGTGCTGCTCATCCTGTCGATCGTGGCACTTTACATTTTCGGGAAAAAGTGGTGGATTATCTCCTCTGCGGAGAAAATCGACAAGGACTTTATGAAAGACATAAAGGATTATCTTCTCGACGGTAAGGTAAAATCTGCGAAGGCTCTCTGCGGCAAGTTCGATTCCCCTATCGCCCGAATGATCGAAACAGGCATCGCCCGAATTGGCAAGCCTCTTTCCGATGTACAGACGGCCGTAGACAATGTCGGTAACGCAGAAATCGCAAGACTCGAGAACGGGCTTCCTTACTTGGCCACCATCGCCGGAGGTGCTCCGATGCTCGGATTCTTGGGAACCGTGACCGGTATGATCAAGGCTTTCTTCAATATGGCGAACGCCGGTAACAACATCGACATCTCGCTGCTTTCGGGAGGCATCTACGAGGCCATGATTACCACCGTAGGAGGCCTTATCGTGGGCCTTATCGCCTATTTCGCATATAACTTCCTGACGGCCAAGGTATCTAACGTGGTCTTCAAGATGGAGAACGCCACCATCGACTTTATGAGCCTTCTCAGCGAGACTTCCGGAGAACAAACTGAAACAGCAAACGAGTAATTATGGCTTTGAGAAGAAATACGAAGGCAGACCCGAATATGTCTATGTCCTCCATGACGGACATAGTATTCCTGCTGCTGATATTCTTTCTGGTCACCTCTACACTGGTTAACCCTAACGCGCTGAAGCTCCTGCTTCCTAAGAGCACCGGACAGGTGAGCGCGAAAGCGACGGTATCCGTGTCCATAAAGGACTGTGGAGAAGACGTCTACACCTACCACATTAACGGAGAGAAGGCTCCCATAGCCTTCGACGCGGTGGAAGACCAGCTCATAGAGAAACTGTCCACGGAAGAGGACCCTACCTTCTCCATCTACGCCGACGAGAGCGTGCCGATCAAAGAGGTAGTGGAAGTGATGAACATAGCGAAGAGAAACCACTATAAGGTGATACTTGCGACTTCACCGGAATAGTATTATGCCAGAGAACCGTAACGCATATATGGAGCGCCGAGAGCGCAGCGCGAAGACAGGACGAGTGATAGGACTATCGCTTGTCTGCCTTACGCATATATGCGCGTTCGCACTGTTGTCGGTAAACGGATTGAGCTACATCTATCCGCCACCGGAGGAATCCACTTTCCTGCTCGACTTCTCCACCGAGGTTCCGGACATCCAGACCAAGCCAGGCAAGGAGCCGGTTTCGGAAACGGTGGACAAGACCAAGCCCGTGGAACTAGTAAAAAAGAGCGAGAGCCCTATAGAGGAACCTACGCCTAACCGGACGCAGGAGTCGGCGAAAGACGATTTCGGCGACGTTCCTACCCCGGCACCGGAGCCTGAGACTCCGAAGCTTGACCCGAGGGCATCGTTCCCGGGAATGAACAAAAAGCCAAGCCGATCCACTACTCCGCATACCGCAGAAAAGGCGACGGAGACCTTCAGGGACGGACAGGGCGACGGAAATACAAAAACCGAGAGTCAAGGGGTCAAAGCCAACGCCCACCTAGAAGGTCGTAAAAGCGATGGAAGCGTTATTGTACCTAACTACAAGGAACAAATTAGCGGAAAAGTGGTAGTTAAAATTTGGGTTGACGCTTACGGAAATGTCAGAAATGCCGTAGTGGACGCATCTGGTACGACAGTTGATAACAAGACATTATGGACAGAAGCGAGGAACGCAGCGATGAGGACCCACTTCACCAAATTAAACAATATTACTGAGACCACGCCTGAACTTCAGGATGGTTATATTATTTATTATTTTACATTAAAGTAATGGAAGATTTTTCAAAAAATGGCCGAAAGCTTAGACCAAGAAGAGCCACAGGCGCGATAGCTAAGGCGCATCGCGAGGAAGGGCCTGCATACAGCACGTCCTCAAACAATTATCGTCACTCAAACGACTCACGCGGTGAAGGACGTCCACAGGGACGCAGTTACGGCGAAGGACGTAGCTATGGCGCTAGCCGTCCACGTCCGGAAGGACACAGCTACGGCGAAGGACGTCCACGTACCGAAAGCCGCAGTAATAACCACGGCGAGCATAGGAGCCACAACAGTTTCTCCGATCGCAGCAGAAAACCTGCAGGAAACAACAGAAATCAGATGGGACGCAAGCCGGCTCCTAAGAAATCGTTTGCAGCATCTAAGGCATCGGAGGAAGGAATCAGCAGAATGCTGTCACGCAAGCCTATCCTCAGCGATATGCAGTACTCCGATAACGATTACGTAAAGACACCTATCCAGGAGGAAATCCGCCTTAACAAGTTCATCGCGAACTCAGGCGTTTGCTCAAGACGCGAGGCCGACACCCTCATTCAGGCAGGTGTGGTTACGGTTAACGGAGAGGTCGTTACCGAACTGGGAACTAAGGTAAACGTCTATAAGGACGAAGTCAAGTTCAACGGCGAAAAGCTCAAGGGCGAGGAGAAAGTATACCTGGTAATGAACAAACCGAAAGGATATGTCACTACAGCGAGCGATCCTCACGCAGAGAAGACAGTCATGGAGCTTCTCAAGGGTTGCCCATTCAGGGTATTCCCTGTAGGTAGACTCGACAAGAGCACCACCGGCGTACTTATGTTCACTAACGATGGCGAATTGGCCGAGAAACTCACCCACCCTTCTTACGACAAGAAGAAGATCTATCAGGTGAGCCTCGACAAGCCTCTCAAGCAGGAAGACTACGAGAAGGCATTGGCCGGAGTGGAACTGACAGACGGCAAGATGGCCGCAGACGAGCTCGAGTTCATCGACGCAGACGATCATCGCAAGCTGGGCATAGAGATTCATTCAGGTAAGAACCGCATCGTGCGCAGACTGTTCGAGGCTCTGGGCTACGAGGTCAAGGCCCTGGATAGAGTTTACTTCGCAGGACTCACGAAGAAGGGTCTCAAGAAGGGAGCGTGGAGAAAGCTCTCCGAGGGCGAGGTGAACATCCTCAAAATGGGAGCTTATGTTTAAATCGGGATTCGTAAACATAATAGGTAACCCGAATGTGGGCAAATCTACGCTGATGAATGCGATGGTGGGCGAGAAGCTCAGCATCGTGACCGCAAAGGCGCAGACCACAAGACATCGGATAATGGGAATAGTGAACGGAGAGGACTATCAGGTAGTCTTCTCCGACACTCCCGGTATCCTGAAACCTAATTATCGACTCCAGCAGGATATGGTGAACTTCGTGGATGCAGCCATCGGCGATGCCGACGTCATCCTCTACGTCACCGACACCGTGGAGAAACCCGACAAGAATAGCGAGTACGTCGACAAGCTTTCCAAACTTACCTGTCCGGTAATCATAGTCATAAACAAGATAGACATCAGCGACCAGGCCAAGGTGCTGGAGCTTATGAACTATTGGAAAGAGAAAGTCAGCGCCGCAGAGATAATACCGGCATCGGCTCAGGAGAAATTCGGACTGGAAAACATCTTCCGGACCATTCTCGAGAAGCTTCCGGTGTGTCCTCCGTGGTATGACAAAGACGCGTTCACGGACAAGAATCTCAGATTCTTCGCAGAAGAAATCATTCGTGAGAAGATTCTTCTAAATTATAAGGAAGAGATTCCTTACTGCTGTCAGGCACAAGTCGAGACCTTTAAGGAAGGTGCCGACCGCTATGACATAAGCGCCGTCATCTATGTTATGCGCGACTCACAGAAGGGTATAATAATAGGAAAGAAAGGCGCAGCGCTAAAGAAGATGGGCACGGAAGCGCGCATCGAGATGGAAGATTTCTTCCAGAAAAAAGTATTTTTACAATTGTTTGTTAAAGTAGCACCGGATTGGAGGGAGGACAAGAGAGAGCTTCGAAGATTCGGATATGAAGACTAAAATATGAGCGAGGACTACGAAGATATCATAGAAGAAAACATAATCGACGAGGAAATCGATGAGGACATCGTCGACGACAAATCCGAAGGCAAGTTCGACAAACTTCTGGAAAGCGACGCTAAAAAGTACAAGCTTTCCGGAATGTTCAAGGACTGGTATCTGGATTACGCATCCTACGTTATCCTCCATCGTGCCGTTCCGCATATCATCGACGGACTCAAGCCGGTACAGAGGCGAGTCCTTCACGCGATGTATAAGGTAGACACAGGTGCATTCACGAAAGTAGCCACTCTCGTGGGTGAAGCTATGAAATACCACCCTCACGGAGACGCTTCCATACTGGGAGCCATGGTCCAGCTGGGTCAGAAGGGATTTGCCATAGACTGCCAGGGTAACTGGGGTAACATACTTACCGGCGACGCCAATGCCGCCATGCGTTACATCGAGGCCAGACTAAGCAAATTCGCTAAGGAAGTCATCTTCGACCCTCGCATCACGAACTGGATGAACAGCTACGACGGAAGGAACCAGGAGCCTACGGAGCTTCCGGTACGATTCCCGCTCCTGCTTGCACAGGGTACGGAAGGTATCGGTGTGGGTATGTCTTCGAAGATTCTTCCTCATAACTTCAACGAACTCATCGACGCTTCCATAAAGATACTTAAGAACGAACCTTACGAGATCTATCCGGACTTCCCTACCGGAGGCTATGCCGACTGCTCGAAATACAATCAGGGCAAGCGAGGCGGAATCGTAAAGGTCAGGGCGAAAATCGAGAAGATAGACAAGAGTACTATCGCCATAACCGAGATCCCTTACGGAAAGACCACCGGCGTCCTTATCCAGTCCATTATGAATGCCAAGGACAAGGGCAAGATCAAGTTCAAGAAGATAGACGACATCACCACCGACAAGGTGAATATCCTCATCCACTTGCCTGCCGACGTGTCTCCGGACAAGACCATAGACGCACTCTATGCATTTACCGATTGTGAAACCACCATCGCTCCTAACGCCTGCGTAATCTTGGACAACAAACCGGCATTTCTGTCCGTGAACGACGTGCTCGAATACAGCACGATGCACACGAAGGATTTGCTCCTCTCCCAGCTGAGATTCAGGATGAACGAGCTGGAGAACAGTTGGCATTACACCTCGCTCGAAAGAATCTTCTTCGAGAATAAGGTATACAAGATACTCGAGCAGGATTTCGAGAGCTGGGATGCTCAGAAAGACGCCATCCTCGCGAAGCTGAAGGAATGGGAAAATTCCCTGCACCGCGCCATCGTAATGGAAGACATCGACAAGCTGGTCGACAAACCTGTAAGGAAACTTTCCAAATTCGACACCAAGATCCTCGACGAGAAGTTGCTCGCCATAGAGGAAGAAATGCGGGACGTCCAGGATAAAATCGACCACATCGTCGATTTCACCATCGACTGGTTCAACCACCTCAAGCAGACCTACGGTAAGGACTTCCCTCGCCAGACGGAGCTCACCGGGTTCGAGACCATCGCAGCTAACAAGGTGATTAACAATAATGCCAAGCTGTACGCGAACCTCCAGAAGGGCTTCGTAGGCATAGCACTGAAAAAAGAGGACGAGGGCGAATACATCTGCGACTGCTCCGACATATCGGAAGTGCTGGTCATCCGAAAGGACGGCCGCTTCAAGGTATCGAAAGTATCCGCTAAGGAGTACTTCTGGGACGACTTGCTTTACGTGGGTCTTTTCAACAGGGGCGACAGCCGCACCATATATAACGTAATATATAGGATGGGCAAGACCAGCATCTACTATGCGAAGAGATTTGCCATCACATCCATCACGCGAGATAAGGAATACAACATCACTACCGGCGACGAAGGCTCGCAGATAGTATGGTTCACCGCTAACAGTAACGGCGAGGCCGAGACCGTGAAGATTCAGCTCAAGCCTAAGGCCAAGCTGAAGAAGACGGTGTTCGAATACGACTTCAGCACGCTGGCCATAAAGGGACGTGTTTCGAGGGGTAATCTCGTGAGCAAGAACTTGATACATAAGATAAGCCTCAAGTCGGCAGGTGTATCCACCATCTCCGGAAAGGACATCTGGTACGACGCCGACATACAAAAGCTTAACGACGAGGAGCGCGGAGAATATCTGGGGTCATTCGATTCGGACGACAAGGTACTGGCCATCTTCAAGAACGGCACCTTCTACACCACTTCGTTCGACGTGTCGAACCGCTACCAGGGAGAGCTCCTGAAAATCGAGAAGTTCGACCCTAACAAGGTGTACACCGCACTTTACTACGACGGCGCGGCGAAGACCTACTACGTAAAGAGGTTCTCGTTCATCCTATGTGACAACACTCCTATGAGTTTCATCTCGGACAGCCCGAAATCCAAGCTCATAGCGCTTAGCGAGGACAAACACCCTCAATACTTGGTGACATTTGCCGGTAAGTCGGCCCATCGTGATCCTGAAGCCATCGACGCAGAGGAATGGATAGCGAAGAAGGGTATCGCGGCGAAGGGCAAGAAGTGCCATGACAGAGAGATCAAGTCCGTGAAATTCATAGAGCCTCTGATAAAGGAAGAAGATTTAGTTGAAAACACGACGGAGCCTCAGGTTCCCGCTAAAGTGGAGCCGACCATAGAAAGCGACATAGAGCAGGATGAAGAGACCGTCGAAGAACCTACTTTGTTTTGATAGTTAGTATAACAGGTTTTATGGGCTCTGGAAAGAGCAGTGTGGGAGCGGAGCTTGCCACACTACTTGGCTTTGAGTTCATCGACCTGGACTGTTACATAGAAGAGAAGATAGGCCTAAGCATAAAGGGCATCTTCGAGATGCAAGGCGAAGAAGGCTTCAGGGCCATCGAAGCCGAAGCGCTAAGGGACGTAGTGGTTATGCACACCCTTACCCATAAGGACCTCGTACTCGCACTGGGAGGAGGCACCATAGCGATAAAGGGAGTGAGACACCTGATTTTGGAAGACACTACCTGCATCTATCTCGAGGCGAGCCCGAAAACGCTTAAAACAAGGCTCGAAGGCGAAGGCAAAGGGCGACCTCTTCTCGATGAGAATATGGAAAGTCTGCTTAAGGCGCGCGAGGAATTTTACCGAGAAGCGCCCATAAGCATACGAACCGACGGTTATACTATAAGGGAAGTGGCTCAAATAGCCGCTGAAAAGTTAAAAAAGGAGTCTATTTAGATGACAAAAGAGTGCAAATGGGTAATAAAAGAAGCCTCTGATGCTGAAAAAGTCGAACGTCTCAGTACGGAAGTGGGCATAGACAAGGTGCTCGCCGACCTCCTCGTAAAAAGAGGCATAGAGACTTTCGAGCAGAGCAGGGCCTTTTTCCGTCCGGACTTGAATAACCTTCACGACCCATTCCTTATGCGCGATATGGACAAGGCAGTGGAAAGACTGCACGAGGCCATCGTGAATAACGAAAAGATAATGGTCTATGGAGATTACGACGTGGACGGCACCACCGCCGTGGCACTCCTTTACTGCTTCATCACCAAATTCTCAAAGAACGTGGACTTCTACATTCCGGACAGGTACAACGAGGGATACGGAGTATCCACGAAGGGCATAGAGTACGCCCACCAGACCGGAGTGACCCTCATCATCACCGTAGACTGCGGAATCAAGGCCGTAAATAAGGTAGACTTGGCCAATTCCTTCGGAATCGACGTCATCGTCTGCGACCATCACCTCCCTGACGAGATACTACCTAACGCGGTAGCCGTGCTCGACCCTAAGAGGGAAGACTGCCAATACCCTTTCGACGATTTGTCGGGCTGCGGGGTCGGGTTCAAATTGGCCCAGGCGTACAGCGCGAAGTACGGCATCGATTTCGAAGAGCTGAAGCCGCTGCTGGACCTGCTGGTCGTGAGCATCGCATCCGATTTGGTAAGCATGGTGGACGAGAACAGGGTGCTGGCCTACTACGGACTCAAGATTCTCAACGAGAATCCGAGGAAGGGATTGGCCGCGATGATACAAATCTGCGCACCGCTCGAACCCGGTCACGTGACGATAGACGACATAGTCTTCAAGATAGGCCCGAGAATCAATGCGGCGGGGCGAATAGACACGGGTCGATTGGCCGTGCAACTCCTTACTGCACAGGATGCTAAGGAGGCGATGAAGATAGGCGAGCAGATTAACAAGAATAATAACGAGCGCAAGAGCATAGACCGCGAGATTACGCAGGAGGCACTGGAAATGGTGGAAGGCGGGGGCGCATTGGCATCGAAGAACACGACCATCGTCTATAATCCGAAATGGAACAAGGGCGTGGTGGGAATCGTGGCGTCAAGACTGGTCGAGGCATTCTACAAGCCTACCGTAGTCCTCACTAAATCAAACGGTTTCGTAACGGGTTCGGCGCGTAGTATACAGGGATTCGACCTGTATTCGGCGATAGAGAGCTGCGCCGACTTGCTGGAGAATTTCGGTGGGCACATGTATGCGGCGGGGCTCACGATGAAGGAAGAGAACGTAAATGAGTTCGCGCGCAGAATGGACGAATTCGTCGACGGAAAGATTAACGACCAACTCCTTACCCCGGTCGTGGAAATCGACGCAAAGATAAATCTCAACCAGATCACTCCGAAGTTCTTCCGCATACTGAAACAATTCCAGCCTTTCGGCCCGGGAAACACGAATCCGGTGTTTATGACGGAGGAAGTCTACGACGAAGGCAAGGGAAAGAGAGTGGGCGCAGGCGGGAAGCACTTGAAACTGGACCTCATCCAGCAGGACTACTCGGTGACCATTCCGGCCATAGCGTTCAATATGGACGAATATTTCGAGTATATCAGGAAAGGTAATCCGTTCGATGTATGCTATTCGCTGGTGGAGAACTACTTCAGGGGTAACAGCAACATCCAGATTAGAATAAAGGACATTAAGGAAAGACACGAAGAAATAATATAAAAGACTATGATACAGGAATTCAGTGAACAAGAACTCATTCGCAGGGAGTCACTTGCGAAATTAAAGGAATTGGGGATAGAGCCCTATCCTGCAGCACAGTATCCGGTAAACGCAAATGCAGCACAGATAGCTGCGGAGTTCGACCCGGAGAAAGGCAACTTCCAGGACGTGTGCATCGCCGGACGCATCATGAGCAGGCGCATTATGGGCGCCGCTTCTTTCGGTGAGCTTCAGGACGCAAGCGGACGCATCCAAATCTATGTAAAGAGAGACGAGATATGCCCGGGAGAGGACAAGACTATGTACAACACCGTGTGGAAGAAACTCCTCGACATAGGTGACATCATAGGAATCAAGGGATTCGCATTCTATACCCAGACAGGTCAGCTCAGCATCCACGCTAAGGAACTCACCCTCTTGAGCAAGTCGCTCCGCGTGCTTCCTATCGTAAAGGAGCTGGACGGACAGGTATTCGACGCATTCACCGATCCGGAGATGAGATATCGCCAGAGATATGTGGACCTCGTCGTTAATCCGTCAGTAAAGGACGTGTTCATAAAGAGGGCGAAGATTATCGCCACTATGCGCGAATACTTTAACGAGGCAGGGTGTCTTGAAGTGGAGACCCCTATCCTTCAGAGCATTCCGGGAGGTGCTACGGCGCGTCCATTCATCACTCACCATAACGCTCTGGACATTCCTCTCTATCTTCGTATCGCTAACGAGCTTTACCTCAAGAGATTGATAGTCGGTGGATTTAACGGAGTGTACGAGTTCGCGAAAGACTTCCGTAACGAGGGTATGGACAAGACCCACAATCCTGAGTTTACCTGTATGGAAATCTACGTAGCCTATAAGGACTACATCTGGATGATGGGATTCATCGAGAAACTCCTCGAGAAGATAGCCATCACAGTAAACGGCACCACTAAGGTAATGATAGGCGAAAACGAGGTGGACTTCGCAGGTCCTTACCGCAGGCTTCCTATACTCGACGCCATTAAGGAATATGCCGGAGTGGACGTGAAGGGAATGAACGAAGAGCAGCTTCGCGAGGTCTGCAAGCAGCTTCACGTGGAAGTGGAGCCTTCGTTCGGAAAGGGCAAGCTCATCGACGCCATCTTCAGCGAATACTGCGAGAGCAAGCTCATCCAGCCTACGTTCCTGACCGACTACCCTGTCGAGATGTCCCCTCTTTCAAAGCGCCACCGCGACGACAGCTCACTGACGGAGCGTTTCGAGCTCTTCGTGAATGGTAAGGAATTGGCCAATGCCTACTCGGAGCTTAACGACCCTATCGACCAGCTGGAGCGCTTCGAGGAGCAGGCTGCGCTCAAGAGCAAGGGCGACGACGAGGCTATGTACATCGATATGGACTTCGTGCGCGCGCTCGAATACGGAATGCCTCCTACCTCAGGACTTGGAATGGGAATTGACCGTCTGACTATGTTTATGACCGGCCAATCAACTATTCAGGACGTTCTGTTCTTCCCTCAGATGAGGCCTGAAAAAACGAAGAAAGAGCCGAACGCTTAGATTCTTTTAAGATAATGGAGTTGCGCTTCTGAATAAGGAGCGCAACTTTTTCTTGTGCCCCCATAAAGGTCAGGTTCAGGGCCATGGCACCTCCCAGAAGACCGCTGACATAGCACTTCGAAGACACTTGATAGATAATTCCGGCTATGGCGAGAGCATTCAAGGCAGTGTATTCCACGGCTCCCGGAGCATCTTCCGCATAGAGAAATCCTGCAGGAACGAGAAAGGTGAGCGCCATAGCCAGAGCTTCGCTCTTCTTTTTAGGCTCAGTGTAAGGCACTTCGAAGTCCGACTCCTGAAGATAGGAAAAGGACAAGTCGTAATCGCCCTTAAGATAGGCTGCATAAGCCTTTTTAAAACCTATTTCCTTTCTTTTAGCCGCAGGTATGGAGTACATTCTCAGTCGCTCCATAGAATGAAGGGCATCGGCATAGAGCCCCTGCTGCATCTGAATCTCGGCCTTACGAAGCAGGGCATCGTTATACTCTACCGGATTACCCGCATAGAAAGCATCCCTTTCGCAAAGGGAAGCCTCCAGCATAGGGTTCACGACAGTCTGGGCACTACTTGAAAAATGCACGCACAGGAACGTGAATATTAAAAACAATCGTTTGATTTTGAGCATCTTTCAAATAATTATCATAAATTCCGACAGAGATATAGCTGCCGTATATGTTACTCAAGTGAAGAAGAGAAGCCGCTGCAGTAAATAGAATGGTACGCCAGTCCTTTCCACCGTTTTTCACCCAACTCTCCACGGCAAATCCAGTAAAGGAAGCTCCTAGAAGCAACGAAGCCGCACCTTCTCCATAACACCCCACGTACATCTTGCCAAGTCCCGGAACTATGGCAGAAAGACCTGCCGCCAACCACGCTGACTTGCCCTTGTCCACGAACCTCTCCTTGTAAATCCTGTCGAACACCTTTTCCCCGTCGCCCAAGGCGTATTGGTTATAGGAAAAGGCCTCGCTGTATCTTTCATAGCCTCCCTTATCGTCACGAAGAAGCGACAAGGCTGCCAACTCGTAGTTTTTCAGTTCGTCGTCCGGCCCCTTATATTCCATAAGTCGCTTCGCGGCTTCGTCGTATTGCTTAAGATAAGACTTGCACACCACGTCGAAATAGACGGAGGGCGTATAGTAAATCGATTGTGCATCTACCTTCTCGAACGAAGCGGATGCCTGCTCGAGCCCCCCTGCCGTATAGAGAGACACTCCCTTATAATAGTCCAGGGTATCGGAAGGAGCGAAGGCCGTTCCGTGCAGATACCACACGGCATCGCCTGAAAGATTATTCCCCAGAAGGTATTTGATGAATTCCTCGTCCTCGGACATAGGCCTATACCCCTCCACAGGCTGAATGGAAGAGAAATCGAATACCTGCGTCTTATGGTAAGGCACGTCGAGCGGGCCGAAGAAATCTTCGTGAATGCGCCCGTCTTCCCTAAAATAGTGACAACTCGCCCATCCTACCCGCGTGTCCCTCACTCTTCTGTCGAGAGTGGCCAATACGGCCGTAACCGGCCCTTTTTCCTTCAAGGCCTGAGTGAAATATTCCGAATAAGAAGGCGTAAATCGAGAATTTTGTGAAAATGCGACAAGACTCGAGCACAAAAGAAGAGAAGATACGACTATTAACTTACGACGTTTCATTTCTTCTGCGCTGCGGCCGACATATCCAAAGGCTTGGCATTCTGAGGTACACTGAAATCGAACATCGCATCGTTTCCGTCCAGCTTTATGTCGGAATAGATGGTGCGAATGATAGTAGAGTCCTTCTGGGAATTATAGATGACTTCAGTGCTTCGATATGGGAATGGGGTGTATCCTACCAAATCGTATTTCGAATAATACACCTTGACGGTAGGATGCCCGTCTTCGGTGAGCGTGGCGCTGTAAATAGGGAGATAATCCTTATTATACACGATTTCTGCCCGAGGAGGAAGGTTGTTACGGGTGGTCGAATAGGTTTTCTTCACGAGCCCGTCTTCCAGTCTTTCAGTAGATTTAAGCGAATATCCCGCTAGAGAAAGTCCCAAGTCGTCTATTCTTCCGAAAAGGAATACCGAAAGCAATTCGTCGGACGCGTTCATGGCACCCGAGTTATCCACATACACCTCATTAGTGTTAGGAAAATAGATCTTGCTTTCTCCGAGGATGTTAGTTTCCATTATATACTCCATAGGAGAATGGAAATAAGTCACCAAGCGTCCATTGTTGGAACAATAGACGCTTTTGGTAACTGTAGTTACATTATTCCCGACCAAAGTCTTTACTTCGACATCCGCTGAAACGCGTCTCTGCGCGAAACCTAAAACGGGCGAAAGGATAAAGAGGGCGAGAAGTATGTGTTTGCTTTTATTCAATACTAGATGATGTCAGCCCACATCAACCAACGGCCGTTGTTGCAGTACTGGCTGATATTGTTATCGATTACACCCATCAACAGGCAAACCCAGTCGACTACGTAAACGATACCGAAGCCACAACCTGTTACGATGTTAAGGATAACTGCGAGAGCAGATGTTCCCATGTACATACGGTGAACTGCGAGCCAGCTTGTTACAGGAACAAGTGAGAGTACGAAAGCGACAACCGGACTAGGGGCTCCACCGAATTTGATGGTAGGAGACTGCAAGTCAGAAGCAGATGATTCCATAGACATAGGTGTAACCTCTACAGCGTTCTCGATCATAGCGTCGATTCCCTGCTCGTCAATTGAATAGTTTGCTGCTGAAGCAGCGATCCCCATACCGACTACGGCAATAAGGCAAAGAATTAATTTCTTCATTTTACTGTTAATTAAAATATGTTTAATAATTTTAGCCACATTTTATACAAATATAAGTATTTTTGCAGGAAATTGTTCATTGTATGACGACTTTTTTCATATCAAGTTCACAAAACCCTAAAATAAAGAAACTTACGCTTCTTCAGCAAAAATCTTCGGAAAGACGCGCGTGCGGGCTGTTCGTAACTGAAGGTAAAAGAGAGCTACGGCATTGCATGGAAGCCGGGTTGAAGGTAGATTCAGTGTTCTATTGCCCTTCATTCTTAGGGAAAGGCGAAGATACCGACATTCTCACCAAGCTCGACGGCGAAACTAGTCTCTACGAAGTAAGCGAGGATGTATATAATAAAATCGCATATAGAGAAAGCACGGAAGGCATAATCGCCGAAGTGGTCACCCCTCATAACACTCTGGAAGACCTCAGACTTAAGGAAAATCCTCTCATCGCAGTCCTGGAAAGCGTGGAGAAGCCGGGTAATCTGGGAGCGGTCCTTAGAAGCGCCGATGCGGCAGGGGCCGACGCCCTCATAGTATGCGACCCTCTTACGGACCTCTATAACCCTAATCTCATACGCAGCAGCGTAGGAGGCATCTTCACCGTGCCTTGCGTGGCGTGTGAGTCTTCGGAATGCATAGACTTTCTGAAGAAACGCCACATACAGATACTTACGGCGCAGCTCCAAGACTCCCGTCTCTACTACGACACCGATATGAAATGCGGCACGGCCATAGTGATGGGGACCGAGTCCACCGGCCTTAGCGACGTATGGAGAAAGGCGGCCGACGCCCACATAAGAATCCCTATGCTGGGAAGAATCGACTCTCTTAACGTGTCGGTAAGCGCAGCCATATTATTATTCGAAGCAGTACGTCAGAGAAATGATTAAGTTCGGACTGGCAGGCTACCCCATTGCGGACTCGCTGAGCCCGCGTCTTTTCGATGCGGCCTATCACGGGAATTGGCCATATGAACTGCTGGAATCGCCCGACTTCGAAGTAGTGGCAGACAGGTTCCGAAGGGAGCCATTTCGGGCGATTAACGTCACGGCACCGTTCAAGAGCGCGGCACTGCAGCTATGCGACTCACTCTCCGAGGAGGTGCGCGAATGCGGCGCGGCTAACATATTGGTGAAGGAATCGGGCATAAAGG
The DNA here is from genome assembly GCA_900546445.1 of uncultured Bacteroidales bacterium. GTDB lineage: Bacteria > Bacteroidota > Bacteroidia > Bacteroidales > UBA932 > Cryptobacteroides. The sequence goes on along the minus strand of URCV01000002.1, from coordinate 37,686 downwards.
CCTACAACTCCGATTTTCTGGCTCTGAAGGAGATGCTCCGCGGGGCGGAAAGCGTTCTGGTGATAGGCGGCGGAGGCGCCGGGAAAGCAGCCCTTTCCGCAGCCCGCGCACTCGGGGTGGAACCTTCATTAAGGCATCACGACGAATTGGCAGAGCCACTCGATGCGGATGTGGTGGTATGTACGCTTCCACGCTATGCTCCGGGCCTGGAACATATAAGATGCCGCAAACTCATAGAGGCTAATTACAAGACGCCGTGCTGCGACGCCCTGCCGGGTATAAAAGAATATATCCCGGGAACCACTTGGCTTAAATTACAAGCGATTCTGGGATATGAACTTATGACCGGCGAAAAGCCGGATGTAGAAGCCGTGCTGGGGGCTATTTAAGGCATAGCACTACAGGACAATGGTCCGAACCCGCTATGTCGTTAAGAATCTCTGTCGAGAAGATGTGCTCCCTAAGGCTTTCGCTCACCAAAAAATAGTCGATACGCCAGCCTGCGTTCCTGAAACGGGCACCTCCACGATAAGACCACCAGCTATATTTCACCTCGTCCGGGTGCTGAAAACGCCAAGTGTCGATGAATCCCGAGCCGAGAAGCTCCGTGAATTTCGAACGTTCCTCGTCGGAAAATCCTGCATTGAAGTGGTTCGTAGACGGATTCTTGAGGTCTATCTCCTCGTGAGCCACATTCATGTCGCCGCACACCACGACAGGTTTCTTACTCTCCAGGGACTTTACGAATCCGCGGAAGGCATCTTCCCAATTCATCCTGTAATCCAGACGCCTTAGTCCGTCCTGAGAATTAGGGACATAGACATTGACCAGATAGAAATCCTCGAATTCGACCGTAACTACCCTACCCTCGTGGTCGTGCTCGTCGATTCCCAAGCCATAACTCACCGAAAGAACCGGCTTTCTGGTATAGATGACCGTGCCGGAATAGCCCGGCTTGTCGGCGTAGTTCCAGTAAGAAGTGTATCCTAAGAATTCCAAGTCTATCTGACCCTTCTGAAGCTTAGTCTCCTGAAGGCACACGCAATCGGCATCGAGCTCGTCGAAAATCTGCGCGAAACCCTTTCCCGCTACGGCCCTGAGACCATTTACATTCCAGCTGACTAACTTTACAGGCTCCATTCCGCACCGTCTTTAGTATCCTTTACCTTTATGCCGAGCTTATTAAGAGTGTCGCGGATATGGTCGGACGTAGCCCAATCCTTATTCGCCTTGGCCGCTGCCCTCTGCTCGAAAATCATCTGCATAAGCCCGTCGATGACCTCGGTGTTAGACCCTGAGCCTTCCTCGTCTTTCAGGCCAAGCACGCCGAACACCACGTCGTCGAACAACTGCACGAGAGTATCCAGATCTTCCTGGGCCAATCTGACCGTCCCGGCCTTCGCTCCGTTAATGAGCTTCACCGCCTCGAAAAGGAACGACAAAGTGCCAGGAGTGTTCATATCGTCGCATAAAGTGTCGTATACGCCTTCGAAGATGCTTCTAACCTCAGGCGAAGTAGCCTTGCACACGTCAGGAGCCACTGTCGAAAGCAAACTGCCGTATTCGTAATTAGGGCATTTGCGACCCGCCATCTCATAGAGGGCGCGAGACGCCTGCATCAATTTCTCAAAACCCTTCTGCGCTGCGGCGAGAGCCTCGTTAGAGAAGTCGAGGGTACCGCGATAGTGTGCCTGAAGGATGAAGAACCTGACTGTCATAGGGCTATAGGCCTGAGTGAGCTTAGGATGCTCGCCGCTGAACATCTGCGGGAGGGTGATGAAGTTACCCAAACTCTTTCCCATCTTCTGGCCGTTGATGGTTATCATATTATTATGAACCCAGTAATGAACGCCTTCCACTCCCCTGCAAGCCACGTTCTGCGCTATCTCGCATTCGTGATGAGGGAACATAAGGTCCATTCCGCCTCCGTGGATGTCAAATTCCTCGCCCAGATACTTCTCGCCCATCACGGAGCATTCCAGATGCCATCCCGGGAAGCCCTCGCTCCACGGTGACGGCCAATGCATAATATGCTCCGGCTCAGCCTTTTTCCAAAGCGCGAAATCGTAAGGAGCGCGCTTGTCGCTCTGTCCGTCGAGAGAACGCGTACCCTCGAGAGTATCGTCCAGGTTTCTTCCGCTGAGCACTCCGTAGTGATGGTCTTCGTTATATTTTCTTACGTCGAAATAGACGCTTCCGTTACTTTCATAGGCATAGCCGGCGGCGAGAATCCCCTTTACGGCCTCTATCTGCTCTATGATGTGTCCGCTCGCACGTGGCTCAATGCTAGGAGGAGCTACGTTAAGCTCACGCATAGCCTCGTGATATCTAAAGGTATAGGTCTGCACTATCTCCATAGGCTCGAGCTGCTCGAGTCTTGCCTTCTTCGAAATTTTGTCTTCTCCCGAATCGGCGTCGTGCTCGAGGTGCCCCACGTCGGTGATGTTACGCACGTATCTTACCTTATAGCCCAGATGCTGAAGGAGTTTGAAAAGCACGTCAAAGGTCACTCCAGGCCTGGCGTGTCCCAAATGTGCATCTCCATAAACAGTAGGCCCACATACATACATTCCCACTCGTCCTGGGTTAATCGGCTTGAAAACCTCTTTTTGATGGCTTTTCGTATTAGTTAGTCGAAGTACTCTCATATTTATAATCCATTTAACCTACGAAGATACAAAATATTTTGCTATCTTCGCAGCGTGATTTTAAGCGGAAAAGAATTATCGGACAATATCAAGTCGCAGCTTGCCGTGCAAGTAGCGACTTTTCCTTCCAGATATGGGCGCGTGCCACATTTGGCCGTAGTCCTCGTGGGAGATGACCCAGCCAGCGCCACCTATGTCAGAAATAAGGGCCGGGCGTGCGAAAAGATTGGCATTCAAAACAGTACCATACATTTGCCGGCAGAGACTTCCGAAGAGGCGCTGCTGGAACAAATCAGGCTCTTGAACGAAGATGAGGGTGTGGACGGCATATTGGTGCAGCTTCCACTTCCTGCGCACATCGACGAGTTGAAGGCTCTCTATGCCATCGCTCGCGAAAAGGACGTAGACGGATTCCATCCGGAGAACGTGGCTGCGCTCTGGAGGCGTCGCACCGAGCCGGAGACGAACCCGCAGTATTGCGTACCGTGCACTCCCCGAGGCATCATCAGGCTACTTAAGGCGGCGAACGTGCAGATAGAAGGCAAACGTGCCGTGGTCGTGGGTAGAAGTAACATCGTAGGTCTTCCTACCTCGAAACTCCTTCTGAACGAGAATGCCACGGTGTCGATATGTCACTCGCACACGGTAGGATTGGCCGAAATCACCCGCGAGGCCGACATTCTGGTGGTAGCGGTAGGCAAGCCGCGTTTCATCACGGCCGATATGGTGAAGAAGGGCGCTGTGGTAATCGATGTGGGTATAGACCACGGAGAGGACGGAAAGCTCTGCGGAGACGTGGATTTCGAAGCAGTGAAGGAAGTCGCGAGCGTCATTACCCCGGTTCCGGGAGGCGTAGGCCCCATGACCATCTGCTCTCTTATGGAAAACACCATAGACTGCTTCATAAACAGACAACAGTAAATGATGAATGTCAACCAAAAGTTTACATTGTAAAACGAGGATTGGTTGACGCGACATACATAATGTGGTAATTTCGCAAAAGCGGCCGAGGTTCTCTCGCCGCACCTTGCTAAAGTATTAACCACATAATTTTAACGAAGGCACGCCCACATTCTCTAACAAACATAATGGCGTGCCTTCGATTTTTTAAAAGTTATGAAAAAAGTTCTTCCCTAAACTCTTCAAGACGCTCGTGAACCTTTGAGTGATAATGGTTTCGTTCACTGATATCCATCATAAATGCCGTAATGCTATAGAAAGCGAATTGGCATACGAGCCCGAGAATCTGAGGACGAATCATCGCCAGGGTACAAGCGGCATTGTTCACGTTGTTGAATCCCTGAATCATAAAGGTAGAAGGGAAAATGTATGAGAATGCCTTCCAGAATGTAGGGAAAGAGCTTACCGGCCATACGCATCCACTTACGAAAAGACAGATGGACGACATGAAGAGCAGCACTACGAATACCGTTTCCCTGTGGTGTACGAATCTACTGAAGGTGAAGCTAAACGCTACGCAGGTAATGATGAAGAAGAATATAAGCACGAGCAGGTCGAGCATAAGTCCTCTCTGAGGCATACCGAATATCAACGGCACAATCATAAGACAGTAGATGGAAATGCCTATATAGATCAATGCATAAGCTGCAGCGCGTCCTACAAGCGAGCCGTCGTGAGTGGCGTTTCCTTCGCGCATAGAGCCGTTCATTACGCTGACACCGTAGAACATAGTCTGCTGAACCACCAGAATCAATGCGGCTGAAAGGAAGAAAATCAGGAATGAAAAGTTGGTATTGAATGGGATGCTCTCCTCTGCAGGTATCGCCTCCACAAGTTGTGCGATGCTCTCATCCGTCATTCCCATGGCTGCGTAACGAGTGGTCTCGATGTGTTTCATCTCGTCCAGCATAACGTGGTTCACAGCCATCGTAATGTCCTTATAATAAAGGAAGCTCGCCATATCGGCATAAGTAGAGATGGTAGCTTGCTCCATATTCGCCAGACGCGTGTCGTAGTCTTGCGGGAAAAGCACTACCCCGTGAATCTTACGCTCTTGCATAAGATTCTTTGCCTCCTCCATAGATGCACACTTATATGCTATGTCCAGCTCCCTGGTAGCATCGAGCTTCTGGATGAAGCGTCGTGAATCCGAGCTTTGGCTCAAGTCCACTACTGCCACCGGCATCTCGTCCACCGTAGCTCCGTGATAGACCAATCCGTATATGAGAGGATAGATAAGACCTCCCAACAGAAAGATTATCAAGACATAAGAATCGGAAAATATTCTTTTTAATTCCTTTATCATAACTGGTAATTCTGATTAACATACGCTTTCTTGAGTCTTCCCGAAGTAAGGATAGGAATGACTAGGAACAAAAGCATACAAACTATATACTGCCACCATCCGCCTATGCCGGTTCCGAAAATGGCCTCCTGAACATAGAACAGATAATAAAATCTTAGCGGGAAGAGAACTGATATTCCCTGAAGCGCCGCAGGCATAGCCTCCACCGGGAAGGTAAATCCTGAGAAGGAGAATGCCAATATGGTAAAGAGCGCTGCCAGACTAAGTGCATAACGCAGTATCGGGAAGAGACTTATCAATCCCACGGCGACTGCTGCGCTTGACAGGACCAGAGCCAGCATGCCCAGCATCATATTCCCTATGTTTCCGGCCAATGGGTACCCGCACACCCCGAACATCAGGAAGTCGAGTCCAAGACCCAGGAACGTGTATATCAACATATAAGGCGCCAATTTACCTAATACCGCAGCCATTATCGAGCCTTCAGCCTCTTCCATCAACTTCTTCGAAGTCTTGTACCTAAGCTCAGAGCCCAATGCGTAAATCAACACGAATATGATACTCAGCTGAAGAAGCCCGGGAAGAATGATATTGTTAAGATAGACGCCATAGTTCGTAGTCGAATTACCGATCTTATGCTCGTCCACCACAATTGGCTGAATAAGCCCCATGATCTGCCCCTCACTGTATCCCTTGGCCCGAAGGACTTCGCGCTGAACGGCTCCTCCAGTGAGTGTTACCATAGTCAGGATATCCTTGTAGCTCAATGCGCCGCCTATCATATAAAGCGAGTTCACATAGTAAGTGAAGACCGGACGGCGATTGGCATAGACATCTTCGCTCATATGCTCCGGGATCACGCACAGCGATGTTACGCGTCCAGTCTGCATAGCGTCACGAGCCGACTCGAAATCATCGAAATAAACTACCTTTCCGAGCTGTGTGGCGTCAAGCTGCTGACAGAAATTTCGCGAAAGCGAAGTGTTGTCGTTGTCGACGACTCCGATTGGCAGGGAGTCCGGCAGTCCGGCCTTAAAGAAAGTCAGATAGAACAGACACGAGACCACCATGACTCCCACCGATCCGAGAAGATAGACTGGATTGCGGCGTATTATCCCGAACTCTCGCCGCATCACATTTATAAAACCTTTCATACGAGTTCGGATCATTATTTAACTACAATAGCTGTCATGCCTGGGCGAAGTCCATCTACGCGAGACGTAGGAACGGCCCTAACTTCGAATGTCTTGGCATCATACTCGCCGGTCTCGTTAGTTGCACGCCAGGTAGCGTAGCTTTCACGAACTGCGATGTAGTTTACGCGAGCCTCTATTACCTTTCCGTCAAGTGCAGGGATGCTAAGCTTGAGCACGGTACCATTCTTCACGCTGTGGAGCTTGTCCTCGCGGATGTTGAATGTGAACCACATATCCGAAAGGTCAGTAACCGTCATAATAGGTGAACCAGTACCTACGAGCTCTCCCTGATGAGGATAGCGAGCCGAGATGACGCCGTCGACAGGAGAAGTGAGCTTGAGCTCCGAAAGGTAAGACTTGACCTCCATGACTGCGCCGTTAGCCTTGTCCACTAATGCGATGGCAGCAGCCTTATCCTCTTCGCGAGCACCCTTTGCGGCCATGTCGTACTGAGACTTGGCAGCTTGTGACGTAGCCACTGCAGCATCGTACTGAGCCTTGGCCTCGTCGAACTTCTGGTCGCTGATCACGTTCTGCTCGTGCAGACGGGTAGCCCTGTCGAGAGTCTTCTTGCAGATGTCCTCTCCTACGAGAGCCTTCTGGTAAAGTTCGTAAGCACCTGCGATTTCCTCTTCGCGTGCACCCTTGTTAGCCTTGTTGCGCTGAGCCACTGCTGCGCTGTATGCGGCATTGGCCTGTGCCAATTTGGCCCTTACATCAGGAGAGTCGATGAGCACGAGGGTATCGCCCTTACGAACTACGTCACCTTCAGCGGCATAGAAAGCCTCAATACGTCCAGGGACCTTTCCGGAGATTCTGTACTCGGCAGCCTGAGCTTCACCGGTTACCAATGCCTCCTTAGGTTTAGAGAAGATAATTCCAAGAACAGCAACTGCTGCGATAAGTGCAACCAAAACGATGATTCCTAAAAGAAGGTTGCCTTTTTTCTGTGTATTTTCCATGATATTTATTTTTTATATTATTCGTTAACTATTCTACCTTCTGCTTTCGCAAGTTGTACGCTGCACATCTGGAGTTCCACTCCTGTCTCTATGCATTCCGAATGAGCCTGAAGCCAAGCCGTCTGAGCCTGAAGCAGCACGCTCGATGCTACCATACCCTCGCTCCAGCCCGCATTGGCCACGCGAAGATTCTCTTCGGCATTGGCCAGATTACTCTGAGCCATGGTAAGTTTCTCGAAGGCCTCGTTCTCCTGCTGGCGAAGCTGTGCCACCTGCAGTGAAATCATCTCCTTAGCGTCGTCGAGCTTGTATTGTGTAAGCGCCGCCTCGGCCTTAGCCTTGTTAGTCTTGTGAATATTCTCGCCTCCGTGGCAAATCGGCACAGAAACCATCACGCCGGCAGTGAAAAATCCACCGAAATTGTTTTGAAATCCGTTCAGCACATTTGGATTAGTTATGACGTAATTGGCACTAAGAGCCACTTTAGGGAGTGCGTCTGAACGCGCGATGGTTACTTTCTGGTCGTATATCTTCTTAGCCAAATCGAGACTTCTGATTTCCGGTCTTGCAGCATAAACCTGCTCGTCGGTGAGGACTTCGGTGAGTTCCGGTGTAGGGATGACCTCCGAGTTCTCGTCTGCGAGGACGATCTCGCTATCGAGAGGAAGGCCTATCTCCTTACAAAGAAGCATCTTCGCCAGTGCCAATCCGTTCGTAGCCTTCGTGTAGAGCATATCGGCCTCGTTAGCCTTTACCTTAATGGTAAGAGCATCGGACGGAGTAGCGTAGCCCTCTGCGATGAGAGCGTCCACATCTGCGGACATCTGCTTCAGGAGAGCTGCATAGTTCTCCGAAAGGTGTTTTTTCGCTGCGATGCTTACTATCTGCCAATAAGCCTGCTCGATATCTACGATGACCTGGCTGTATTCCTGGTCATATTGGCTTTCGGCCAATTGCTTCGCATATTCTGCCATAGCGTTCGATGCCACGATCTTACCGCCCATAAAGATAGGCTGCTGAACTGAAACGATGGCTGCCGTGGTATTCTGCATATCCAGAGTCATAGCCTCTGCGATCTGAGCACCGATGGCATTAATAGGAGTAGCGATGTCTGCGCCCTTCAAAGTGTTCACCATCTTCTGGAAAGCCGGGTCAGTGAGATATTTGCTGATTACGGCAGGGTCGCTCATAAGAGATGTCATTACATCGGTAATGTTATTCTGAACGCCTGTTCCCATGTTCTGGAGTTTGTCGGCGGATTCGTCACTTATAAGTTTGATGTCCTCGGAAGAGTACATATAAGTACCGGTCGCGCTGACCTTAGGGAAATAGTTTGCGAAGGCGATCTTCTTATCGTAGTTCGCAATCTCGATTTTCTGCTGCGCTGTCTTGAGAGCGTTGTTGTTTTCGATAGCCATCTGCTTGCACTCGTCCAGAGTGAGAACTTGCTGTGCACGGACATTCAGTGAAGTCGCGCACACCAAGATGGCTGAGATAGAAGCAATAATTTTTTTCATCATATATTTTTATTTATCATTTTTCAAAATACGGCATTATACTTTTTCAAACTTCTCGCCAAATAGGAGTATATTAGTATAGCGAAAACGACCAAAAAATATACAATAGGGAGAAAAAAGCGACTTTTTAATGTTTTTTGAGTAGTTTTGTGAAAAATAAAGGAAATGTGGTATGGAACAGTCACGCGAACTAAACATCAAGGAACTGAGGGCTATATTCCCTCAGGCTTCCATCAATGACACATTGTCAGACGACCTCTTCATCTCCGAGATGCGCTACATCTCCGAGATGGACATTATGAAATATCCCTGCAGATTCAGGGGATATTTGGCATTCTTCTGCATCGAAGGCCATTTCGAGTTGGAAATAAACTTAAAGAGATTTTCGGTTAGGGAGAACTCTCTCTTCTTATACACACCGGGTAACATAGTAAGGGTGGCAAACATCAGCAAAGAGGAAAAGGAGATGGTGCATTTTATAGTAGTGGCCATATCTTCGGACTTGATGTCGAGCACGCGTTTCGACTTCAACAAGCTCTACGACGAGAGCCTTCACCTGCTCGAAAACCCGAGCGTGGTACTTAGCGAACAGGAAAAGAACCTGTGCAAGAGCTACCTATCGCTTATCAACGAGATATCGGAGCTGAAAATCCCTAACACTAAGGAATCCGTCACGTCGCTGATTTCTTCCATTTTCTATCTTATGGGAGCCCTCTGGGGAAACAGGGTCACGGAGGCCATAAAGAATCAGGACGAAGGTTCCATTCGTTCGAAGGCCGTATTCGAGAACTTCTTGAAACTCGTAAGGGACTACCATACAAAAGAAAGAAATCTATCCTTCTATGCAGACAAACTGTTCCTTACGCCTAAGTATCTTTCGAAACTCATAAAGACCGTAAGTGGCAAATCTGCACACGAATGGATAGATTCCTTCGTAATTCTCGAAGCCAAGAACCTGCTCAAGTACTCCGACATGAGTATCAAGAGCATAGTCTACGAGCTAAACTTCCCTAATCAGACCACGTTCTATCGATTCTTCAAGACGAAAACCGGTATGACACCGTCTGAATACAGGAAGATGTAACCATCTCTACCACGAAAATTATACCCTATATAACACAAAAAGACCACTTCGATGTGAAGTGGCCTTCGTGTGACGCCTATAGGATTCAAACCTATGACCTTTTGATCCGTAGTCAAATGCTCTATTCAGCTGAGCTAAGGCGCCGTTATATTACTTCGTAGAAGCTGCTCTCTTCTCACGGATACGAGCCTTCTTACCGGCAAGATCACGGAGATAGAAGATGCGTGCGCGACGAACTTTACCTACCTTATTAAGTTCAATGCTGTCAATGAATGGTGACTCGTAAGGGAAAATTCTCTCAACACCTACACCGCTTGCTACCTTACGAACTGTGAAAGTTCTGGTAAATGGGGTAGCACCTGAAATCTGAATAACTACGCCTCTGAATTTCTGAAGACGCTCTTTATCGCCTTCCTTTACCTTATATACTACGGTGATGGTATCACCAGCTTTGAACTCCGGGTACTGTGCAGCCTTATTCTGCGCAAATGCCTGTTCTACGATTTTAATTGCATCCATAATATCAAAAAACAATTTTTATATGCAGCATCGCCGAACCGTTCAACGAGAGGCTGCGAATTGGGACTGCAAATATAGTAAGAATTGTTTAATCTGCAAAATATTTTTTAAAAATACTTCGATTCTTTTTCAAACAATGCCTTATCATCCCTGCTTGGAGCCGGATCCGCCTCGCCGCTGGCCCTCAAGGATTCGAACAACTGCTTGTTATCCTTATTAAGCTTGCGTGGAATCCAAACGAGAATCTTCACGTACAAATCGCCCTTTCCGTATCCGTTCACGGATGGCATACCCTTACCGCGAAGTTTTTCCACGTAACCGCTCTGGGTTCCTGCAGATAGTTTCATCTTATAGTCTCCGTCCAGACAAGGAATCATAATCTCACAGCCAAGTACCGCATCGGCGATGGATATAACTCTGGTATAGAACAGATTATCGCCCTCACGCTTTAGTTTCGCGTGTTCAAGCTGCTCTATTACTACCAGCAAGTCGCCGTTAACGCCACCATTAGGTGCGCTATGTCCTTCGCCACGAAGAGTGAGCTGCATTCCGCTTTCCACTCCGGCCGGGATACGTACGCTTACTTTTTCCTTAACCCTTACGAGTCCGCTTCCGCCACATTTGCGACAAGGATTCGTAATTACCTTACCGGTACCCTTACACTGCGGACATACCGAATAGGAGACGCTCCTTCCGAAGAAAGAATTAGTCACGTGTGACACTTGGCCCTCTCCCTTACAGGTAGGACAGGTCTTCACATCGGCAGAATTCACCGCACCGCGACCATTACAGTCAGGGCAAGGCCTCATTCTCTCGATGGTCACTTCCTTAACGCATCCGCTTGCGATCTCCTCGAGCGTCAAATAGACACGGGTACGGATGTCGCGTCCGCGAACGACTCTCTTCTCCTGGGAATTTCCACCGAAACCGAATCCGCTGAATCCTGAGAATCCGCCGCCACCGAAGGCACCGCCGAATATATTGTTAAGAATATCGTTAAGGTTTCCGAAACCGTGACTCCAGTCCTGTCCGGCGCCTCCGTCCACTCCGGCGAAGCCGAATTGGTCGTATTTGGCCTTCTTGTCCTTATCGCTAAGTACGGAATAAGCCTCGGAAGCTTCCTTGAATTTCTCTTCCGCGGTCTTTTTCTCCTCGTCGGTACCGCTTACCCAGCGATCCGGGTGCCATTTAAGCGCAGCCTTTCTATAGGCCTGCTTGATATCGTCTTCAGAGGCGCTCTTGTCGAGCCCGAGCACCTCATAGTAATCTCTCTTATCTGCCATAAAACTACTCTCCTACTACTACTTTCGCATAACGGAGCACTTTTCCGTTAAGTAAATATCCTGTCTGAATCACATCTATGACCTTTCCTTTCATATCTTCGGATGGTGCCGGGAACTTGGTTACGGCGTCATGAAAATCGACGTCGAATTCCTTTCCCTTAGCCTCTATCTCCTCCAGACCCTTACTCTTTAGGTATTTGAGAAGGCTGTCGTAGATAAGGCGAGTTCCTTCCTTAGCGCTTTCGTCGGATGATTTGTCGAGAATCTCCAGCGCTCTCTTGCAGTCGTCAAGCGTAGGAAGCAGTCCCTTAATGGTATCTGCCGCCGCCGTGGAAACCATAGTCAACCGCTCTTCGGCGCTGCGTCTGCGGAAAGTTTCAAACTCAGCCATAAGACGGATGTAGTCGTCGTGCTCCTTAGACAATTTGTCAGTAAGCTCCTTAATCTTAGCGTCTTCCTTCTTCCCTTCCTTCTCTACCTTTCCGTCCTTCCTGGCTTCTGGTTCAACTTCCTTGTTTTCAACCTGTTCGGCTTCTTCAGCCTTTATTTTATCTTTACTCATAATCCATTCTGTTTAAAACATGGTATATTTCCTCAAAAGCTTTGCCACCGGGCGGGGCACTGACAAATTGGCATTTAGTAATCATTAAAAAAAACTTAATAGAGCATCTGGCCTCCGATGAACTCCCTCATTATCGAGGTAGGCGGGATGGCAGCGATCTGCTCATCGTCCAGCGCTATTATCAGCGAGAGGAAATCCATAAGGGACTTGGCCTTATCGTAGGCAGGCGATGACGGGTCGATTTTCTCGAGCAGAGGCTGTGCGTATCGCTTGAGCACCGGCAGGTCGTACAGGGTAGAAGAGTTGAAGACCACGTCGGCATTCTCTTCGTAAGGGAAGATGTATTTGAATTCGCCCTCGCGCACGTTCGGCCAACGCATAATGGTCTCTTCCGGACAGATGCCGCGCGTGCGGTTGTCCCTGACGATTCGACGCAGAAGTCTCTTGTCGGTGGTGGAATTGTGCACCTCTTGCCCGCCGGACAGTGCCGACAAGGCAGAAATGTATATCTTGAAGAACTTGGCAGTGTCGATGGTAGGGGTAAGTGCCGGGTCGAGCGCGTGTATGCCCTCCATAAAGAGGATGTCGCCCTTTACGAGCTTCATCTTACGCCCGTCGAACTTGCGAGTGCCGTTCACGAAGTCAAACCTCGGGAGGTCGATTTCCTCGCCTCTCAGCAGGGCTTCGAGCTGCTCTCCCAGAAAGGCTATATCCATGGCTCCAAGCGCCTCGAAATCGTACTCGCCGCTTTCTGTGCGAGGGGTCTTTTCCCTGTCCACGAAGTAGTTGTCGAGTTCTATTACCTTCGGGGTGAGTCCCAACACACGACACTGCTGGGCGATTCGAAGCGAAGACGAGGTCTTGCCGCTCGAAGAAGGGCCGGACATCATAACTATCCGGCAATCGTCTCTCTTCCAGTATATCTGATTAGCTATCTCGGCGTATTTTCTCTCTTGCCGAGCCTCGCAAAGGTTTATCAAGGGGATGATTCTTCCCGATTCCGTTACATTACGGAGTTTTTCGAGCGTATCGACTCCGATTGCCGAGCACCAGTCGGCATACTCCTGTATCGCTGCCTCAATTTTCGTCATATTATATATAGTGTAAAAAACGCCTCGAATATCATCAAAAGATGTGCCGACCCTCCCTTTTGAATCTTATAGTAGAATTTAGTAATCATTAAGAAAATAACTTGATAATCTTTTTGCGTCTTTTCGGTCTATATTCCTTTTCTCATCAGTCGTGTGCGTCCAGCACACTCCTTCTTCTAAAAGAAATCTATCCTCGAAAATCCATCATAAATCTTTACCAACTTATTTTTTTAACGCTTACTTGACGAAAATTTAGTAATTTCGCGCCTATGCCGTCATTTCTTCAAGTAGAGAACATTTCTAAATCATACGGACCCAAGGTCCTTTTCGAAAACATCGCCTTTAACATAAACGAAGGCGACAAGATAGCACTCATCGCGCCTAACGGCACGGGTAAGACCTCGCTTATGCGCATTCTCGCGGGCGAAGACAAATCCGACTCGGGAGGAAGCATTCGCTTCCTTAAGGAAGTCCGCATAGCTTTTCTAAAGCAAGAGTTCGACTACGAGCCCGAAAACACGATAGCCGAGCAAATCTTCCCGCAAGACGACTTCGAATACGAACTTAGGGCGCGTAAGATCCTCGACGAGTTTCACCTCAAGCCGGAGCAGAAGATGAGTGAGCTTTCCGGAGGCGAAGTGAAGAGGGTGGCCCTCACTCAGCTTCTCGCCCGCGACGCCGACTTCCTGATAATGGACGAGCCGACGAACCACCTCGACCTCGACGCCATAGAATACTTGGAATCCTACCTGAAGCGCTCACGCTGCACTCTCTTTATGGTAACCCACGACAGGTACTTTCTCGACAGGGTATGCAACACCATAATGGAGCTCGACCACGGAGCCATCTACATCTACAAGGGCGACTACGAGAACTACCTTACCAAGCGCGACGAGCGCATCACGAACTATAACGCAGAAACCGACAAGGTGCGAAACATCCTGCGTCGCGAGCTGGAGTGGATGCACGCCACGCCCTGTGCGAGGAGCGGAAAGGCCAAGTATCGCAAGCAGGCCTTTTGGGATTTGAAGGACCGCAGCGAGCAAGTATATGTCCAGCAGCAGATTTCGATGGACGAACTGGGCAAGGGAAGCCGTCTCGGGAATAAAATCATCGACTGCAAGCACCTGTCCTTCTTCTACGACGACAAGTGCTACCTTCGCGACTTTACCTATAACTTTCAGCGCTTCGAGAGGGTCGGAATAGTCGGGGCCAATGGCGCCGGCAAGAGCACCTTCCTCGGGCTTCTGACCGGAGCCGACACCGAAGGGGGCACACTGACCGGAAGCATCGAGCGCGGAGAGTCGCTGAAAATAGGATACTACCGTCAGAGCGGAATGGCCTTCGACGAGGACGAGACGGTGCTGGAGATAGTGCCGGACACCCGACTTCTAAACCAATTCCTCTTTCCGCACGATATGCTTTCCACCAAGGTCAGCAAGCTCTCGGGCGGCGAAAAAAGAAGGCTCTACCTGCTTACCATACTAATGCAGAACCCTAACCTGCTCATTCTCGACGAGCCTACTAACGACCTGGACATCGTGACGCTGAACATACTCGAGGAGTACCTGCTCAAATTCGAGGGCACGCTCATCATCGTGTCCCACGACAGACATTTCCTGGACAGGCTCGTAAGCCACCTGTTCGTGTTCTGCGGAGACGGAGTGCTTAAGGATTTCATAGGAAGCTACACCGAATACCGCTCATTCCTAAAGGACTACCTAAGTGAGCAGAAGGCCAATTCGGCCGCCACCGCTCCCAAACAAGTCGCCCCACCGAAGACGGAGAGGGCGCGCAAATTGAGCTTCAAGGAAAAGCGGGAGATGGAGGCGCTCGAGGCGGAATTGGCCGAAATAGAAGGCAGGCTCAGTGCGCTGGAAGCCCTTATGAACGGAGGAACTGCCGGATACGAAGAGCTGCAGGCGGCGTCGCAGGAGTACCAGACCCTCAAGGATGAGCAGGACCTCAAGGAGATGAGATGGCTCGAACTGTCGGAAATCGGAAGCTAGGGGTTAGTACAAGTTATTGATTCCCAAACCGTACACTTTTTCGTCTGCGCAGACAAGTTTAGCACAAAAAAAAGACGGCACAAGCCGCCGCAAATAATTTTCGCATTAAGTTCTATAATTTGTTAAGAAACAAATTAGGCAAGATTTGTGATGGATTTCTGAGGGTGGATTCCTTTCAGAAAAAGGAATGCGTTAGACACTCGGCTGACGAAAAAAGTAAATAGAGCAAAAAGACGCATAATTTTATTATTTAATAATTACTTAGTTTACTATATAATATAGATGCGCCTTTTCGTAATTCGTTGCACGAAATACAAATAATTTGCACTTTGAACATTGGCGTTGCCGGATACGAAGAGCTGCAGGCGGCCGTAATAACCGATTCAAGTGTTATATAATAGGAACCGGCCGAGTACCGCGCAATTGATAGTTGTTACTTTCGAACTTATACCTCCAGATTACTATATTGGGATCAAGATGGTTTTCTTTAGAAAGCTCCTTCAAGCGTGAAACTATATTTCCCATCCGAAGGCTTGTCACGCCACTAAGCATCATCTTATTCCATACTGCCTCCTCAATCAACATATTTTGGGCGAAAACATTAGCTTCCTTCTCTTTAGGATCGTCAGAAGGATATGTCTCGCCAGTCGCGACGAAAACATCTCCGACAGAGCTGTACATATGCTTCTCAATATGACCCAATTCGTGAAGCACATTAAATACGAGCCTACTCATATCGTTATAGCGGTGCGTTGTAATTATGGCGGGGTATTCCCCTATTTTCATAGAAGCCGCGTCTATCGGAGTTTTCTCCAGCTTCGGTACTACCGAATATGCAATACCATATTTTCCCAATATTTCTTTTATTCCCTTTTCGGAAAGATTTCCCTTATGAACCATGCCAGATATTTCAATTGCAGCCCTCATAGCATTTCCATACACAAACACACCATCCGGAGCGTTTTCTCTTGATTTTATATATGCAAGAGTGAGCCAAGTGGTTTGGTTCTTCTCATCCACCCCTAACTTATCACTCTTTTTATAATTGCAACTGAACTGTCGTGCGAAATCTTTATCCCCGATTTCAACGGGATTGAAACCGAGCCTTTCTTCAAGAATGGCCAATTTACTTTGTATAAACAAAGCTACATTAATGTCAAGCCTTCTGTAAAGCTCGGGAAGGTTCAACATATTTGATAGCATCTTCTCCGTATCGATAGCTACCTTTTCATTTTCGTCTCGTGTGGCGACGGCTTTGACATCCTTATCATAATTTGCCTGAAGTCTTACCCAAATCTCCGCAGGAATGCCAAGTGCATCCTCAAGCTTTTGTGCCACAGTTGCCGTTATGTTCTCCCCTTTTAGCAATCTCGAAAGATTGGACTGCTTCATCCCCATCCGCTCGGCAAGCTCTTTCTGGGTCATAGACCGTGCTTTAATCTCCTCCTTGATGATTTCTGCAGGATGAACGGCCCTAAATGGTGTATTGTTCATTTCATTTGTCATCATAGTGCTCATTAATTTCAATTAAACTGATACGAATTCCGCAATCAAATTCTTCGAAAATTAGTCGGTATTTTGTATTATATCCTATTCTTACACTACTTTTTCCGGAGAGCTCATACTTAAGTTTCTCATAATGAAGCTGGCCGAAATATGCCAATTGCGATGTGTTGCCAACCACACGAAGTAGAGACATAACCTTGTCAAGATCATTAAGAAACTTAGTATTGCTCTTCAATTTACGATATCGCTTATCGTCACTCTTATGATACTTTACCAATGATTCAATAGCTTCATCAGCATATTCAATCGTTAACATTTCATTATTTTTCATGCAAATATAATGTAAAGTTATCAATTTTGATAATTTTAATGTGAGAATCTACAAGCATTTGTCGCGCTTTTGAATTTTTCATATTAATAACTATTTAAGTTTCAAAGGTTAATCCTTCGAAGCGTTCATAATAAAAGTCAATAGGACCCAATGGTCACCATATGTCAAAGTTGAGAATTATTATTGAAATAAACAACTATTGATAGCAACGCCCTAATATTTCGTCATCTTTAATTATGGCTTGGCGCTCGCAGGAGCTCCGCCAATTCACCTTGGCAAGGAGGACAGCGTAGAGTGCACTCTGTTAATGGGGGCTTGCCAAAGTGAGACTTTTTTAGCTCCACCTTGGCAGGGAGATGCCGATATACGCGTTCTGTGGCACATTGGCTGCCAAAGTGAATTTGCTGAAGGCAATTCCGTCCACCGAAACGGGGTTTTGGCCGGACGGGAGGGCCTAAAACACCGTTTCATCCGGTGAAAAGGCCATTTGGCCGGACGGGAGGCTCTTAGGTGACGACGTGAATCACCTTAGGTGGAAACGGATTACTTCTTCGCGAGCGCGAGGGCGGCGCGGATGCCGTCGATGGCGGAGGAGACGATGCCGCCGGAGTAGCCTGCGCCTTCACCGCAAGGATAAATGCCGGGCATACTGACGTATTCGAGGGTTTCTACATCGCGTGGGATACGTATGGGCGACGAAGTGCGGCTTTCAACTCCCAGAAGGAGTGCCTCGTTAGTGTAGTACCCTCCGATTTTTACTTTCGGGAAGGCCTTTTGAAGTCTGGTGGCGACCATAGGAGGAAGGGCCAGATGAAGAGGTGCGCTCACGACGCCAGGGTGATAGGATGTACGTGGCAGGCTCTGCGAAAGACGTCCCTTGCAGAAATCGACCATTCGCTGCGCCGGGGCCGTCAGCGGATTGGAATCGGCGGAGGAAAGACTCCTCGCACAGGTGTACATATCGCGCTCGACCGCCATCTGAAAATCCAGCAGCCTGAATTCCGAATCGCCCGGTACGTCCTCCGGTTCGATCTGCACGACCACACCGGAATTGGCCCAGAAAGAACTGCGCGAAGCATTCGACATACCATTCAGGACCACGGTGCCCGGCTCCGTCGACGAAGGCACCAAAACCCCACCGGGACACATACAGAAGGAGAACACTCCGCGACCGTCAACTTGCTGCACGAAAGAGTATTCCGCGGTAGGATAGCCACTGCGCCAAGCCCCGCGATACTGCGAGCGATTAATCAGCGCCTGCGGATGCTCGACCCTCACGCCGAGAGCGAAACCCTTGGCCTGCAGCGCCCCACCGGCATTCGAGAGCATCTGATAGACATCCTTTCCTGAGTGTCCACTGGCCAATATCACCGCCCGCGAGCGGAAGCGCTTTCCATCGGCGCAACTCACCTGCCAGGCACCTGCCTCACGGCTCAATCCCGTAACCCGACTCTCGAAATGATACTCTCCCCCGTGCTCGATGATGCACTTGCGAATGTTTTCCACGATTAGAGGCAGCTTGTCCGAACCCAGATGCGGGTGCGAATCGATGAGAATGTCCTCGGAAGCCCCGAAACGGACGAATTGGCATAAAACCTCACGGTTATCTCCCCTCTTCGAAGAGCGGGTGTAAAGCTTTCCGTCGGAAAAGGTCCCGGCGCCGCCCTCGCCATAGCAGTAGTTCGAATCGGGATTCACGATACCCTCGCGCGAGAGAATCGCCATATCCCGCTTTCGGGCATGCACGTCCTTTCCCCTTTCGAGAATGACAGGCTTGAGGCCCATCATCAGAAGACGAAGCGAAGCGAACATACCGGCAGGACCTGCGCCCACCACCACGACCTCTTCGGCATTATGTACGTCGCGGTATTCCGGAAGCTCGTAATCGGCAAATCCCTCTCCTGCAGGATAAATCTCACAACGGTAACGATACCGAGGCTCGCCGCGCGCGTCTATGCTGCGTTTTACCACCACCTCCAGCGAAGGGTCGCGAAACTCACGACGAAGCCTCTCCCGAACCTGCTGAAGGCCGAGACGCTCCGAAAGTGGCGTGGTAAACTCGTGGACTTGCATCTAAAAATCGGCTATTCGTGACACGGGAGCCACATCCAGAGGGCATCTTTCTCCATTAAGATAATGGAAATACCCGGCGATGGCTATCATAGCCGCATTATCCGTAGTAAACTTGAATTCAGGCAAAAAGACGTTCCAACCGCGGCGCTGTCCTTCCTGAACCATACGGTTTCTCAAGCCGCTGTTCGCCGACACGCCTCCGCCTATCGCGATATCCTTTATGCCCGTCTGCTTGGCAGCCTTGATGAGTTTGTCCATAAGGATATCGATAAGAGTCTTCTGGAACGATGCGCAGATGTCGGCCTTGTTTTTCTCCATGAATTCCGGGTCGAGAGCCATCTGGTCCCTCACGAAATAGAGAAGGGACGTCTTGACTCCGCTGAAACTGTAATCCAGCCCCGCGATATGAGGCTTCGCGAAAGTAAACCTGTTCGGATCCCCTTCCTTAGCCAACCTGTCTATGATAGGACCACCCGGATAACCGAGCCCCATCATCTTCGAGCACTTGTCGAAAGCCTCGCCCACCGCATCGTCTATCGTGGCGCCCAGAATCTCGAAGTCCAAAGGTGAATTCACCTTCACTATCTGGGAGTTACCTCCCGACACCAGAAGGCACAGGTACGGAAATGAAGGCTCGTGCACGGGAACATCCTTCTGACGGACGAATCCGGCCAATATGTGCCCCTGCAAATGATTCACCATCACCAGAGGAATATCCAGCGACATGGCGAACGCCTTCGCGAACGACGTACCTACCAAGAGAGACCCCAGAAGCCCCGGTCCACGGGTAAATGCGATGGCCGTCAAATCCTCGGCCTTCACGCCCGCGCGATGAAGAGCCTCGCTCACCACCGGTACGATATTCTGTTCGTGGGCTCTCGATGCCAATTCCGGCACCACCCCACCATAAGCCTTATGTACATCCTGACTGGCGATGACATTAGACAGAAGAACCCTGTCCGAAATGACCGCAGCCGAAGTGTCGTCGCAAGACGACTCAATTCCTAGAATAATATCTGCCATAGCAATTGGCAAAAATAGGAATTTTTTTGCTAAATTTGAGCGAATATGCGCAAGAAGAGAATAAGGACCATAATTACCCGTGTTTTGGAAGCAGTGGTGCTGTTTCTGGGGGTAGGTCTTATTCTGCTTCAGACCCCATGGGTGCAGACGCGATTGGCCAATAAGGCAATGAAAGCCGCAGAAAGCCACATCGACGGGGAGATTCACTTCTCGGCCATCAAGTTCGCACCATTTACCACCCTCATAATAAAGGACTTCGCCCTCATAGACAGTAATCCGAGAAACGAGTTGGACACGCTGATGTCCGCCAGTCACGTTTCCGCCACCTTCTCCCTGAAGGGGCTCCTGTCTAAAAAGGGAGGAATGCAGCTGGACAGGGTCAGGGCGAAGGACTTCACCTTAAACCTCGTGATTTTCGACGAAGACGAGAACGGAGTGGACAACAACATAGCCTCCGTGTTCCGAATCCCTAAGGGAGACGGCTCGCTCCAAGAGATGCCGGACCTCTTCTGCATAAAGAGAGCGGACATAGACAATTTCCACTACCGTATGGTCATTATGGACGAAAACGATGACTATGAATACCCCGGCCACGGCATAGACTGGCGCGACCTGGATCTGGTGGCGGATGCGAAGGGACACGACATAAACTTCAAGGACGGAGGATGCGACTTCGCGGTGGATTGGGTAAGAATAAAGGAAAAGTGCGGTTATTCCTGCCTGGTTTCAGGCCACGGCAACGTCTACATGGGAGTAACCACGATAACCGACGCCAGAATCATAGACGAGTGGTCTAACGTGTCCATAAAGAAATACACCATGGCCTGCCGTACTATGAACGACTTCTCGGATTTTCTGAACAAGATAAAGCTTTCGATAGACGCCACGGCGACTCCCCTGTCGCTGAATAGCGTAAGTTACTTCTGCGGCATCTTCAAGGACAGTCCCGTTCTGCTGGACATAGACGGACTGCAAGCCGAAGGCCCCATAGCGAACTTCCATATAGGAAAGGCCAAATTCACCGACAGACACAGCGGCATAAAGGCCGACCTGACGCTTAACGTAGACGACATCTTCACTCCCGACAGCGCCTACGTCCATCTGGATTCGCGCAAGCTGGAATTCACCTCGGAGAGCATAGGCAAGTTCGTCTCGGGACTGGTGCCGGAGGTGAGATTGGACCTCGGCCAATACGCTCCCGGAGTCACCGCAGACATTCACGGAGTGGTGGAAGGCCCTCTTAACGACATACAGGCCGAATTGACGCTCGACAGCGAGATAGGCGCGATAAAGCTCGCAGCGGCACTTAAAGACCTCGTCAAGGAGCAGACGGCTCCGAAGTACGAGGGCGAATTGGCATTGGAAAAGGTAGATCTGTCGAAGGCAGGGCTGGGCGAAGGTCTGGGGCGCACGAGTCTCGAACTGAAGAGCAAGGGCACGCTCGAAAAAGGCAATCCACACATAGTGGTGGACAGGCTCGATGTCTCGCAGCTCACATTTAACGACTACACTTTCAGCAGGATAGACGGTAACGGCTACTTTAAGGATAACACCTTTACGGGAAACGTGAGGTGTAACGACCCTAACCTCAACTTCATATTCGGAGGCAGTTTCTCGCTGTCGGCAAAGAGCAGCAACTCCATCTACAAGTTCAACCTGCTCCTGGGCTATGCCGATTTGGCGGCGCTTAACATAGACAAGAAAAGCCCTACCTCCACGGTATCGGCTATGATGAACATAAACTTCCGAAAGACAGACGGAGGAGTGCTCATAGGAGATGCGACCATCTCGAAACTCACCTATGCGGACGAAGACGGAAAGCATAACATAGGCGACATCCTGTTCGCCTCGGTGATGGAGCAGGACAAGATAAGGATGAACCTGCGCTCGGCATTTGCGGACTTCTCCTACGCGGGAGACCCTGACCTATCCACCCTTACGGACCCTATACTTGCCTCGACTGCCGGCATTTCCGTCCCGGCCCTTCTAACTTATTCGCCGCGATGGGACGGACGTTACTTCGACGCGTCCTTCTACGTGAAGGATACCAAGGAGGCATTGAGTTTCCTGCATAAGGACATAAAGATAGCCCCCGGCACGCAAGGTTACGTAAGACTTAAGAAGGACTCCACCCTCGTAGCCCAATTCTCATCTAAGGGAATAAAGGTGAACAAATCCATACTCAAAGGCCTCGAAGGCAGCGTAAATTCGTCGAAAGGCGCCGTGCAGGCGCATGTAAGCGTGCAGGGAGCCTCGCATGACAAGCTTAGCGCCCAGAACGCCACCCTGAGCATAAACGCAGGGAACAACACGGCGCTCACCACCCTCAAGGTAGGAAGACTGCTGGATAAGGACATCTCGATGGATATTAACCTGAGCACCATCTTCAGTCGCGAAGAGAACGGAGACATCCACATAGAGAACGAGATAGAAAGTTCGAGCGTGATGATGAACGGACAGAGATGGAGCTTCTCGCAGCCGCAAATCACCTACCGCCCGAAGAACCTTACGATAAGTGACTTCCTGCTATCTAACGGAAAGCAGCAGATAATGATAAGCGGCGGCGTGAGCGGGACCACACCTTCGACGCTGGCCTTGAAGCTAAAGGACATAGACCTGTCCACGGCCAATATCTTCCTGAGCTCCGATATGCCGCTGTCCGGTTCGCTGGACGGATTCGTCTATTTAAGCAGTCCTTCGAGCACCAATGCCGGACTAATGGCCGAGCTGCTGTGCCCGGATCTGGGAATAGGACGGGCCCATGCGGGCAACATCCACCTTACGGCCCACCTCGACGACGAGGACGACCTCTTCAAGTTCACCCTGACCAATGGCATATCCGAAAAGGACTACGCGATAAAGATGGACGGCTCGTACAATGCCCTGTCCAACTACCTGAACGCGAGACTCTCGCTCAACTCGTTCAACCCTAACGTCATACAGCCTGCCCTGACGGGGATTTGCTTCCTTCTGGACGGAGCCGTGGACGGAAAAGTGAATGCGAGCGGTCCTCTGGACCACATCTCGGTACAGAGTAACGGCCTGTCCCTTACGAACCTACGCGTGGGATTGGTGCCTACAGGAGTAACCTATACGCTTAACGGACGTATGCGCTACGAGCAGGAAAACCTCATCGTGGACAGAATCGACATACGTGACGGGAAGAAAGGCAGCGCCACGCTCAGCGGAAAGGTGCCTGACCTGACGCTTCGCCTCGACGGACTCAGCGTGCTGGACAAGAACTCGGGCAGCAGCGACTACTACGGAACGCTGGCCCTCGATGGAAACATACGCCTGTCGGGACCGGATATGTCGAACTTGCTTCTCGATGCCGACATAGCCAATTCCGGTACGGGTAAGATAAATGTAGCCATCTCGGCAGGAGTGCAGAACTCAGGAGGACTTCTCCAGTTCAAGGAACCGGAAGAGGAGCAAGAAGAAACCGACGAGTTCTCCACCAGCGCCATACATAAAGTGGGAACATCGCACTCCAAGCTGGAGGCCAAGTGTCGTATGACCGTGAATCCGGGACTTTCGATAGTGGCAGCCCTGGACAAGGAAGGCAGCAACGCACTCAGCATCTCGGGCGATGGCGTAATCACAGCCGACGCTAACACCACCACGGGCAACATCTCGCTGGGAGGAAACTATAACATCACGGAAGGAAAGTACCACTTCGCCACACTCAGTTCGCTGATAAGCAAGGATTTCAACATAGAAAGCGGCAGCTCGCTCACTTTCGCGGGCGATGTGTTGGATACGGAATTGAACATAGACGCACGATACTCCCTGAAGACCTCGCTCGGTCCGCTGATTTCGGACACGACCTCGGTTTCCACGAGAAGGCTCGTGAACTGCAACTTGAAGATTTCGGACAAGCTGCGTAATCCTTCATTAGGATTCTCGATAGACATTCCGGACCTCGACCCGAGCACGAAGTCTCTGGTGGAGAGCGAATTGAGCACTGAGGACAAGGTGTCTCGACAGTTCCTCGCACTGGTAGTCCTGGGAGGATTCATGCCGGGAACCCAAAGCGGTATCGTAAACAACAGTAACAGCAGTTCGAACTTCATCTACAGTAACCTCGCGTCCATAATGTCGGGGCAGCTGAATGCGGTGCTGCAGAAGCTGAACATACCTTTGGACTTGGGTCTTAGCTACCAACAGAACGAGGTGGGTAACGACGTGATGGACGTCGCGGTGTCTACTCAGCTCTTCGACAACATGGTGTCGGTGAACGGTTCGGTGGGCAACCGCAAGTTCAGTTCTACGAGCGATGAGAACGTCGTGGGCGATTTGGACATAAACGTAAAGTTGAATAAGGACGGACGATTCAGACTAAACATCTTCTCGCATTCGGCCGATGACTATACCAATTATCTCGACAACAGCCAGAGAAACGGCATAGGTGTATCTTACCAGAAGGAGTACGACAGCTTACGCTCGTATCTGAGAAGGCTTTTCAAGAAGGAAGAGGAGGAGAAGGATGTGGAGAAAGTCCCTAACAAGACTCTTGTGATAAAGAATGAGTAAAGGAAAATTATATTTGATTCCCTCGCCGCTTAGCGAGAGCGACCCGAGAGAGGTCATACCTGAGCCTACGCTTGAGCTTTTGCATCGCATAGACAGATATGTGGTGGAGGAGGAGCGCACGGTGAGGCGTTATCTTTCGAGAGCGGGGCTCAAGGGGCATATAGACGAGCTTACTTTCGTGGAGCTCAATGAGCATACGCAGCCTGAGCAGATAGAAAAGATGTTGGATCTTTTCGAGGATGGAAAGGACGTGGGTCTTATCAGTGAGGCCGGATTACCTGCCGTAGCAGATCCGGGGGCGGCGCTGGTGGCACTTTGCCACCGGCACACCATTCAGGTGTGCCCGCTGGTCGGTCCTTCGTCGCTGATGCTCGCGCTGATGGGCAGTGGCCTCAACGGGCAGTCGTTCGCGTTCCGGGGGTACCTCCCCGCAAAGGCCGACCAGCGCCGCGCCGCCATCCGTGACGCGGAAAAGATGTCGTCGAGCCTCAACCAGACGCAAATTTTCATAGAAACGCCCTATCGCAGCGACACTTTGCTCACGGACTTCATAGCCTGCCTAAGTCCCGACACGAAACTCTGCGTGGCGGTGAACCTCACCTCCGAGCAGCAATACATCAAGACGCTGAGCGCCCAAGAATGGAAAAAGGAAAGGCTCACCATAGGCAAACAACCCACAGTCTTCTTAATATTGAAATGAAAGGAACCCTAGAATTACTCGGAATGACCTTCCACGCCTTTCACGGATGCTATGACTTCGAAAGGGAAAAAGGCACTCAATACATAGTGGACTTCAGCGCGGAGGTCGAGCTGGACCGGGTCCTAGCCACCGACAACATCAAGCACGCCATAGACTACGGCATAGTCTATCAGATAATAGAGGCCGAGATGAAAATCCCGTCAAACCTCATAGAAAACGTAGGCGCCAGAATCTTCCAAGCCTTGGAAAAGAATTTCCCGGAGCTGGAGCACTTCAGCATAAGCCTGTCGAAACTCCATCCGCCGGTAAGCGGTCCTGCAGACAGGGCTAAAATCACCATCAGCAGATGAAAATAGCATTCTTGACCCTCGGCTGCAAGCTGAACTACGCCGAGACATCTACATACGAAAGAGATTTCCGAAAGGCAGGACTCGAAGTGGCCTCGCCTTCCGGAGAAGCGGACATATACCTTATAAACACCTGTTCCGTCACAGCCACTTCCGACTCGAAGTCGCGTAACCTCATAAGGAAGATGCACAGGCGTTCGCCACAGGCACGCATAGTCGTGTGCGGATGCAGCGCCGAGCTCAGAAAAGAGGAAATATCGAAAATCGAAGGCGTGTGGAAAGTGTTCGGATGCAAGGAAAAGTCCCGGATAGTGCCCGACGTCCTCGAAGGGATTGGCCTGAAAGAAAGCACTCCCGCAGAGCCCGAGGAGACCTTCGGAGCCTATAGCAGCGGCGAGAGGACCAGGAGCTTCCTCAAGGTGCAGGACGGTTGCGACAACCACTGCAGGTATTGCACGGTGCCATTGGCCCGAGGAGACAGCAGGAACATTCCCATCTGCGAATGTGTCCGGATGGCAGAGGAAATCGCGGCGCTCGGGGTGAAGGAAGTGGTCATCACTGGGGTGAATACGGGCGATTTCGGCAGAAGCACGGGCGAGACCTTCCTGGACCTGCTGAAAGCGCTGGACAGGGTCGAGGGCATCGAGAGGTATCGCATTTCTAGCATAGAGCCCAATCTCTTAAGCGACGAGATAATCGACTGGATAGCAAGCGGAAGTAAGATTCAGCCTCATTTTCATATCCCGCTTCAGGTGGGCTGCGACGAGATTTTGGAGGCTATGGGAAGGCACTATACCACCGAATTCTTCAAACACAAAATAGATACGCTGAGAGAGAAATTGGGCGATGGAGTGTTCATAGGAATAGACATTATGGTAGGCCTTCCGGGAGAGACCGAGGAACTTTTCGAGAAGACTTATGCCTTCCTGAAGGAGATTCATCCGGCGTTCCTGCACATTTTCCCTTATTCGCGCAGACCGGGAACTCCTGCCGCAGAGATGGACGGCCAAGTGAGCGAGGAGGTGAAGAAACACAGGGTGGCCGTGCTCGAGGAACTATGCGCTAAGCTTCACGAGGAGTTCGTGGAATCCCAAAAGGGGAAAAAGGCCCTCGTGCTTTTCGAATCGAAGGAAAAAGACGGGAAGATGGGAGGTTATTCGGGTAACTACGTGAGAGTAAGCCGCGATTACGACCCTTCCCTGGTAGGAAAGATAGTGGAGGTTACATTATGAAAACCCAATTGACATTTTTAGGAACGGGCACGTCGCAGGGCATTCCTGTCATAGGCTGCGAGTGCGAAGTGTGCAAGAGTCGGGACCCTAAGGACAACAGGTTTCGCTCTTCTGCCTTAGTCAAATACGGAGACATTACCATACTCGTGGATTGCGGTCCGGATTTCAGGATACAGATGCTTCGCGAAGACGTGCAGCACCTCGACGCGGTGCTGCTCACGCATAGCCATAAGGACCACACCGGAGGAATGGACGACCTGCGTTCGTTCAACCTTCTGGAGCACAAGCCCATAAACATCTATTGCGAGGAGTATGTGGAAAATTCCCTGAAAAAGGAATACAGCTACGCATTTACGGAGCACCACTACCCAGGCGTACCGGAATGGGGCATAAAGAGGATAGACGGGCACACTCCATTTATGGTGGAGCCTAACGACACCCTTCCGCGATTAGTATGGGTAAGCGGAGTGGGATACCATAAGGAAAGGCCCGAACTCACCTCTCCCGTGAGACAAAGCGTGGAGGTGATTCCCATTCAGGGGTATCATGATGCCGAAAAGACTTTCTCGGTGCTGGGATTCAGGTTCGGAGACATAGCCTATATCACGGATTTCAAGACCATGGACGACAGCGAGCTCGAAAAGCTTCGCGGACTCAGCGCCGTGACGCTTAACTGCGTGGGGTTCAAGCCTCACCACTCGCATTTCAATCTCGAGCAGGCCATAGAGATGGCGCGAAGGATAGGTGCGAAGGATACCTATCTTACCCACTTGGCCCACGCGCTGGGTACCCACGTACAGCTGGAGACACTGCTTCCGGAGGGCATACACGCAGCATACGACGGATTAACGATAGAATCAGAATAGAATTATGAAACAAATCACACTTGCATCAACTCTTATTTTAGCTATGAGCGCTTGTAATACAAACCCGCTTCTCAGGGAGTCGTCCCTGGAATACGGCGCACCGGAATTCGACAAGATAAAGACAGAACACTATATGCCTGCCTTCCGTAAAGGCATAGAGGAGGCCAAATCGGAGGTTACCGCCATCGTGGAGAATCCGGACAGACCTACCTTCGAGAATACCATTCTCGCCCTCGAGAATAGCGGAAAGACCTTAGACAGGGTGTCAGGAATCTTCTTTAACGTAATGGAGGCGGACTCTTCGGAGGAGCTCCAGCAGATAGCCGAAGACGTGACTCCGCTTCTGAACGAGTACTCTATGTTCGTAAACTTGAACCCTGCTCTTTTCGACAGAGTAAAGGAAGTGTACGAACATCCTGAGGGACTGGAGCAGGACCAGAGACGCCTTCTGGAGAAGACCTATAAGTCTTTCGTGCGCGGAGGTGCGCTCCTCAGCGATGCGGACAAGGCGCAGATGAGCGAGCTTAAGGAAAAGCTTTCCCTCGCCCAGCTTCGCTTCTCTAAGAACGTGCTCGCGGCTAACAATGCTTACCGTCTGAACGTCACCGACGAGAAAGACCTCGCAGGACTCCCGGACTTCTTAGTGGAACAGGCTAAGGAAACCGCTGCCCAGCACGGTGAATCAGGGTGGTCATTCGATTTGTCATATCCTATGTATGGTCCGTTCCTGCGTTTCAGCGAGAGAAGCGACCTTAGGAAGAAGATGTATCTCGCCTACTCCACACGCGCTACTTCAGGAGAATTCGACAACACCTCCACCGTTCTCGAAATCACCGATTTACGAATCAAGATTGCTCACCTCCTGGGCTACGAGACCTACGCCGACTACGTTCTCGAGGAGAGAATGATAAAGACTCCTGCCGAGGTGGAGCATTTCCTAAACGAATTGCTTACCCCATCTCTTCCGGTGGCCAGAAAGGAAGTGGCTCGCATAAGGGACTTCGCCCGCGCACACGGCTACGAAGGCAAGGAGCTCCAGGCCTGGGACTTCTCTTTCTGGAGCGAAAAATACAAAAACGCACACTACGCCTTCAACGAGCTGGAACTCAAGCCTTACTTTAATCTGGACAGCTGCATTAACGCCGCTTTCTCACTGGCAGGCAGGCTCTACGGACTCCAATTCGAGGAGCGCAGCGACCTTCCTGTATATCATAAGGACGTACGTGTCTACGACGTAAAGGACAGGAACGGAGTCCACAAGGCTCTCTTCTATGCCGACTTCTTCCCTCGCGCTTCTAAAAGAGGTGGTGCTTGGATGACTGAATTCCAGGGGCTTAGCTACGAGAACGGCGAAGAGCACAGACCGTTCGTAAGTATGGTGACTAATTTCACCAAGCCTACTGCCAGCGCTCCGTCCCTAATCACCCACGACGAGTTGTGCACCCTGCTTCACGAGTTCGGTCACAGCCTTCACGCTATGCTCAGCGAGGGTCGCTACGAAAGTCTCAACACGACTAACGTGTCTACCGACTTCGTGGAATTGCCATCGCAGTTTATGGAGAACTGGGCTTACGAGAAAGAGTTCCTGCAGGGATTTGCCCGTCACTATCAGAGCGGAGAAGTGATTCCTGACGAGCTCATCGAGAAGATTCGCACCACGAAGAACTATAACTCAGCCTATCTCCAGGTGCGTCAGCTCCATTTCGGCATTCTCGATATGGCGTGGAACCACCTTAGCGCATTGAATGTCACGGACGTGATAGGATATGAGACTCAGACACTGAAGAAAGTGGCCGTCTTCCCCGAGGTGCCCGGAACCTGCATTTCCACATCCTTCACCCACATCTTTACGGGCCAATACGCTGCCGGATACTATTCCTACAAATGGAGCGAGGTGCTCGAAGCCGACGCATTCTCACTCTTCGAGGAAAAGGGCATCTTCAACCCTGAAGTCGCAGAGAGCTTTAGAAAGAACATCCTGAGCCGCGGTAACACCGAAGACCCTGCAGTTATGTTCAGGAACTTCCGTGGTCACGACCCTGAGGTAGGTGCCCTCTTGCGCAAATTAGGAATTACAAAGTAGAATCTATCAGGTCTCGGGCTATCTCCACATCCGAAGGGGATAGTCCCGAAGCCGGATCTTTCAAAAAATCGAAAAGCTCCTGCTCCGTCCAGTCAGGATGCTCTCCCATCCATTCGCGAATAATAGTCCGTGCACGCCCCTTTCGTGCCCGGCAGACATCGCACACCCCGCAGTCGCGCACTTCTTCCTGTCCGAAATAGCGTATCAGTCGGGCGGAGCGACACTCGTCCGTCGAGGTGCAATACTGCTCCATCTGGGCGGCACGTTCCTGCGCCGCCTCCCTCAATCGCTTATAGTAAAGAGGCTTAAGGTCCACGTCGCCCGGTCTTAATCGCGGATGGCGAAGGAAGACCACAGTACTTACGTCGCAAGGAATATACTTTATGACGTGCTCCAGCGATGTCTCGTAGAGCAGCACGCGCAGTTGCGGCACGCTAAGTCCGAGGCTCCTTCCCAGAGACTGCTCGTCTACAGGCACGGCATAGGAAAAGATTCCGGTGTAGTTCCTCATAAGCAGTTCGAGAAGGCGTACCATCTGAGGATTAGGCAGTTCTATGGAGTAAAGGGATTGTCTGTCGGGAATGATCTTCACCCTCGTGGGAATCTCGACGTCTTCGCTATAGGAAATCTGCCCTATCCTGTCCAAATACTGCACGGCGTAGTGGGTTTTCGCGCGTTGCAGGGAAAATTGGCGACAAAAGTCTTCCAGATGAAACTTCAATTCCCTTCCCTCCCCGTGCTCGTAGGGAATCTCGTAGAAGATATGTATCTTCTGGTAGATGTCCTCCACATAGTCGAGCGGCGGGAACGAGAGGTCCACCATCTGGTTTAGCCTACTGATATCCTGCCGGTTATAGACGAGTACAGCATAGGCAGTCTTTCCGTCTCGACCGGCTCTTCCGGCTTCCTGGAAGTAGGCTTCCGGCGAGTCCGGTATGTCCAGATGCACCACGAATCGCACGTCGGGCTTGTCGATGCCCATACCGAAGGCGTTCGTGCACACCATCACGCGGGTCTTTCCGCTCTTCCAATCCTGCTGTCTCTCACTTCGCGAAATCGATTGCAGTCCGGCGTGGTAGAAGTCGGCACTGATTCCGGCAGCCTTCAGCGCGGCCGCCATCTCTTCACACTTGGCCCGATTCCTCATATACACGATTCCGGTCCCGGGTACGCCGCGGCATACGGAGAGCAATTGGCCCATCTTGTCGGCGCTCTCTCGGACGATGTAGTTGAGATTGGCCCTCTCGAAGTCGGATTTGAACAGCACCCTGTCCCTAAATGCCAATTTGTCCATAATATCCTCGCACACCTGTGGGGTCGCAGTGGCCGTCAGTGCCAATACCGGCGCGTCCACCCGCTCGCGAATTTGGCCTATCTGCAGGTAATCGGGGCGGAAGTCGTAGCCCCATTGCGAGATACAGTGCGCCTCATCTACCACTATCGTACTGATGGGCAAGACATTGAGGTAGGAAGAGAACAGGTTCGTGGCCAATCGCTCGGGCGACACGTACAAGAACTTGACCTGCTCGTCGTAGGCGGCGTTGTTCAGGGCCATATCGACCTCCCTTCGACTCATGCCGGAGTGGATGGAAATGGCCTTGATGCCCCTGTCCGCGAGATTCTGCACTTGATCCTTCATCAGTGCGACCAGCGGGGATATGACTAATGCCAATCCTTCCTTCATCAGCTGCGGGACTTGGAAGCAGATGGATTTTCCGCCTCCCGTGGGCATTAGTGCCAAAGTATCATTCCCTTCGAGAACGGAATTAATTATCTGTTCCTGAAGCGGTCTGAACGACTCGTAGCCCCAAAATTCCTGCAAGACCTGCACGGGCATAGTTCTTGTATCGAAAATAACCATAAATAGTTAGTTGTGTATCTTCTAAAAATGTTTATCTTTGCATCGCAATTTTAAAACAAACAAAAATACAAATTATAGTTTACAATATGGCAAACATTGATCTTTCAAAGTACGGTATCACAGGCGTGACCGAAATCCTCTACAATCCTACATACGAGGTATTGTATAACGAGGAGACAAAACCAGGTCTTGAAGGTTTCGAGAAAGGACAGGTAACTGAGCTCGGAGCTGTTAACGTTATGACCGGCGTTTACACCGGACGTAGCCCTAAAGACAAGTACATCGTTATGGATGCTAACTCTAAGGACACTGTTTGGTGGACTTCAGAGGAGTACAAGAACGACAACCACCCTCTCAGCGAAGAGAACTGGGCTATCCTCAAAAGCCTCGCTCAGAAGCAGCTTTCAGGAAAGCGTCTTTTCGTAGTTGATGGTTTCTGCGGCACACACAAGGACACCCGTATGAAGGTTCGCTTCATTATGGAGGTAGCTTGGCAGGCACACTTCGTAACTAATATGTTCATCCGTCCTCAGAACCAGGCTGAGTTCGATCAGGAGCCTGACTTCGTAGTTTACTGCGCAGCTAAGGCTAAGGTAGAGAACTACAAGGAGATGGGTCTTAACTCCGAGACTGCGGTTGCTTTCAACGTAACCACCAAGGAGCAGGTTATCCTCAACACCTGGTACGGCGGTGAGATGAAGAAGGGTATGTTCTCTATGCAGAACTACTTCCTCCCTCTTAAGGGCATCGCTTCTATGCACTGCTCGGCTAACACCGACCTTAACGGTGAGAACACAGCCATCTTCTTCGGTCTTTCAGGAACAGGTAAGACTACCCTTTCTACAGACCCTAAGCGTCTCCTCATCGGTGACGACGAGCACGGCTGGGACGATCACGGTGTATTCAACCTCGAAGGCGGTTGCTACGCTAAGGTCATCAACCTCGACAAGGAGTCTGAACCGGACATCTATAACGCCATCTGCAGAGATGCGCTCCTCGAGAACGTAACTGTAGACAAGAACGGTAAGATCGACTTCACAGATAAGAGCGTAACCGAGAATACTCGTGTTTCTTACCCTATCTATCACATTAAGAACATCGTTCGTCCATTCTCTCAGGGCCCTGCAGCGAAGAGAGTCATCTTCCTTTCAGCAGATGCATTCGGAGTACTTCCTCCAGTATCTATCCTTACTCCTGAGCAGACAAAGTACTACTTCCTTTCAGGATTTACAGCTAAGCTTGCAGGTACAGAGCGCGGTATCACCGAGCCTACTCCTACATTCTCAGCTTGCTTCGGACAGGCATTCCTTGAGCTTCACCCTACAAAGTACGCAGAGGAGCTCGTTAAGAAGATGGAGAAGAGCGGTGCTAAGGCATATCTCGTGAACACAGGATGGAATGGTACAGGCAAGCGTATCTCTATCAGAGACACCAGAGGTATCATCGACGCTATCCTTAACGGTTCTATCGAGACAGCTCCTACTAAGGTTATCCCTCACTTCAACTTCGAGGTTCCTACAGAGCTTCCAGGCGTAGACAGCCATATCCTTGACCCTCGCGACACTTATGCTGACGCATCAATTTGGGAGGAGAAGGCTAAGGACCTCGCAGGACGTTTCATTAAGAACTTCAAGAAGTATGAGACTAACGAGGCTGGTAAGGCTCTTGTAGCTGCCGGTCCTGTCGTAGAATAATACAGAATCACACATTTCAAAAAGGCTGACCGCGGAATTTCCCCGGCCAGCTTTTTTTGTTTGCCGCCACCTGAGGTTTCCTGATTTTGGTTGACCTCAAGTTTTTATTACTGATATTTATTTACTCTCCGGGGCTTGTCTAGTCTGCTTAGGACTGAAAATGGTTGACTCAAGGTAGTTTTGTCCGGCGAAATGCGGGTTTTGCCGGATGGAAGAGACTAAAGTGCCGTTTCATCCGGTGAAAAGGCCATTTGGCCGGATGGGGCGCTCGCAGCAAAAGACACCCTTCGGACGGACCTTTCCATTTCTGACGAAATGGTTCCCTCCACTAAGCCGTGGATGGCATTGCCCTCAGGGTGTATTGCTGGCTCGCAGGAGGGTCCGGCGTCATTATTTCGCAACCCGAAAAACACCTTTGAACACCTGCCGCATTCTACAGCGTTCTACTAAGGGTGCAACCTAAAGGTGTACGAAACTTCCGTACACCTTTAGCCACCGGACCATCTAGAAGCGTCTCTACGGCATCCTGACTCAAAAGGTGTTTTTCGACTTCGCATCAGAAGTGCAAGAGTTTTGTCCATAAAATCACGACGAAAGAATTTTTCTTTCATAAAGAAACATTCATTTTTTAAGCTTTTCGCGATTGTTATTTCTATATTCGCCCTTAAGCAGAGCTATTTCTGCGAAACTTTAAAAATTTAAACAATGAGGAACTTCCTTAATGACCAGGTCTTCGCAGACCTTCGCTCGGATTTTATGTTCAAGCGCGCCTTCGGGCAAAAAAACATTTTAATTTCATTTCTTAATTCCATTCTCAAGACTGACAGAATTACGGATGTCGAGTATCGTAATGTGGAAATGTTAGGTCTTACGAAACAAGACAGAAAAGTCTTCTATGACATCTACTGTCATACTTCGGACAATCGGGATTTCGTGGTGGAGATGCAGCACAATCCTCAGAAGTACTTTCGGGACAGAGCGCTCTATTATTCCACATACACCGTCCAGAAACAGCACGACGAAGCTAAGAAAGCCTTCAAAAGAAAACTGAAGAATTTCGCCAAGTCCTTTGTTTGGGACTATAAGCTCTATCCGGTCTACGTTATCTCTATCTTAGACTATGCTATGGAGCACGTAGGGGATTGGCCAAGGGACAAATTCATCAGCCATTATCTAGTGAAAGAGGAAGAGATGAACGAGGTCCATAGCGACAGCTTGCACTTTATCTACATAGAGCTTCCTCGATTTAACAAGATGCTGGAGAATCTGTCGGACGAATCGGACAAATGGACTTATCTCTTTAATAATCTGAGTAAAATGAACGAGATTCCGGAAGAATTTGACGAGAATCAGTTTCAAGATTTGTTCACCACGGCAAAAATTGCTAACTTCACGGCAGAAGAAATCCATAGATACACGGAGGAACAGAAAATGAGTTACGATTATCAGAACTGTCTAAACTACGCGGTAGAGACGGCTGTAGAAGCGGCCGTAAAGACTGCTACCGAGAAGGCTCTCGCGGATGGTATCGCAAAAGGTCTGTCCGAAGGTGAAGCAAAAGGTAAAGCAGAAGGGCTTGCAGAAGGTAAAGCAGAAGGCAAAAACGAAGCCCGATGTGAAACGGCGAGAAACCTGCTGAAAGAAGGACTCTCTGTAGATTTGATATGTCGAACTACCGGTCTTTCAGAAGAGGAAGTTCTTAAACTGAAATAAAATACAACAGAGTGAGCAGTTCGCTCACCCTATTGTCGTAATATAGTTTACTGATTTTGCTGCGAATAATGTGCAGCTATGTGTCACTTTCAAAGTTTGCTTATACTGATTTGGCTATTGTTTGAAAGGAATTACCATAGAGATGGAATTATATGATATGTCGGACATTATTTCCTTCTCGCTATCTCCTCTAAGTACCGATACTGATATCCTGTACCTATCTGAACCACTTACGTCTACCGTACAACTAAATTTTCCTGGCTCATAATAAGGACCGAATGTTGCGCGATATTCTTCCTCATCAAAATAACGGCAAAAATTACAATCAAGTGACCCAACTTCCGGCAATGTTAAATCCAATTTCTTCAATTGATTTGACGTGTGACCATATATACGACTAACTACGAGATTTATCTTATAATAACTATTGTCCTGGTTTGAATCTTCAGGAGAATCCGGTTTACTTGGGGTATCGGGAGTGTCTGGCGTACTCGGAGTCCCAGGATTCGTAGAAGTATCAGGTGTGCTGATATTTATGTCCGGAATCTCAAAAGTAATACATCCACTAACCAATGCTACACTAAAAAGCAATACTAAAAATTTTTTCATCGCTATTATATTTTTTGTTATTTAACATCACTTTGATGCTCTACATTGCCTCCTTTTGTGCGAGAAAGATCTAACATAGTCTTCTTATTTTGCGGCGCAAAGATATGCACTATTTGTGTAATAAACAACAATTTCACTTATCAAAGATGGGGTTTACCGCTGTGCAAATAGCCCAGGCCACCGGTCTTTCAGAAGAGGAAGTTTTTAAACTGAAATAAAATACAACAGGGTGAGCGAACTGCTCACCCTGTTGTCGTACAAAAATCTTTAGAAGCCGAATTTAAGACCTCCTCCTATGACGTAGTGGATAAAATCGTCATATTTGAATCGGCAAGACACAACTGCTGAGATGGTAGGTGCAAACATATATTCCATACCTATGGTACCCACCCCGCCAAGCAAATAAGTGGATAGGTCTGAAGTGCACTTTACCTCGGTGCAAGTCTGCATGCCTGCAGTTAATCCCAAGCCTATAAACGGATAAAACGTGTTCTTTACTACGGGGAAGTACATTTTCCATCCTATTTCAGCCATACATTTTCTGGCATCGTATCCTTCTCCCCAAATTTCTTCTCTAGCATAGTGATAGTCTGCTGCAGCATATAGAGAAGTCTTATGATTACTATTAAAGAAGTATTCTGTTTCAATTAGCCCCTCAGCACCGCCATTTAAATTAACACTTCCTAATATCGTTATACAATGGGCTGGCAAGGCGTTTTGAGCGGATGCGCCTAGTGATAACAAAGCTAATCCAATAGCTAAAATTACTTTTTTCATAATACGTTTTTATTGTTTATAAATTCTTTGCAAAGATACGGCATAAAATATTTTTTGAATATCCAATTTCTACATTTTGTATACAAATCCTATGGTTTTTACTATATTTGCATTATGAAAGAGCCAGATACGATAATCGATATCAATTTCGCGGAGAATATTATGTCGAAAGGTAATACCGTGAGAGGCATTAGTTTATTCTTTATCGAGAGTTGGGATATGCTTCCTGATGTGTATAAGGATGGCAAACATTTCTTTGTCATATCCTCTTGTTGTATCTATGTCACCCATGGCACTGCCGAATGTACGGTCAATCGAAGCCGCATATCATTGCAGCCACATAGCATATTACTGGTTCCGCAGAATGCCGTCGTTAAGATAGACCATATTTCGGAGGATTTCGGACTGGAAATAGCATCTGTTTCTAATCGGAACACGAGTGAGGTGCCGCTATATTTCGTAATAGAAGATTTGAACACTCAAACCCGCTTTCAGGCTTTGTTCGACTTGTTTCGCCATTTTCTGGAGATAAACGATGCGGATTCTGCGGAGCATACGCAAATCATTCTCATTAATGAGGTCGTTCGTCTAGCCTCGTTAACTGAAGAGGAAAAACCTATCAAGTTAAACCAGGTGGTCAAACAGTTCTTTTCGCTTTTATATCAATACGGTAACGAAAAACATTCAATCGCATTTTATGCGGAGAAACTGTCCATAACTCCTAACTGGTTAAGTAGCGTCATTAAGCAGAAGACCGGCCAAACCGTAAACAAATGGATAATGACAGCCATTATTCAGAATGCTAAAATCAATCTTGCTTACTCCGACATTTCCGTTACGGCCCTTGCGGGGCGTCTTGGCTTTGAGTCCAATAGCGATTTTTCGCGAGTGTTCAAACAATACACCCAGCTCTCCCCATCGGCATACAGAAATAAGATGACCTCAAAGCAGCAGGGCGTTAATGATTTCCGGTGCTCAAAATAACTTCCCCAGGTCCATCGACATGAATTCTTCGGCCTTGATGCCGCCGTCACCGATAATGAATGACGATGTGGGCTTGAAAAGCTCGCGGAACTTATCCAAACCTTCAGTGCGTTTCTCCGCATTGCCCTTGACCTCAATTGCCACCAATGAATTCTTCTTGCGTAGTATGAAATCCACCTCTTCATTGCGCTCGCGCCAATAGAATACATCGAAGCGG
>URCV01000001.1 GCA_900546445.1 uncultured Bacteroidales bacterium | reverse complement strand
GAATTGAAGCACTCGCGGATATGGGGCTTGTCTTTGTCCGGAGCATACTTGACCATATCGTCGCGGTACTCCTTCAAAATACCCTTGTATTCCTCACTGACGGCGTTCATATTATTGGTGGCCAGGAATGCGTTTATGGGAGCGGGGAGACCACCAATAGCGACATAAAGGTTCAGATACTGCTTCATGGCCACGTGAATTCCTTCAGGAACCGGCGTTTCCTCCGTGTAGAACTTCCGGAGAGCTTCGATGACTTCCGGATTCATACCGTTGGCCCAAAGGAACTCCTCGAAGTCCAGTGGGTACATCTCAATGATGTCCTCGCTGCCTACAGGAATGGAGTTGATGCCCATTTCTTTCTTCTGAACCATCTTGCGACGCCGTTTCTTGAGCTCATCGCCGTAGCCTTGGACGCCCAACAGGGAGCCAGTGGCAATCACGTCGAAGCGGCCGTCCTCTTTGAAGAACTTGAGCGAAGTCCTGGCCTCGGGGCATTCCTGGATCTCATCAAAGATTAGGCAGGTCTCTCCAGGGATGAACTTGACGCCTTTGATCTGCGCCGACAGATTGAGCAGAATGCTGTCCACATCCTTGGATCCGACGAAGGCACCTATCCGCTCCGGCTGCTTGATGAAGTTCATATAGACGACATTCTTGTAATTCTGCTCAGCGAAGTGCTGCGAGATATATGTTTTTCCGCACTGGCGGATGCCCATTATCACCAGGGGCTTATGCCCGGGCTTGTTTTTCCACGCAATGAGGGCGTCTTCAATTTTCCTTTTCAGCATAGTCTGACACTTTATCCGGGAACAAAGATACACTTTTTCCAACGACTTTTTAAATAATCGTCGTAATTTTTCAAACGAGTTTCCTATGGTTTGCCGTAATTTTTCCAATGAGTTTTCCGGATTTGACACATTTTTCTGAATGAATCATTTGTTCAACGCTTCGCGCTGGCGCGTTCCGGGATGGTTCTTGGGTGTGTCGCGGGACGCAAAAAGCCCTCCGGAGTCTCGCGACTGCGGAGGGCTGGCAGTTTAGGTTAAGCCGGATGGACCGGGGCAGGCTGTCCTAAAAAGGAGAAGTTCACACTTATAGGGAAGGCTACATCTCGGAATAACATCAGTATCCCTGAGCCGCATACGAAAAAGATTATCGCAAGAGTGATTTCTTAACAAATGTTATCGTTTCGGACCATCTGTGGAGTATAACTTTGCAGAAAAAACAATGAAACCGAACAAAAACATCCTCATTGACCTGTTTACGCTTATTTCCTTCATCCTCATAGCTGTCAGCGGCTTTGGAATGCACATATCAGGTCACGGCAGCGATCATGCCCTATGGCATTGCTGGGCACTATAGTGGTGCCATTTGGTTGGACAGAATTAAGCCCCTTTTTAAGTTAATGTTTCCTCGGAGCAGAACTTTCCGAATAGGTGGTGCTCTGCGTCGTGGATGTTGACACGAAGGTAGTGATTATTTTTTGATTTTGCCATATATCTTCTTTCTATGCGTCCATCGTATAGACTTGGGCCGGATTTTTGTGCCCGATTCCATGGTGGTTTTGTTGGTTGTAGCCTTGTCTTCTCGGCAATTAAAGGCAAATGGTTCTTTTTTCTTTACAATGTAAATTTTTTTTGTCGATTTGTAGTGTGCTATTCCATACTTTTGCGCTATCTATTAAGTTATGGAAAAGAACTTAATGGGCGAAAATATCGCCAAACGTAGAATGGAATTAGGCTTCACGCAGGAGAAAGCCGCGGAACTGATAGGAGTATCGAGACAGTCTTACAGTAGAATCGAGCGAGGAAAGACTCGTGCTTATATCTCGGCGGAAAGTTGAAATAACTCGTCAAGTTCAGCGGAGCAAACGGACTCGATTTCTTCAATTATTTCAAGGCAGCGTTTTCTGCTTATGTGGATGCCGGTGCCTACAGAAATAACGTCTTCTAAGGAAGGGTTGCCTGAATATTTGACAGAAGTCGCGTGTTCGCCTCTGGTGCCTTCTGGAGAATAAGTAATGTCGTAGGCTGGGGCGAGTTCCCATTGGCCGTTTTCACAGAGAAAGCTGAAGTTCTTCGCGTGATCGTCTTTATTGATGCACACGATATTGAATACCATTCTGCGAAACATCTGCTCCACTTGTGCCGGATCTTGGGTGAGGTAACCTGTCAAAGCAAGGAGATTTGCGTAATCTATGCTTTGGGTGCGGAAATCGGACTGTAGAAGCGCTGCTGCCGTGAGCGTGTGGATACGGTGACCATCCCTTATATCAAATCGCTTAATTGAGAAATAGCGGTCATTCACAAGACGTATTTCCGGAATATTGATTCCGCATTTTTGAGCCGTATTCATATACTGATATTCAGTTTTGCCAATATCTGAAGGGTCGTAAATATGTCTAAATTTTACTAACCAGTCCGAGCCGTCTGCTGACTTATACACGGCTTTAGGTCTAGCTCCGCCGGAATTGTGGCTATTGTAGTACAAGTAAGACGCATCGGCATCGCTTTTTTCGGAGAGAATGTCGAGGGCTTTATGTTGAATTTCGTCGAAGTCGTCGACTGTGACGGCAATATTTTCTTTATTTGTTTCCGGCTTATAGCAAAGCGCCCCCATTCCTGCATTTCCCACTAGAGATAATCTCTGCAAGGGGGATAACTCCCTTAAGGAACGTCCTTCACGGCGAAGCATTCTGTCCAGCAGATAAAGTCCATAGCCGTCAGGCATACTGTCTTCAAATGCAGCAAATCCGCCACTGAAACTTTTCTCTTTTGAATAGATAAGTCCCGTCCGTAGTGGCAATTCCCACGGCGATATTGAGAAACCATTTGCAAGCCAATCCTTATCGTACTCGAATACGCATCGGTCTCTCTCCGGCGTCATCTGTAAAGTGCCGATGGTACGGTTGTCTAAAGAAACTATGATTTTTAAAATATCTTTCATCTGCCTTTTTGTCTTCCCTGATTCTTATTTATGGTCTCAAGTTCCTCTCCTGTGGTAAACTTGCTTTTACTCATAATGGCGCTCATCTCGTCAAACCAATCAAATTCGATGACTATTTTTAGGAATGCCTCAAGAGATATCTTTCCTTTGGTCTCAAAACGCTCAAGTGTCGGCTCCGGAATACCTGTTTTCTCGGAGAGACTACGCCTGCTCAACCCCCTGTCAAGCCTGCGCTTGCGGCAGTTTTCCGCTAAAACTGTGGCCAATCGCTCTGGATTCTTGTCGAAAATATCAAAACTATATCTCATAATATATTCTGCGAAAACCGCAATAATTCTCAATATTACCTAAAATAGTATGCCAAATATAATAAATTAAATCTAGTCTGACAAACGAAGAGAGACTATTCCCATGATGAAGAAAAGACCATGACTTCAACTCCAAATCTTCTATATTTGCTACGGCGAACTCGAAAAACACCTTTTGAGTCAGGATGCCGTAGACACACTTCTAGATGGTACGGTGTCTGAAGGTGTACAGAAGTTTCGTACACCTTTAGGTTACACCCTTAGTAGAACGCTGTAGAGTGAGGCATGTGTTCAAAGGTGTTTTTCGGGTTGCGAATTATCTTTTATATTTTTCCGCTCTTTAAGATACCTTTAAACAGTTCCCTAAACGAACTATTTGAGGATCCATTGGCTGGGTCAACGAGCGACGCTTTGTTGTCGAGTTTCGGAAAGATTAGCACGACGCCACGC
The DNA here is from genome assembly GCA_900546445.1 of uncultured Bacteroidales bacterium. GTDB lineage: Bacteria > Bacteroidota > Bacteroidia > Bacteroidales > UBA932 > Cryptobacteroides. Next base: position 72,145 of record URCV01000001.1, on the reverse strand, counting down.
TCCGGCTTGCAGAGCCCCATTTCGTTCGCACGGTTCATCAATTGGCCATATATCTGCCAAAACTCCTTTCCGTGCGGGGCCTGCTTCTTTTTTTCCTTGTCGAACTCCGTGTAGTGAATGTGATGGGCATATTCGTGTATGGCGGTTTCCACGGGGTCGTACTTGTCCCTTCTGCCGGTATGGATTAGGATGTGTTTCCTTGATGGCCAATATGTTCCGAGCCGCGTCTTCGGCTTGTCATCCTTGACGCATATCGTGAATGGAACCTTGCACGGGTATATTGACGACAATAGATTATAGTAGTATTGCTCCTCTTGAGTCATCGGCATATCTGTCATCTTTTTTATTTTTCGGGCCAAAGGTAATAAGACTGAGGATAATGACCAAATATGACTTCTTCGAAACTGATCATCGTGCCCTGTTTTAAGGACTGGGCCAATGTAGACATTGTCAAATAACACCGACTGTAAACCCAGTCAGTGATATTGTAAATCATATTAGTTTAACCGCTCTAAAAGAGTCAACTAAAATCAGGGAAGGTCAAGGGTAAAATGGAAGAGCGCAGAAATGTAAGAATAAGACGATTTACATCGTCTTATTCTGCGTATTTCTGCAATATTAAGAGAAATTTACTAAATTTGTATCGTTAAAATGCAAAGATATGAGTAAGTACGATCAACAACAGAAAGAACAGATAATCAAAAGGCTTATATTTGATAATCCTTGGTGGTCCACAGGTAAGATTGCAGATGACTATGATGCAATGCCGCGTAGGCCATATATCGATCTGTTCTATCCTATTGTGGCGGATCTTTCGCTTCGCAGGGCCGCAATCCTCATGGGCCCGAGACGTGTCGGTAAGACAGTGATGATTTATCACTGTATCAAACGTCTGATAGACAGTGGCGTTGATCCCCAGAGAATCATATACATGTCAATCGACACACCGATTTACAGCAATGTTTCTCTCGATGATCTGTTCTCGTATGCACGCACATCTCTTCATAAAGAAGACGTTGACGGGTTCTTTGTGTTTTATGATGAAATCCAGTACCTGAAAGACTGGGAAGTTCATCTCAAGTCAATGGTCGACACCTATCGCAAAACCAAATTCGTCGCATCAGGTTCCGCTGCCGCCGCATTGAAGATGAAGAGCAACGAAAGTGGTGCCGGCCGATTCACTGATTTCATGCTTCCTCCACTGACATTCTTCGAATTCCTCCATCTCCAGCAGAGGGATGGAAACGTCATTGAAGAAACCGACCGTTCAATCTGTCCATACGGCACACTTGATATCGACAAACTGAACGAAGACTTCTTTGAGTATATCAACTATGGCGGCTATCCAGAGGTTGTCTTCTCCGAGAAGATCAAGGAGAATCCGGGGCAATACATCAAGAATGATATTGTTGAGAAGGTCCTGCTCCGAGATCTTCCAAGTCTCTATGGAATATCGGATATCCAGGAACTCAACAAACTCTTCCTTCATATCGCATTCCGCAGCGGCAATGAATTCTCATACGAGACACTCTCAAGCGAGGCTGGCATCAAGAAGGACACAATCAAGAAATACCTTGAATATCTGGAGGCGGCATTCCTGATCAAAGTCGTGAACCGTATTGACCAGACTGCCAAGAAAATGCAGCGTGTCACCTCGATGAAAATATACCTCACTAATCCTACGCTGCGATGTGCCTTATACACTCCAATCAGTGAAAGCGATGACGCTTGCGGAGAGATGGTTGAAACTGCCATCTATGACCAGTGGATACTTGGAGACAAGACAAACTTCTACTATGCAAACTGGAGCAAGGGAAGAGAGAAGGGTGAAGTCGACATCGTTTGGGTAGATAATGCTTCACAAAAGGCATTTTCGCTTGCCGAAATCAAATGGACAGACAAGTTCTATGAAGACCCGAGTCAGCTCAAGTCACTCAGGAAATTCCTTGAAGTCAATGATGGAATACGCAAAATCATTGTTACCACAAAGTCAAAGCTTGGTAGCGCGACCATTGACGGCAATACCTTCCTCTTTATTCCGTCTGCCTTATACGCGTATTGGGTGTCAAAGTATCTTTTCGAAGATAAGACCAATCAGATCCTCCTTTCGAAGGACAATGTATAATAAGCATGAAAAAATCTCTTATTCTGACATTTGCCTATAAGTCATTGAATATCATTTTTATAAGCATGTAAAATAAGAAGCAAATACAAACAAAATACGTCAACATGATTCGCTCTTTAAGATACCTTTAAATAGTCCCCTAAACGAACTGGTTGAGGAACCATTGGCCGGGTCAACGAGAGACGCTTTGTGCTGAATAATGACCCAAAATGCCTTCTTCTAAACTGACCATCGTGCCCTGTTTTAAGGACTGGGCCAATGTCGACATGGTCAAAGACTTTTAGAGAAAAATAACACCGACTGTAAACCCAGATGGTGATATTGTAAATCATATTAGTTTAACCGCTCTAAAAGTGTCAACTAAAATCAGGGAAGGTCATCTCGTCTTGTGAAGGAATGTGGCATCGAAATGGCGGAATGCTCACAGATTGAAGAGAATGGAAGAGCGCATTTTCTAACAAAGAGGTTCGATAGAGTTAATGGACAAAAAGTGCATATGCAAACACTTTGCGCCATTGCTCATTTGGATTATAGGTTACTTAGAGCATATTCTTACGAACAGGCGTTCACCGTGATGCGAGGGCTGCGACTTACCTACAAGGAAGCGCAGGAGATGTTCCGTAGAATGGTATTCAATGTCGTGGTACGAAATCAAGATGACCACACGAAGAACATCTCTTTTCTGATGGACAGAAGCGGGAGCTGGCGACTTTCTCCTGCCTATGATATGGGGTACGCCTATAATCCCGACGGCCAATGGACCTCAGCCCACCAGATGTCAATAAACGGCAAATTCAGTGACATTACAAAAGATGACCTTCTTGAATGCGGTGCTAAGAATAACGTTAAAAATGCCGCAAGAATTATTGACGAAGTTTGCCAAGCGGTATCAATGTGGCCGGAGATTGCCCGGGAGTGTGAAGTGCCACAAAATATGATTGAAGAGATTCTGCCAAATATGGTTTTCTTTTAAAGATTACTTGCTCAAGAGTAAGAATGTTTCTCTTACGGGAGGGAAAGGATTAGTCGTGAGGGTTTTGTGCCTTTGAGGTGGCTTGCAGGGTGGTGTTTGGAATTAAGGAAGAATATTTGTAGATTTGCAAGACATTGTGCAAGATGAATTGTTATTTACCACATAGCCCGTTAATTCCTTGCTTCTCTTCTGAAATCTTGATGGGGGGGGGTAGACATAATTGCCTAAATAATAGATTAAATAGTAGTAATATATACTCCTATGCGGAGATGATGTGCCTCGCTGACGAAACGCAGATTTCGTCGGCGATTTTTTGTGCGTATAATGTCTTCAATACTTCGTTAGCAGCATTTCGGAAATGTGCTTTTCGGACGGCTTGCCGCCCGTGGCATGTGAACGGGAGGGGCCCACGAAGTGGGAGGGATAGCGCGAAGCGCGTATCGTCCGAAGGGCACTTTACGAAATGTCTTATATAAAGATGCACAAATATGTCTAATAAATAATTATTAAAAAATCATGAACAAGAAAACATTAACTAAAGTGTCGGAGCGTTACGAGGCTCCGAGTCTTGAAATCCTCTCCGTGTCTATGGAGGGAGTACTCTGCCAGAGTGGCGGGTCGCTTTATAACCAATATGGCCTCCATGACTTCTCCGAAAACGATGTTGAAGATCAGTCAAGAGATTGGAATTTTTAAAGAAGGTGCCTTATGAAAAAATTTATGAAATCGTTTGCCCTATTGGCAGTAGCTGCCTTAGGGTTAAGTGCTTGTAATGATGACAAGCTGGTTCCGGATAACGGAAACGCAGACGGAAAGTTCGTAACGGTACATTTCGGTGCCGAGGCCGCTATTGAAGGAGCTACAAAGGCTACTCTGACTCCTGATGAGGGCGAAACCGCTTTCAATGCTATGTGGGAGAAGGGGGATAAGATAGCTATCGAGTATACTTATGTAGATGCCGGAAAGACTGAGACCGTTCCTGGAACATGGGATGCTTCGGCCTTGAAGTTTTCTGCCGAACTTACTGATCTAACGACCGGAGACGAGGTTCGTAAAATGAAGTATCAGGCTTCTTACCCATATTCAAAAGATGGCGTTGTAGATTTTGGTTCCGCAAGAACCCAGACGGGTAATGCATACAATAGTGTGTATGACCTTATGGTTGCAGAGCATGTTACCGTGACTGCAAAGCCTGGTCTTGATGAATCAGGTAATGCTATTGTATTCCCTATGCAGAGACAGACCGCAATTGCATATTTCCATTTCACAAGTGATAATACCGAGGCTATCACAAAGGCAACGCTCAAGGTGGAAGGTGAAGATGCAGCAATTGCAGCAGAGACCGTTCTTCTTGACCCTACGGGAATGGATTATGAGACTGGCCTTTCTGAGATTGTGCTCACTACTACCGGCCAGACAGCCGATGACTTCACTCTTTGGTTCAATGTCCTTCCGACAACTTACACCAAGATGACCCTCATCGTTGAGACTGCAACCAAGACATTCACAATCAGCAACACAAAGGGTGGTTCTTATACTGCCGGAAAACTGTATAAGGTTAAGAAAGTTGTTTCTTGGACGGATAAGGGCGGCAGTGTAACACCGTCTGAAAAGGTATCTGTCATAAATGTTGAGAATGTCAATGCTGTAAAGGCAATGGGAAATGGCTCTTATGGAGATTATAAAGATGCCGTTCAGACCATTACTGTTGATGGACTTGAATATAGTATGACAAATATCTGCGCCAATTCTAAGAATGGTAATTCAGGCTATATGATGGAAGCAAAGCAGTTTATTCAAATGAAAACTTCAACGTCATATATACAAAATACAAAGGCAGGAGTGACATCAATTAAAGCCTGGGTTCTTCCTAAAACGACAGATGCTATTTCTGTTTATCAAGGAACTGCAGCCGATAAGATTACTAATTTGCTTGACAAACCTAATAAGTCCACAGAAACGGTTACATTGGTTTCTAATACGGGCAGTGGAGTTGACACACAACTAGACATATATGAGTATACCATTACGGGGGGCTTCTTCAAATTAGCTCCTTCTGCAGCATTATGGCTGTATAAACTTGAAGTGACTTATTCAGACGGTAGTTCTTCAGAACCAACACCAGCGACATACTCAATTAGCTGCGCAGAAGTTACTGGCGGAACCCTTTCAGCAAGCCCGGCTAAAGCAGAAGCTGGCGCAGAGGTAACCCTTACCGCAACTCCTGATTCGGGTTATGCATTCAACAACGATTGGTCAGTAAAGGGTGCCGACGAGACTGTGATTGAGGTAGTTGACGGCAAGTTTACTATGCCTGCACAGAATGTGACTGTATCCGGAACATTTTCAAAGGTGGCTTATACCATTACGAAGGCAGCTGCCGAGAATGGTTCATTTACAGTTAAGAATGGCACCGAGGAAGTTACGACAGCATTCAAGGGTGACAAGCTTACTCTCGAGGCTATACCTGTAGAAGGATTTACATTCGGCAAGTGGACAGTAACTTACATGGACGGCGAGACTGAAAAGTCATTCAATCCAAGTGCAAATACATTCAATATGCCAGCTGCTAACGTAACGGTATCAGCTACCTTTGTAGAAGCGGCTGCAGTCCCTGTTTATGCTTCCGTAGCTGAGCTTATCGCTGCCGGAGACCCTACAGAGACGGCCACAAAGGTTACGGTAACCCTAAAGGATGAGGAAATAACCAAATTTTATAAATCTGGCACGTACACTAATGGTGTATACTTTATGGTAGGCACTCAAGAGGTGCAAATTTACTGCAGGAATACTCCATCTGAATGGAAAGTCGGGGGTACTATTAGCGGTACATTGAAAAATTGCGATTGGAAGCTCTATAAGTCTACTTGGGAGCTTTGCCCTGCTGACTACTCGGAATTGACTTATAAAGCACCTCTTCCTACTTGCGCTACTCCGGTGATTACTATAGCCGAGGGTGGTGTCGTGTCTATCACTTGCGACACTGCAGGCGCAACTATCCATTACACTGTGGGAGACGCTCCTGACGACCCTACTGAGGCTGACGCCGTATTCAGCGCAGTTACCCTTACCGACGGACAAACTATCAAGGCTATCGCAGTAGCTAAGGACCACAAGCCAAGTGCAGTTGCTTTGAAGAAGTATGTTGTAGGTGGTTCCGCCTTGGATGATAAGACCGCCACAATCACGTTCGGAACGAATGATGTAAAGATAAATAAGGCCTCCGTAACCGCTAATGACGATCAGAAGAACTCTTGGACGATTACTACTGTTGGAACGACATCGTTTACTCCGAATGCAGGTTATTATCAAGTAGGGAAAAAAGATGCACCAGCCACGAGCATTACTTTTACGACTACCCTTCCTGAAGATGCTGAGGTGACATCTATCTCGGCTAAATTCGGAGGATTCAGTGGTACCGCCGGAACCGTCACATTAAAGGTGGGCGAAACATCAGTCGGAACAGGTAAGTTGAATGCTGGAACTGATGTAACTGTTACAAGTACATCTACTGCAGTTGGTAATAAGGTTACGATAACTGTAACTAATATAGCGAAGGGCGTTAAGTGCTATAACATTCAGGTTAAGTACAAAACAGCCAACTGACTCCCGTCCGGCGGTGGCGCCGGTGGGCAAGAACCCACGGGAGAAAGACCATACGCGGAGGTAAGTAACATTAAGGCCGAAGTGAAGAGCTCGACGGAGGTGATTCTGTCGGGTTCTTTCACGGGAGCCGTTACCACTCCTTCCGAAGTTGGCTTTTATTGGGGTACATCCTCAAGTTCTTTGACAAATAAACTTCCGGCCTCATCCGTTTCGACGACGGGGACCGATAGCGGCACTTTCAGTGCGACACTCTCGGGCCTCAATCCGGGAACGAACTATGTCTTCCAGGCATACGCCATCGTATCGGGTACGGGACAGTACTCGTCGGATGAAGAGACCTTCTACGCTGGCTCTCCTATGGTCTTCAAGACCCAGGAGGCGACAAGGCCTGCGGTGGATAAGGATTGGCTCGAACTCGCTTCGGGAAAGGAAGGCTCTCAGTATGTGGTAAGCACCACTTACGCAGGGGAGAGGAACTATACTGTCTTCTACGATACCTCTATGATGACGCCTCTCTGGACGGCCTATCCGCTCGAGAGCGGACATATGGGCTCTTACGAGCGCCTTTCGTCGTGGTCTTATAATCCTAATATCGATGAGAAGTACCAGATAAAGGTGACGGGAGGCAGCTACTCGGGCAATACCTATTCGAGGGGACATATGTGTCCGAACGGCTCGCGTAACGGAAATGCCACGATGCAGGCCCAGACCTTCTACGTGACGAACCAGGTTCCTCAGATTCAGAACAGCTTCAATAGCGGTATCTGGAGCAAACTGGAAGGAGCCGTACAGGACGTGGCGAAAACCAAGAACGAGGAGATCTATGTAGTGACGGGCGTAGCCTTCAATAAGGAGGGCGAGAGTCGCACTATAAGCTACACGAGCCCGTCAAATGCACCATCCCAGCAGGTTCCTATCCCGAACTACTTCTATAAGCTGGTACTTAGGGTGAAGACCTCGGGCGGGACCGTGACCGACGCCGTCTGCGTGGCTTTCTGGTTCGAGCACAAGACCTACTCGGATAGCTACGCGAACTACACGGTGAGCGTAGACGAAGTAGAGGCGTGGACCGGGTTCGACTTCTTCGTGAACCTGCCAAGCGACATAGAGACGCGGGTCGAAGCGAAGAACACCTCATGGTCGGCGTTTACGAGCTTCTAAGGACCGGAAGGATAAAGAGAAAAAGTCTCGGTGAAAGTTGTGGAAAATGATAAGCCGAGGCTATGCCGTTAGGCATATTTTATTTGTGGAAATCAGTCGAAAGACTGGTTATGATTTGATTCGGGGTCGTGACGTTGTGAAATGTCACGACCTATTTTTATGGAGGAATGCCGATAGACCGGCTCTGGACACACTCGATGAAACACTACCCAAGAATTCCACTTTGGCATAATTTTTCTTGCCAAAAAGTTTGTATTATCAATGATTATTCGTATCTATTGCAGCAACAGAATCCGCCACGCTTCCCATTTGAACAGCGAACCAGGGCGGGTCTTTTGCTTTTATGGGAACATTAAGATTATACACTAAACAGGCTCTTTCTAAGTACGAGTACTTCCGCTAAGGCTCATATAAAAAGACTAAACCCGCGTGTTTGATTGCTCAGGGACACACGGGGATTCCATTGCAAAGGTACGATTATTTTTAACTTTGCAAAAGAATTTGAAAGAATTGGAGCGATGAAGTACCAGGATTACGAAAAAGCCTTCTCTCCTGCAAGGCTTTACAAATATCTCAAAGCGTTCGGTGGGGACACCGTAGCGGCACTTACCCTTTACCGCCACAACATCAAGTTGTGCCAGAAGTTTTACGGCGTCCTCAATATCTTCGAAGTTGTGCTCCGTAATGCCATCAACGAGCATTACAAGGCTTATTTCGCCGCCCAGGACTGGATCAGAAATCAACTACAACCTGGCGGAATGCTTGAAACCCATCCCCAGAAGGCTGTTATCGAGAAGACTATCCGTGCCTTGGTGAAGAAAAATCGCTACTCCAATGACCGGTTGGTATCATCTGTGACCTTTGGCTTCTGGACTTACCTGTTTACCAAGAAGCCTTTTGTCGCAGGCGGGCAAAGCCTGCTGCAGATCTTCCCGGCAAAGGCCCATGGCCTTGGACAGAGAGCCGTTTACAACGAACTTCAAGCCGTCAAGGATTTTCGCAACAGCATCGCTCATCACGAGGCCATCTGCTTTGACGATACCGGAGCCAAGAACACGCAGCCGGTATCCTCGGCTATCCTGAGAGTCACCTGTATTATGGGCTGGATGTCCTGCCGGACAAGATTCTGCAGAAGATAGATACGCTTTAACCTACGGCATTCAAAAACTCACAACGCCGGATACCTGGAGGAATTGACTCCGGTACCTGGTTTTCGTATCCAGTAGGATATAGCGGGCGTGAATCTGGTAAGATTGGAGGTCTAAGCCCCAAATGGAAGTGTAGCCAGGTATGCACGTGGTCGTCCAAGACGAGTGTTCCCTTGCAACGCCTTACAGAGACACCGAAGCCGTGGTCAATGTCGATGAAGTAAAGACCGGTGCGACCAACGAGATTGTTTCGCCCTTTCCTATCCAACAAGTACCCGACAGGAATTGTATGCGTCACCATGCCAATAACTGTCGGCTTCGAGGTGTTATTATTGTATGTTCTATGGATGTACGAACTTAAATTATGTCAAGTCCTTGTTTACTGATGAGTATTCCGAAAAAACAATTTATTCTTGGCTTTCGGGCGTTGCCCCTACCGGCACTTTCGTGAAGAGCAAGTACGCTACTTGGATAGCAAGATAAATGGTGTAAACCCAACTAAAAATGGGATATATTGTCTAAATGTATCTTTTTTTACAAGATTTAGACGACTTATCTCGAATTTTTGCATTAAATTCTATTTAAATGTCTATATTTGCAAAGTAACACAAAACTTTATTATTTATGGGACAGTTTATCGGAAGGGAAAATGAAATACGGCAACTTCGCGAGCGGTTTGAATCGCAGTCGCCGGAATTGGTGGTCGTTTATGGTCGGCGTCGTGTCGGGAAGACCTTCCTGATTCGTCAAGCCTTCGACAACCGTTTTGATTTCTATCTTACCGGACTTTACAAAAAGAGCATGCGAAGACAATTGGAGAACTTCGCCAATGCCCTTTCAGACTATTCGGGGGAAGATGTAGAGACTCCGAAAGACTGGTATGCCGCATTTAGGATGCTGAAAAATTATCTTCAGGGAATCAGTCGCCCTGGGAAACTCGTAGTTTTTCTTGATGAAGTTCCATGGATGGAAACTCGCAAATCTGATTTTGTGAGTGCGTTGGAGGGTTTTTGGAACGGATGGGGGTCCGGCGAAAATAACCTTTTGCTTATACTTTGTGGCTCAGCGACTTCTTGGATAACAAAGAAGGTTTTTAGCAATAAAGGAGGTCTTTTCAATCGCGACACAGACCGAATTTATCTTGAGCCGTTTACATTGAAGGAAACTGAAGAATTTCTTGACCGCAGACAAATCTGCTTGACGCGAAAGGATATAGCCGAATGCTATATGATTATGGGCGGAATTCCTTATTATCTGGACAAGATCGAAAAAGGAATGAGTTTCAGCCAAAACATTGACAACATTTTCTTTAAGAAAAGGGCACGCCTGTGGGATGAGTTTACACATCTCTACGCTTCGCTCTTCGATAATCCCGAACCGCATCTGAAGATTGTCAAGGCTCTGAACACGAAGCGTTCAGGGCTGACAAGAGCCGAAATATCCGAGGCGACAAAAATCCCGCCTAACGGCAATTTGACCCGTGTACTTAAGGAGTTGGAAGACAGTGGGTTCGTCTTGTCGTATAGGGATTGGACGAAAACGAAGAAAGGCAATATCTACCGTCTCAGTGACTTCTACACCATCTTTTATCTTGATTTTGTTCAGGAGAACTATGGGGATGACGAAAATTTTTGGACAAACAGAATTGATTCCTCCATGCATCGTGCGTGGACGGGATTCGCGTTTGAACTTCTGTGTATGAACCACATTCCTCAGATCAAAGCTGCTTTGGGCATATCAGGAGTGGCTACCCGTCAGTTTTCATGGCGAGGCGAAGATGAGTCTGGAAAGAGATCGCAGATTGATCTGTTGATTGATCGTCGCGACGGCGTGATTGACCTCTGCGAAGTTAAATTCGCATCGGGTTTATATGCAATTACTAAAGGCTACGAATCGGAATTAGTGGATAAGATCGAAGTTTTCCGCAATGCAACTAAGACAAACAAGTCCATCCATCTTGTGATGGTGACAACATTCGGTCTGTCTGCCAATTCCCACACTTCACTTGTGCAGAACTCGATTACTCTCGATGACCTGTTCCTGCATTGAATTGATATTGACGATAGGCGGTTATTCCCTATGATCGTCATCGTCTTCATGGACTTGCGGTTGTCCCGTATCCCGGACGGGAGCCTAGGACAGCACCCTTACGGAAGAGAACGACCTTCCGGATTTCACCTGCAGCCATTCGACTTTGACCCAGTGGGCTCGTAGGTCTAATGGCGAAGTGATTGAATGAAAATAAATTGTTCGATGGATTTTTCGAGGAAAACTATTAAATTCGTGACTGGCTTTCGGGCGTTGCTCCTACCGGTACGTTCGTCAAGAGCAAGTACGCCAAGTGGGATGTCAGGGGAGACGATGGCATTCCGGAAGGCTGGACCGTCATAGCCGAATAACGATAGAATCGTTGAAAACGATTGATTTCACATGGCGATATTGCTTGTTTCTTGAAGGAAACATATCGGCATATTCGGGGTCAGGGGGAAAACCCTGTGTATCTGTAAAAAGTCGTTTTTTTGTGCAGTACAAAGAAAATAGTGTATGAAAAACATCGCCCTTCAGCAAAAAGCAGAGCGGGATATGCTCTCTTTCTCAATAAAGAAGATGTCAATATTATTACATTTTCTGATATATCAATTTTTGTTATATCTTTGACAATCTCACAGGTGGGTATTTTTTCAGGTATAGGAATTTTGCAATGTTATGAAAAGAAGAATAGGCCTTTTGATTTCCATTATCGTGTTTTTGGGGATGTCACCCTGTAATCATTTTAATGGGTTAACTTTTGTATCTTCGGGAGAATCCACTATTGCCTTGACCAAGTCAGGGGAACCGTATGAAGTATCTTTGGAGTATAGTTTGGATGGAGGAGTTTGGCAACCATATACCATCGGAGAGACTATCTCTTTGTCTGACGGCGAGAACGTGATGTTTAGAGCTGGAGGAGTTGGAAATGATAGGTTTTCTAGTACTACGAGAGATTATTATTATTTTAAGATTTCTGGAAAGCTAAATGCTAAGGGGAATGTTATGTCCTTGCTGAGTAGGGATTGTAGTGCTGATTCTGTGCCGGAATATGCATTTGCGTTTTTGTTTTGGAGCTGCGACGGGCTAATGTCAGCACCTATGTTGCCGGCAAATACTTTATCTAATCAGTGTTATAACAGTATGTTCGCGGGTTGTAAAAGTCTGATTGAAGCTCCGGTGCTCCCAGCTACCGAATTGGCAGAAGGATGTTATGAATTTATGTTCACAAGATGCACGAATCTTATTAAAGCCCCGGAACTTTCTGCGACGGCATTGGCGGAGAATTGTTATTATGGTATGTTCTTGGATTGCAAAAGTCTTAAAATAACTCCGAGCCTTCCTGCTGCGAAACTGACATATGCTTGTTATTCAGATATGTTCAATGGTTGTGAGAGTCTTACTGAAGCACCTGAACTGCCGGCCACGGAATTGGCTTCCTTTTGTTATAGTAGTATGTTCTCGGGCTGTAAAAGTTTGATTGAAGCTCCAGCGCTTCCGGCGACCGAATTGGCAGAGGGATGTTATAGATATATGTTCTATAATTGCACGAGTCTTACGAAAGCCCCGGTCCTTCCGGCGAGGAAATTAGTTGAAGATTGTTATTATGGAATGTTCTGTAAATGCGTGAAACTTAATTATGTCAAAGCCATGTTTACGGATTGTCTATCTGCAGGAACTACAAGAGACTGGCTTGCCGGTGTCTCTTACAAAGGAACATTTGTAAAGAGTTATGATGCGCATTGGAATATGAAGGAGTGTGGCATTCCTAAAAGCTGGAATCTCGAAAGAAACTAAAAAAGGCGGCTGAAAAAATCAGTCGCCCTATTTCGTATCGATAGTAAAGCTTTACTTAGCCTCCTTGATTTCGATGACCATAGTGTTGAGGTATTTGACATCGCTCCCGGAAACTGCTATCGCGTAGCCGGTCACGGTCACTTTCTTGTTCTCTAAGTCCTTTACGTTAAGGTCATTGTTAGGATAAGAGAGAGAACCTACTACTGCCGTGCCTTCTACCGCCACGTTATGGTGCCACTGGTAGTACTGGTCCCTGGTAGCGGTCAAGTCGCCCGTGTAGGTAACATATTTGATGCAAGGTGCCGCAGCATAAGCGTCGAAATCCGCAGCCTTGAACTCTACTGGTTCAGGATAGGTTACGGTAGCGGTGCCGTTCTTGGTAACTACTGTGCTCTCTCCGAACTGCTTCATACCGCCGTACACGGTGGTTACGCCTTCCAGAGTCACTACGTCACCCACAGACATACCGTGCTTTTTCTTGAAGGTCAGTATGATGCCTGTCTTGTCCTGTACGAGGAATCCCTTCTGGTGTGTGCCGATGATGGTTCCTTCTACCTTATACTTTTCCTCGATAGGAGATGCGAGTACTTCTGCGATGGTGCTGAGCGGAATCTCGTCTTCCTTACCGAATTCGACGAGTTTGCCACCCTTACCTGGGATAAGGAGTACGTCGTCGAGCCTGTTCACGCTGCTAAGCTTGGCCACGAATTTGATGTAAAGGGTGTTAGTACCTTCAGGAAGAGTGAAGTCAGCCGTAGCGAGTCTCCAGTTTCCGGCTACGTCCTCTACGTCGCCGAAGTCGTAGTTAAGAGCAGGAGACCATACCTCACCGTCAGCAGAGAGGCGAACCTCGAAGTCCGGACGGATAAAGGTGTTGGTTCCACCCTGAGAGTATCTCTGTGCGCCGAACTGAAGGCGGAGGTTGCGGTTGCCGGTAACATCTACCTTCTCTATGGTGAAGAAGTTAGGAGCGGTGCCGAAGAAAATGTTATTCTTTCCTGAGCCTTCATACTCTGAAAGATAGCCCTTTGAAGACTGGTTGGTACGGATGGACATGCTCTGGAAGCTGTATGAAACGTTCTGTACGCCTGCGCCCTTTTCGTTTTTCCAGCCGTCGAATTCATCCATAAACGGCCAGTTTCCGCCGTCGCCGAAGGACTGTGTGGCGAGATCCTTGTCGAAGGTGTTATAGTAGATGGCGCCAGCAGGAACCTCCTCCTCGTACACTCCGTGGTCCTCGACCTTAACCGGAATCACATAGAAGTAAGATTTATAAGAACCGAATGCCCATCCCGTGATGGTCACGTTATGTCCTGAATAGGCGGCCTTGAAGTCTTCCGTCATATAATCGAGGCTACCTATATATGAGGTACCTTCGAGCTCCACGTTAGTATAGTTTCCGGAAAGCAGAATGGTACCTGTGAAAGTAACGTATTCTACTGAAGGATTTTTCATGTAGTTGTCGATGTCCTCTACGCTGAGAGTCTTGCTCTCCGGGTAGACTACCTCTTTGGTGCCGGTCTTGGAAAGGGTGCATCCGCTTGCGAATTGAGGAAGACCGTTGCGCATAGCTGTAGGGCCGTTAACGGTTACCACGTCACCGTTTGCGAGACCGTGCTCGCTTCCATAGAAAGCATAGATGCGTTCGCCATCCTGTTCGAGAAGAACGCCATTTGTGTTAGCTCCGACTACGAGCGCTCCCTTCACCTCGAAGGTGGAGCCTATCTCGCCTGCAAGTACGTCCTTAATGGTAGGACCCTGTTCGCTTGGCTGGTCCGGTTTGTTAGGTTTGTCAGGAGTAGTTGAGTTTTTGTCGTCACAAGAAACGGCAATCAGGCAGAGCGATGCTGCCAAAGACAAAAGTTTAGTAATTTTATTCATAAAATGAGTATAAAAATAGTCGTCTAAGCGCAAACGGGAGCAAAGGTAAATAATTTTTTCTATCTTTAACAAAAGAAATGTAATATGCATAAGCACCAAATAATAACCGTAGGGCGCGACTTCGACACTATCTATTTAGGGATAAAAGAGTTCCGCCCGCAGTTCGTTCATCTGCTAGTCACGAAGGAAAGTAAACTTTTGTGCGCGCCGCTTCTTTCACTGCTCTCAGACCGCGTGAAGGTGAGTCAAGATTTGGTGGGTCCTTACGATATGGACGGTATCGTGAGCGTGTGCGAGAGAATATTGGCCGAAAATCCCGAAGACGAATTCCTCTTCAACCTCTCCGAAGGCACGAAGATTATGGCTCTCGCGGCGGGGAAGGCTGCCAGGGAGCACGGTTGCAGGGCGATCTATATCACGCAGGACGGTTATTTGATAGACACTCCGGACTACGTGCGCCGGCCTCTTCGCAGCGCCATCAGTAACGAAGACTACCTTCGACTGTACGGCGGTTGTGTGCGGACCTTCGAGGACGTATCGGAGCTCAAGAGCCTCGACGTGAACGCCGCCTATTACGTGAAGAAGTTCATCGAACGGCATTACGACATCTATCGAATGGCCAAGGGCTGGTTCCGGAGCCTCACCCTGCCGAAATCGGGCGACTACTTCTTCAAGGGGAGATTGGCCAATGGCGCCGAAATCGAGACTCGGAGCGGCACGCTGAGTATCTACCGCGGATTCGAGGTCTTCTTCGACTCGGCATCCGGGAGATGCTGCGAGCTGATGTTCCTGGGACGCTGGTGGGAAGTGGTGGTCGCCGACGTAGTGTCCGATTGGCATATGGCCAATGTCGGAAGCCACGGTAAGGACGATATCTGGCACGACGTCATTTTCAATGAGCAGGGCGGGAATGCAGTGAAAAACGAGATAGATTTGGTGGTAAATGACAGGCAGAGGCTCCTTCTTATCGAATGCAAGTCGGGGGAGATCACCTCGGCCGACATCTTTAAGATAGATAGCGTGCGAAGGACCTATGGCGGGAATAACTCGAAGGCCCTTCTTATAAGCTACCTGCCGGTGGCCTCTTCGCTTCTGGAAAAGTGTAAGGATTTGGGCATATACTGTTTCGCCCCGGAAGACATGGCTGCCCGCACTTGGCACGTCAAGTCCCTTCCACAATGGCTCGACACCATCGTGCAAATGCACGAGCTGTAAGATTCCCTTTATTTCTCAATGTAATAGGTGATGGAGGTAACTACTCGCACACGCTTTATCTGAGGGGTGGTGGCATCGCGGTCTTCTATGCTGAACGACCCCTGCGACGCAGTCTTGATTTTGCCTATCTCACTTCCGGAATCTGTGGCGAACTGCTCGGCGGCCACGCGGGCATTGGCCATAGCCTCGTGAATCATCTCCGGTTTAATGTCGTTAAGGCCTTCGAAGAGGTATTGGATACCGCTTTCCCAGTAGTTCTCGCGGCTGACCACGACTCCGGCTTTAAGCAGTTCCTGTACTTTCGCGGTGAGCGGTTGTATCTTTTCGACCTTATTCGTGCAGACGGTGATGACATTCTGGCTGATGTATCTGAAACGCCTGTTGTCGCCCCCGTATTCTTGTGAATATTTATCGGAAACGATAGGAGCCGAGAAGGTGATTTCGCTTTCGTCGATTCCACCATCCTGAAGGAATTGAACTATAGCCTTGCGGCTACTTTCCATTTTCGCCGTAAGCTCGTTCAAGTTGTCGCTTGCCACCTTATAGTTTATAGGCCATACGACTTTATCGGCTTCTACCTCTCGTTCGCAAAGCCCCTTGACGGTAATGGTCCTCTCGAACGCTCTGTAATTCTTTACTGCTACCGGCAACATAATGCCCGAAACCACGATCGCGATACTAAGCACGATCGCACTGCTTAATCTATGTCTTTCCATAATAAGCCTTTTTTTAAAATCATTTAATTCCCCAAATATAGCAAATTTTAGGCTAAATATGCATTCCCATCCGGCCAGAACCGCGATCTACCGGACGGCAGGCCATTGAGACTAGCTCATCAAAATCACTTTGGCAGCCAATGTGCCACAGAACGCGTATATCGATACCTCCCTGCCAAGGTGGAACTAAAAAAGTCTCACTTTGGCAAGCCACCCTTAACAGAGTGCGTTCTACGCCATCCGACCTGCCAAAGTGAATTGGCGGGCCTTCCGCGAGCAGGCAATACACCCTGAAATTCTTCGTTCCCGTCCGAGGGGGTGTCATTGCTGCGAGCGAAGAGACTTGCTGCAAGGGAAAACAAAATTACTATCAAGCGCTGCGCCGAGCTCGATGTGGCGGCTCGCTTGCGCTTGAACTTTTGCGATTAGCAGTTTCCGTACGGCCAAACAGGCTTTTCACCGTACAGGAGGACACATTAAGCAGGCGTGGGTGAAGGCTATTGTGTGGGAGACGAAAAAAGATTATATTTGCGGATTGTACTAACAAAGAAAAGGATTGTACTAACAAAGATTATTTGATATGGAAGAAGCAACAAAAAAACTGAATTTCCTCGAGGAGATTATCGAGGACGATCTTAAGAGTGGAAGAATAAAAAGCGTGCTTACGCGTTTCCCTCCGGAGCCGAACGGATACTTGCACTTGGGACACGCCAAGAGCCTGTGCATCAATTTCGGATTGGCCCAGAAATACGGCGGAAAGACTAACCTTCGCTACGACGACACGAACCCTACGAAGGAAGACACCGAATATGTAGACGCTATAAAGGAAGATATCAAATGGCTTGGTTATCAATGGGAGAAGGAACTCTATGCTTCTGATTACTTCGAACAGTTGTACCAGTGGGCCGAAGATATGATACGTAGGGGATTGGCCTATGTCGACGACCAGACCCAGGAAGAGATTTCCGCAGGCCGCGGCACGGTAGACAAGCCTGGCGTAGAGAGCCCGTACAGGAATCGCAGCGTGGAAGAGAACCTCCGTCTTTTCCGCGAGATGCGCGACGGCAAATACGCCGACGGAGAGAAAGTGCTTCGTGCCAAGATAGATATGGCTCATCCTAATATGATGTTCCGTGACCCGTTGATGTACCGCATCAAACACGCACATCATCACAGAACCGGAGACAAGTGGTGCATCTACCCGATGTACGACTATACCCATGGAGAGTGCGACTCCATAGAGCACATCACACACTCCATCTGTACCCTTGAGTTCGATGTGCACAGACCATTGTATGACTGGTTCATCCAGGCCCTCGGCATCTATCCTTCGCATCAGTATGAATTTGCGAGACTGAACCTCACCTATACCCTTATGTCCAAGCGCAAGCTTCTCGAACTCGTTCAGAAAAACCTTGTAAGCGGATGGGACGACCCTCGTATGCCTACACTTTGCGGTGTGCGCAGGCGTGGTTACACTCCGGAGGCCATCAAGATGTTCTGCGAAAAGATAGGCGTCACCAAGCGCGACCAGCTCATCGACCTGCAACTCCTCGAATGGTGTGTGCGTCAGGACCTTAACGCCAGATCTAACCGCTATATGGTAGTAGGCGCAGACCCTATAAAACTTACGATAGTGAATTGGCCTGAAGGACAGGTAGAATGGTTCAATGCCCCACTGAATCCGGCAGAACCGGAAGGTGCTACCAGAAAGGTTCCTTTCACCGGCGAGCTCCTCATTGACAGGGCAGACTTTATGGAAGACGCTCCTAAGAAGTTCTTCCGCCTGAAACCGGACGGAGAAGTTCGACTGAAATACACCTACATCATCAAGTGCGAGGAAGTCATAAAGGACGAGAATGGCAGGGTAGTGGAACTCAAGTGCACCTACGATCCTACCACCAAGCCGGGTGCAGGAGAGTGGCGTTCCGTTAAGGGAACCATCCATTGGGTATCCGCCCAGTTCGCTAAGGAAGTCGAGCTTCGTCAGTACGATAAGCTCTTTACCCTTCAGGATATGAGTCAGGTTCCTGAAGATAAGGACTATAAGGACTTCTTGAATCCGGATAGCCTTATCGTCGAGACTGGCTGGGCAGAGCCGGCACTTCTGGAAGACAAGTCCGGAATCGCAGTCCAATTCGAGCGTGTAGGATATTATATTCAGGATAAGGACAGCACTGCGGAGCATCCTGTCTTCAACAAGACTACTTCGCTGAAGGATTCCTTTAAAATCGACGCGTAAAAGTCAGTAGATAAAATATTAAGGAAGGGTCACATCAAAAATGTGGCCCTCCTCTTTTTTTTATTCAAAAAAATGTTACCTTTGCAACCGCAAAAAGAAGTTGGACCAAATTTATTTTTATGGTACTGGGAAATGAAAAAAACACTCGTTACCGCAGCTACTCTGCTGCTCTGCTTCCTTGCGCACTCGCAAGAGGCTGACGATCTCGGTCAGGTGGCCGAGCTCTCCGTTGTCGCCAGGGGTGAATATCTCTATGGGGATCCGCTTGGCAATTCTTCTCTCTACACCCTGTTGGACGGGTCTATTTCCGAACATTTTTCTTACAGCATTGCCAATCACTGGCTTAGCAGCGATCCAGTGTCTCTGTACACGAACACTTTCCGCTCTGACGATGTGAATTGGCTGGATTGGGCTTACCTCACGTACAGCTCAGGCGATTTCTTTGTGAATATGGGAAAGATGGTCGTCCTTTGGGGAACCTATGAAATGGATGAATACGATTTTGACGTTCATTATCCTTTTGCATCCAATACCTGGAACAATTTGCCTGCATATCAGTGGGGATTCTCACTGGGCTGGCAGCCTTTGGAACAACTGACCCTGGAAACTGCCCTGTTGACCTCTCCTTATGGGGAACATCCATTTACGAGCGGAATGTATAATCTCGGATTCAGGGCAAAGGGTGAGGCCGATGGTTTGGGGGCTATATTGGCCTACAACCTTTACAACCGGCCTGATGCCAAGCCTGTAGGCGTGCTTTCCTGGGGAGGCCAATATGCTTTGGATACTTTCAGTATTACTGTCGATGGCTCAAACAGGCTCTATGGCGATGAATTCGTCTCAGGAAACACCACGAACATCAATTTCAACTACTGCGGTTTCGATGGTTTCGAACTGCTTGTGAACCTGGGCCAGGAAGGTGTGGACGAAAATGCTTTCTGTATCCGCGGGGGAATGGCCCTTCACTATTATCCTATGGAGAATCTGAGACTGCATTTGCTGGGAGCATATAACTATTCGGAATTGGCCGGAGAAAAAGATGGCTTTCCTAGTTTCAGTGTTGGACTTACCTATACCTTTACTACAGGATGGAGCAAAAAGATATAATCATAAATTTGGAGCACATATCCCATTCCTTTGGGGATAAAAAAGTGCTCCAGGATATCAACTTATACATAAAAAAAGGAGAATTCATTACATTCCTCGGACCTTCGGGTTGTGGAAAAACTACGCTCCTAAGACTTATAGCAGGCTTCCTTACCCCTTCGGAAGGTGTGATTACCCTCGAAGGAAAGGATATTTCCGAACTTCCTCCGCACAAGCGTCCGCTTAATACGGTGTTCCAGCGCTATGCGCTTTTCCCTCACTTGGATGTCTACGATAACGTGGCATTTGGCCTCAAGCTCCAGAAACTTCCTGTGGAGGAGATAGATAGCCGTGTGGAGAAGGTGCTTAAGCTCGTGTCTATGACCGACTACGAAGACCGCGACGTGGACTCTCTGTCAGGTGGCCAGCAGCAGCGTATCGCCATAGCACGTGCCATAGTGAACAGGCCTAAGGTGCTGCTTCTCGACGAACCTCTGAGCGCGCTCGACCTGAAGATGCGTAAGGATATGCAGATAGAGCTTAAGGAGATGCACAAGCAACTGGGCATCACCTTCATCTATGTGACTCACGACCAGGAAGAAGCCCTCACCCTTTCGGATACCATCGTAGTATTTAACGACGGACAGATTCAGCAGATAGGAACTCCTACCGACATTTATAACGAGCCTAAGAATGCTTTCGTAGCCGACTTTATAGGTGAGTCAAACATTCTCGACGGAGTTATGCCTTGCGACCGCCGCGTATGCTTCGCAGGTCACGAGTTCGAATGCGTGGACGAGGGGTTCGAGCCTAACGAGCCTGTGGATGTGGTAGTTAGGCCGGAGGATATCTATATTATGAATAACACCGAGGCTGCGCAGATAACAGCTGTCGTGAAGTCTTGCATCTTCAAGGGTGTTCATTACGAGATGTATGTCGACAGCGATGCCGGTTACGAGCTTATGATTCAGGACTATAACGCTTTCGAAGTGGGAAGCACGGTAGGACTTATCATCAAGCCTTGCGACATTCAGGTAATGCACAAGACCTCTCTCTATAACGAGTTCGACGGCGAGATGACCTCTCCTTCCACTGTTTACTTTATGGATAGGGAGTTCGAGTGTATGGAGACCCAGTTCGCGAAGGGCGACAAGGTGAAGGTTCGCGTAGATTTCGACAAGGTGGACTTGATGGACAGCGACGAAGATGCGATTGCTTCCGCTCACATCAGGAACATCCTCTATAAGGGTGACCACTATCATATCGAGGTGAAGACCACCGAAATGTATAGGCTCTTCGTCAACACTCAGGACGTGTGGGATAAAAATGACCTTGTGGGTATCAATATCTTACCTCAGGACATAATAATAAGTAAGGCAGATGACTAAGAAATCGACTTGGGCTGTCCCGTACTTCGTCTTTTTGGTGCTGTTCGTGGTCCTGCCCTTGCTGCTTATTGCAGTATACGCATTTACGGATAACCATGGCTCATTCACGCTATCTAACATTACCGCCTTTTTCACCGAGCCGAAGATAGTCAATTCTTTCCTCGTATCGCTGGAGGTGGCGTTGGAGAACACGCTGATTTGCATCCTGATAGGCTATCCTGCGGCGTACATATTGGCCGATAGGAAACTGAACCGTTCGTCTCTCACTGCCGTTCTTTTCATCCTGCCGATGTGGATTAACGCACTTATGCGAACCCTCGCGACCGCAGAGATCTTCAATTCTATCGGGATTGGCCTGGGAAAGGGAACGCTTCTGTTCGGATTGACCTACGATTATCTGCCGTTTATGATTTACCCTATCTATACTATTCTTAGTAAGATGGATAGGAGCTACATTGAAGCGGCGCAGGACCTGGGCGCGAGTCCGGCGAAGGTCTTCCTGAAGGTCACGCTGCCACTTTCGATGCCGGGCGTGATGAGTGGAGTTATGATGGTGTTTATGCCTACGGTATCCACTTTCGCCATATCGGAGATATTGACTAACAATACTATACAGCTTTTTGGTTCCATCATTCAGGAGCAGTTTAACAACTTGATGTGGAATCAGGGTGCTGCGCTTTCGCTGGCCATGTTGATTATTATCGGTCTTTCGACCTTACTACAAAAGAATAAAGATGACAATTAAAAAAGTATTGGCTAAAAGCTATTTGGGGCTTGTTCTGCTAATGCTCTACTTGCCTATAATTTTCATCGCGATCTTTTCGTTCACCACTGCCAAATCGCTTGGCAACTGGACCGGATTCACCTTCCAGCTTTATGAGAATCTGTTTACCGGGGCCAATTCGAGCTCGGTCGCGCTCCTCAGTGCATTGAAAAACACGATTCTGATTGCGCTGATGGCCTCTACAGTGTCGACGGTGCTGGGAACATTGGCCGCAATAGGAATCTACAATATGCGCGGACGTGCCAAGCGCACCATACAGTTCTTGAACAATGTGCCGATGCTGAATCCGGACATCATTACCGGTGTGTCGTTGTTCCTGCTGTTCGTGTTCCTGCACGTGAGCAAGGGCTATGTCACTGTGGTATTGGCCCATATAACGTTCTGCACTCCTTATGTGGTGCTTAATGTCCTGCCGCGACTTACCCAGCTCAATCCTAACATCTACGAGGCGGCCCTGGATTTGGGAGCCACTCCTTCGCAGGCTTTGAGTAAGGTGTTGATTCCGCAGCTGCGCCCCGGGATGGTGAGCGGATTTATATTGGCCTTCACGATGAGTCTGGACGATTTCGCCGTAACTTATTTCACGGCAGGCTCTTCCGGACTGGAGACACTTTCTACCTATATCTACGCCGATGCCCGTAAGGGGGGACTTACACCGGAGCTGAAGCCTATGATGACGATTATCTTCCTCATTGTGCTTCTGGTTCTGTTTTTCGTAAATTTTAGAATAATTAAAAAACAAAAATGAAAGGAGTAGTTAAGTTTTTGGCTACCGGCATTTTAGCTTTGAGCGCCGTTAGCGTTTTTGCTGAGGATAGGAGCAATGTCCTCAAGGTTTACAACTGGTCCGATTACATCGCCGAAGGTGTCCTGGACGATTTCAAATCGTGGTATAAGGAGCAGACGGGAGAGAGCATCGATGTGATTTATATGACTTTCGATGTAAACGAGGCTATGCTTTCGAAAATCGAAAAAGGTCACGAAGATTATGACGTGGTGTGTCCTTCCGATTATATCATAGAGAGAATGCTTGATAAGGGATTGCTCTTGCCGCTGGACTTCAAGTCTTTAGGTTCGACCCCTAACTATATCGAGGCTAATCGTTCGCCATTTATCGAGCAGATGTTCCGCTCCATTAACCCATCTATCGATGCCAATCAGTATTCAGTGGCTTATATGTGGGGAACGACCGGCATCATCTATAATCCTAAATTCGTGACTCGTGAGGAGGCTTCGACTTGGGATGTGATTCGCAATCCTAAATTTGCCGGAAAGATTCTCATTAAGGACGCTCCTCGCGACGTCTATGCTCCGGTGCTTATCTATCTTAAGCAAAATGAGTTGAAGAGCGGAAAGGTGACACTTCAGGACCTCATGCGCGATTCTTCCGACGAGTCGCTTCAGATGGTTCAGGACTACCTTATGCAGTGCAAGCCGGGAGTATATGGCTGGGAGGCCGACCTCGGAAAGGAGCAGATGACTAAGAACCTCGCCTATGTATCCCTTAACTGGAGCGGCGACGCCGTTTGGGCTATAGAAGAGGCTGCTGCCGTAAATGTGGAGCTCGACTATGTGGTACCTGAAGAGGGCTCTACAGTGTGGTTCGACGGCTGGGTAATCCCTAAATATGCTAAGAACATAAAGGCTGCGACCTATTTCATTAATTTTATGTGTCGCCCGGACATCGCCATCCGTAATATGGAAGAAACCGGATATGTGGCTTCAAACGGCTCTCGCGAGGTCCTCGAATCGCAGATAGACGAAAGTTTCGAGCCTATCGACCTTTCATATTTCTTCGGTCCTGACGCTTCTGCCGTAAGAGTCAACCCTATCCTCTATCCTGATTTGTCAGTCATCGAGCGATGTGCGCTGGAACACGACTGGGGCGACGATACCGAAAAACTGCTTAAGATGTGGCAGAACGTGAAGGGCAGTAAGGCCAATATGTTCACCTATGTTATTATCGCTGTGGTGATAGCTGCCTTCGCAGTCTATTTCGTCACTTCCTCGAATGCGAAGAAGAGACGCAGACGTAACCGTCGTAATGCTAAATAATAAAAGACAAACCCCGCGGCATTTCGTCGCGGGGTTTTGTTACGAACTAATAGATAAGGCTTTATTGTAGGTCTTTCAAGAGGCTTAGTACTCTTTCTCTATTTTCTTCGATAGTAGCGGCATCAGCCTTTACTTCGTGATACTTTCCCTGTTTCGTGTAATACTCTATGAGGGGTTCGGTCTGAGAGTGATAGGTCTTGATGCGATTGTTAATGGTCTCCTCTGAAGCGTCGTCCGCACGGCCTTCGATGGCTGCTCTGTGGGCGATTCTCTGTTTTACGACCTCGTCGGAAATCATAAGCGAGATGACTGCATCTACTGCGCAATTCCTGGCTGCCAATATCTTATCCAAATCTTCTGCCTGACGGAGCGTGCGAGGGAATCCGTCGAGAAGGAATCCGTCTACGTTCTTGACGCTGTCGAATTTCGCTGCGATCATCTTTTCCACAACTTCATCAGGAACCAGATTTCCGTTATCGATAAGGGTTTTAGCTTGGAGGCCAAGCTCAGTTCCGGCTGCTATTTCAGCTCTCAGAAGCTCTCCTGTGGAGATGTGGCACAAATTGTATTTCTCGCGTATCGCTACTGCGTGTGTGCCTTTGCCCGCACCTGGAGGGCCGAACATAATGTAGTACTTCATGTTATATTATTCTTCTAATACATAAATGTCTTTAGTCCCTCGCCCTATCTGGTCATAATCCAGTCCGAAACCCACTATGAACCTCGGCGGAATCTCCATAGCCACGTAGTCCAGGACCACGTCCTGTTTGTAGATATCGGGCTTTAGCAGCATAGTACATACCTCGACGTTAGCGGCACCCTTCTCCTTTAGAAGGTTCTTGAGATAGACGATGGTCTTACCGGTGTCCACGATATCCTCGCAGATAATGACATTTCTGCCCCTGACATCGCCGGTGAGCCCCATATCCTCGCGGATTTTTCCGCTCGACTGGGTCCCTTCGTAGGATGCCAATTTGACCGTAACCAATTCGGTGACGAAATCGAGCCTCTTCATAAGCTCGGACGTGAACATCAAAGCACCGTTCAGAATGCAGAGCAGAATAGGTGGTTGTTCATCGTTAATGTGCTTCTCATTAAGCTTTTCCGCTACCTTGTCGATAGCGCTCTCTATCTCTTGATTAGAGATGAAAGGTACGAAAGTTTTGTCGTGTAGAGTAATGCTCTTCATTGTTCGTTTTACCAAAAGACAAATATACGAATAATTTTCCAACTAACGCATATTTGCACCGAAGAAGAAAAATTCATATCTTTGAGGTCCGGGAGTTTGACAGTATAATTTTGTGATTTTTTTGATAGAAAGGGCTACGAGGCCTTTTTTTTGTCAAATTTATTTTTTATATTTGTATTTAGATAGTGTTAGATTTTATAATATTATTTGATACAAATATGACTCTCCAATTAAAGAAAAGTGGCAATAACACTTATTTGTACGCGATCAAATCGTTTAGAAAAGAAAACGGCAAGTGCACCACCAAGGTGGTCGAGAAGTTCGGGACTGTCGAGGAGCTTCGCGAAAAGTTGGGCGGCGAAGACCCTATTGAGTGGGCTCGTGCCAGAGTTGCAGAGATGACATCTCTTGAGAAAGAGGAAAAGAAGAGGGTCGTCGTGGAATATGACCCTAGCATTTATATACAGAAGGGAGAACAACGTAACTATAATGGCGGTTATTTGTTCCTGCAGAAGATATATTATGAGCTAGGATTGGATTACATCTGCAAGAAGATAGCAAAGAAGCACAAACTGCTCAAGTATGACCTGAATAGCATATTGTCGATGCTGATATATACCAGGATACTTTATCCAGGGTCGAAACGTTCATCACTTGAGGATGCCGGAAAGTTCTTCGAGCAACCGGAGTGTACTCTGGAACAGGTGTACAGGGCGCTGTCGCTTCTTGCCGAAGAGTTCAACGAGATTCAGGCCGACGTATATAAGCGCAGTCAAAAATTAAGTAAGCGCAATACTGGTGTCGTGTACTATGACCTGACTAATTACTTCTTCGAGTGGGAGGAGGAAGGTGGACTGGTGCAGTTCGGTCATTGCAAGGAGGGTCGTCCACTGCCTATCGTGCAGATGGGGCTATTTATGGACCACGACGGCTTTCCGCTGGCGATGTGCATTGAACCGGGGAACAAAGCGGAAACCAGCACGCTTAAACCTATGGAGCAGATACTCAAGGATAAATTCGGTCTGTCAAAGCTGGTGGTGTGTACTGATGGTGGCCTGTCATCATACGAAAATCGCAAGAACGACAGTATTGGAGACAGGTCGTTCATTACAGTGCAGTCTTTGAAAAAGTTGAAAGGACACCTGCAAGAATGGGCATTAGATAGCGATGGTTGGCACATAGCTGGATCTGAAGAGGAATACGATATCAGCGAGTTAGACTCTGCGAACTATAAAGAAACCCTTTTTTATAAAGAACGCTGGGACCCCACACCGATGGCAACGGGAGAGAAGTTAGAGCAACGCATCATCGTAACCTTCTCCTTTAAGTATCGAGATTATCTTGCCCAAGTCCGCAATCGTCAAGTGACACGCGCATTGGCCCTGCTCGCAAAGGGCAAGGGTGCGACATCAAAGCGGAAGAGTCCGAATGATGCCAAGCGCTTTATCAAAGCCGAGCATTGCACGGTGGATGGAGAACTCGCCCAAATTGAAAGTTATTCCCTCAATCAGGAGATGATAGACCAAGAAGCCCGTTTCGACGGCTTTTACGCTATTTGCACGGATCTCAGAGATCCTGCTCCTGCTATCATCAAGTTAAATAGCGGTCGATGGATTATTGAAAACGGATTCCGCATTATGAAAACCGACTTTGAGGCAAGACCGGTATATGTAAGAAGGGATGACCGTATTAAGGCACATTTCCTCACCTGCTTTCTATCACTTTTGATATATAAGTATTTGGAAAAGAAGGTCAACCGTGGCGGCAAGCACTTTACGACAGAAGAGATAGTCGATACATTGCGTTCTATGAACTTCCTCAGTATCGCCGGAGAAGGATATGTTCCGACTTATACAAGAACAGACCTCACTAATAACCTTCACGGTAGTGCTGGGTTCAGGACAGATACACAAATAGTTACCAAGCAAAAAATGAGAAGTATCATCGCGCAGACAAAGAAACGTGAGAAAGATGAGGATGATATACGATAGAGCCGGATGGGTAAGAGACTTCGGACGGCGTAGCCGCCCGTGGCATCGTGAACGGGAGGGGCCTACGCCAAAGGCGTGGGAGGGATAGCACCGGTAGGTGCGTACCGGTCCGAAGTCTCTAACCCGTAGGCTCCCCAAAGTCTTATCTACTACAAAGTCGGAAAAAAATCATAATCCCCAAATCGCCATTACAGCGGTCTGGGGACTTGAAATATCATAGACTCAATAATATCTAAGTGTCAAAGACGGGAATATACGAATAATTTTCCAACTAACGCATATTTGCACCGAAGAAGAAAAATTCATATCTTTGAGGTCCACTAATTTTTAAACGATGACCGAAAAGGATATTAGAATCTCATTTAATGAGTACAAATCTATAGAAGAACTCGGAAGCGAGGATGCGCAGCTCGTCAGAGAAGCCATCGCCGCCATGGAGGGTTCGTTCGCTCCATATTCGCATTTTAACGTAGGCGCAGCGATTAGACTTAATAGCGGAAAAATCGTAAAAGGCGCCAATCAGGAAAATGCAGCATACCCTTCCGGTATGTGTGCCGAGCGAAGTGCCATGTTTGCCGCCTCGTCCCAATTCCCTAACGACCCTATGTGCAGCATAGCCATAGCCGGCGGACTTAATGGCGAATTGGCCCCTAACCCGGTGTCTCCGTGCGGAGCTTGCCGTCAGGTTATGGCGCAGTATCAGCGTAACGCCGGACACCCCATAACCGTGATATGGGTGGGCGCCGAACGGATATGGAAATTCCCTAATGTGGAATCCATATTGCCGTTCATATTCGACAATATCTAGAATCTGCCCAGGTAGTCCATCAGATTATCCTCTCGTCCCAGCCCGAGTTTCTTGCGAACCCGGTATCTGTTCATTTCCACGCTTCTGACAGTGATGTTGAGAAGCGGAGCTATCTCTTTTGATGACAGTCCCATCTTGAGGTAGGCGCACAGTTTCTTGTCGGTCGTGGAAAGACCCGGGTGAGCATCCTCGAGCTTTTTCAAGAAATCCACGTACACCAGGTCGAAATTCTTTTCGAAACGGTTCCAACTGTTGTCGTGACTTATGTTTTCCTTAATGTCCGACCTAATCTTGCTTATTATGCGCAGGGACTTGTTCCTGTCCTCTACCAGATTGTCCGAAGCCTTCTGCAACTCGGCATCGATTTTCTGCAGAATCTCGTTCTTCCTTATCAGGTTCATCGTAGAAGAGGCCAATTCGTCCGCCTTCATTTTCAGCTCATTACGCATCCTATTCTCTTTCTCGATGTTCTCCTTTTCTTTCTGCCGCTTGTTTACGCTCGCCTCGATGCGTTTTTTAAGGTAAAAGCACAGGGCTATGAGTGCGAAAAGGAAAGCCGTTATGTAACAGATGATTATCCAGCCCTTCAAATACCACGGCTTGAGTATTTTTACAGGAATTTCTGCGGTAATCATCTCGGTAGAGTTCGGCACGCTCGCCCTGACCTGGAAGGTGAATTCTCCCGGAGATATGCGGGTGTATTCCTTATGCTCATCTTCTTGGAAAGGGGACCAGCCGCTATCATAGCCTTTAAGCCTATAGCTGAAGCGGACTTTGTCTTCACTATTGAATGTAGGAAGCGCTACCTTGAATTTCAGCGAATTATCCTTAAAAGGCACTACGACCTTCGTCTTCTGTGCCTCCAGATTCCTGGATTCGAAGATGACGGAATCTCCGGTAGGCTTGGCCACGGCGATTTCCTTAATGTATAGATTGTTATAAGACAGGTTCGATTTGTCCTTTATAAGGTCTTCCATAATGATGGAGAATCCGTCTTCGGTATTCAGCATAAGCACGCCTTCGTCAAATTCCCTCAAATCCTCGAATCCTGTAATTCTTCTGGACACCAATGAACTCAGCGACAGGCTGTCCATAACATAATTTTCAGATGATTTGTAGTAGAGAGCCTGAATCGACGACGAAGAAAAGAAGTAGTCGGAATTCTTAAGCTTGTAGATGCCCATTCCGATAGGCCTGGACGAAAACAGTGTGTTCAAGGAATCGATAGGCACGGCTTTGTTAAGGCTCTTGTCGAAACTATAGAATCCGTCGGCCGTCTGGAAGATGATGTTTCCGTCCAATTTTACCGGGGTATTGCTCCAGTCTTGTGGAAAATTGTGCTCGCGGGAGAGGAATTTCTCCTTTAGGACCTCTCCTTTCCCGTAGTCTATCTGTAGGTTATACAATCCCTTAATCCAGTGGCTAAACCAGATGCTTCCATCCTTATCTTCTTCGAAAACCTTGCTACTTTCGTTGAATCCCTCTATCCATTTGTCGAATTTCCATCTTCCGGCAGACTTTTTTAAGAGGAAAAGTCTGTCGTAACTACAGCCAAGCATTCGCCCTGGCTGTGTTTCCAGAGGAATGACCTTCCACACTCCGTTCATTCTGATGAAATCGAACTTTCCGTCGGCCGAGATTATTCCCAGCCCTCTGTCCGCACATGCGAACATCACGCCGTCGTAGGCGAGAAGCTGCCACATCTGTCCCTTTAGCTCAGGGAAAGGCTTTATCGCCGAGTCCTTGACCTCCTTGGCGGAGCCGTGGAACGGGCAGTAATAGAGGCCCTGATTCGTTCCCAGCCAGAGTTTGTCGTCGAATACTTCCGATGTGTATCCGGCTCCTATCAGGTCGTTGGCCGCGAATAGCCTGTACTCTGCTGAGTTAAGCTCGATTAGGTCTATTCCCTTGTCAAGACCTAACCACAGGTTCTTCTGTTTGTCGAAAAATAGACTGAGGACAGTGTTGTTCTGAAGTCCTGACGTAGTGTTCAGGTGGATAATGCTGTTATCGAGAGTGTCGAGGATATAGACTCCGTTATTGACCGTACCGTAGGCCCTGTAGTTTTCGGATACCGCACAGCAGTAGGCGATGGCCTTTTCCAAAGAGTCGCCCAGGGGGCTTGTCTTTTTAGTGAGTACGCCGTTAGTGAGATGATATAGGCCGTTGGTGGCGCTGACTATCTCTATCGTGTCGTCGGAGATTTTCTTTATGGCGCATATATTAAGCCTTCCCAGGCCTTCCGTTCCCGGCACTCTCTCGAATTCTCCGTCGGCGCCTTGCCTAAGTACTCCTATGGAGTTTACGAATATGTAAAGAGAGCCGTCTATGACTTCCGAGACGCTCACCTTGTTAGGAAAGCCGTATTCTCGCACCTGCCCGTTACATAGACTGAACACTCGGTTGTTTTCCCTAAAATAAAGAGTGTCCTTTATCTTATGTATGGCCCAGATGTCGTTTATGCTATTACTGAGGGTGTCGAGTAGGGACACATAGTTAATGTGCCTGCGATCGTGAAAGTCGAGGTAGCCTGTTTCGTTAATTGCCCCGAAGTAGAGCCTGTCGCTGTCTTCGTCGAATAGAAGGGAACGCATGGCGGTCTTGTTCTTCGCCTCTATGATACTCCATTCGCGTCCGTCGAATTCCAGAATTCCGGAGTTGTTCGCAGCCCAGATATTTCCGCAACTACTCTGTGTTATATGCCAAGTCTTACTGCTTCCCTTATACTCATTTTTAGTATAGTTCTTTACTACCGGGTAATATCCGCCGGCATAAATGCAGCAGAATAAAAGGGAAATCGACAAAAACAAGCGTTTCATAAGCCTCAATTTTTTACAAATATAATAATTTCCTTTTGTAGGGGTGATTTTTCATTAATAAAATTTTTTAGTGAATTATTAAATATATTTATAAAACTGATAATTAAAATATTATGCGTGTTTTGTTGAGTTTGTGTAGGGGGAGAAAAAGTAAAAATTATTTTTTTGTTGAGTTTTTGTGAAGTAAAAACGTAACAAAGAACAGTTCAATCATATATATTTGCAGTCGAAAAACACTGAAAAGTAACTATTGTATGAGAAAATTTTCATTTATCGTTTTCTTTTTGTTTTTAGTCGAGGTTTGTTTCGCACAGACTCTCACGCTTACGGGAAGAGTGTTTTCAGCTGACGATTCTCAGCCACTCCCGGGCGTGGCCGTTATGGTAAAGGGTACATTGAGCGGAACGTCTACCGACTTCGACGGCGTTTATACTATAAAAGTTAAAAAGGGCGAGACTCTCGTCTTTACTTCTTTCGGTTTTGCCGATAAGGAATTGGTAGTCGAGAGTGAAGGTACTTTCGATGTTTACCTCGAGACTGATTCTCTGGTTCTCGAAGAGGTGGTGGCCATCGGCTATGGTGTTGTGAAAAAGAGCGACCTTACCGGAGCGGTGTCTTCGGTAAAGGGCGAACAGCTCCAGAAGACTCCGGCAGCCGGATTGGACCAAGCACTTCAGGGCGTGGCCGCAGGTGTGACCGTGAATTCGGGTTCAGGCCAGCCGGGCGCGAGCGCGGAGGTTAGAATCAGGGGAATTGGCACGGTGAACAACAGTGCTCCTATCTATGTAGTGGACGGTGTCATCGTAGATAACATTAATTACCTGAGCCCTAACGACATCGCTTCTACCGAGATTCTTAAGGATGCTTCCGCTACTGCCATATATGGTTCGCGCGGTGCTAACGGTGTCATCCTCGTGACTACCCGTAAGGGTGAGACAGATGGAACCGTAAGAGTGTCTTTCGACGCTTATGCCGGCATACAGAGCAGGTGGCGCACTCTCGATCTTATGAACGCATCGGAGTTCGCATCGTTCCTGGCTAACGCATCCGGCGTACCTTCACAGGTAACGGTACTTAATAATAAAGGTATAGATGCTTGGGTAAGAGCGTATCTCATAGGTAAGTCCAATTACTATCCTAAGAACATCGACTATTCTTCCATCGATACCGATTGGCAGGATGAGGTGTTCCGTAATGCTGTGATTCAGAACTATCACCTTAGCGCAGACGGAGGTAACAAGGACGGGTATTGGTCTATGAGTGCTAACGTCTTCGACCAGGACGGTACCATCATCGGGTCCGACTTCAACCGTATGTCCCTGCGCTTCAACTCTGCGCATAACATAGGTAAATATATTAAGGTAGGAGAGAACCTCACGTTTATGACCTCATCGGGTCGTAACGCGATGAACAACAACAGTTCTCCTGCCGCTTCCGTGCTTTCGGCAGCCATCGCCATGGCACCGTGGGATCCTGCACGCTATCCGCAGGGCTCGGTAAGCCGCGACGGTTCCGATATGAGCGGTCTCATCTCAGCAGCGTCTAACTTCAAGAATGTCACGAACCCTCTTTCTATGGTCGAGCATTCTCATCCTTCCGACAAGACGGAGCGCTGGGTAGGTGACATCTTCCTCGAAATCAAGCCTATAAAGCAGCTCGTGTGGAGGAGCGACGTAAGTATGGACCTTACCAACACCCGTCACAAGCTCTTCAAGGAGGCATACAAGCATTCCGATTTCGACAAGACGGACAAGAACTTCCTCGAATCCAGTATGGGAAGATATCAGACTATCATAGTGGAAAATACACTCACCTATACAGGAGAAATAGGAAAGCATAGCTTCTCGGCCATGGTAGGTCAGACTGCCGAGGAATATAGTTACGAGACCATAGGAGGGTCAGGTTCAAGCATACTTAATCCGGTGAAGACCAATTGGTATCTCTCTCAGACCACCGAGCTTCAGAATAAGGCAGGTGATTCTGCAGGAAGAACCCGTCGTCTGTCATTCCTGGGTCGTGCCCATTATTCTTATGACAGCCGTTATATGCTCACCTTGAATTTCCGTGCAGACGGTTCATCTAAGTTCAAGGAGCACACTTGGGGCTTTTTCCCTTCTGCCGCAGCTGCTTGGCGAATCTCAAGCGAGGATTGGATGCAGGATGTGGATGCTCTCAGCGACCTCAAGCTCCGCGCAGGATGGGGACGCATCGGTAACGACAAGGTAGGGGAGAACTCATTCACCCTCACTATGATGAATAACGGTCCTACCTTCGTAGACTACGTATTCGGTTCTACGCAGTCCCTTGCTCACGGCGCTACTATCCTTACCTACGTTAATAATGGCGGCAAATGGGAGACCACCGAGCAATTCAACATCGGTCTCGACTTCGGACTGTGGGGCGACAAGCTCACCGGTACGGTGGAAGCTTTCGAGCGCGACACTAAGGATATGCTCCTGAGCGTCTCGGCTCCGGCACACGTGGGTAATCGCTATTCAGCCATTGCCAATGTCGGCACTGTGGCCAATCGCGGCGTCGAACTTACCATGAACTACAGAAACCAGGCGGGCGAATTGGCCTACAGCATAGGAGGCAACGCATCCTTCATCAAGAATGAGCTGACCGCACTGAACGGCGGCGAAAAGGTCTGGGGCGACAAGACCGTCTGCGACCAGGGACTGCCGCTGTACACGTTCTGGGGCTATAAATACGATGGAATTTATCGCAGTCAGGCCGAAATCGACGAGCATTTGTGGGCAGATGGTGCTGCTACAGGCATAAGCGTGGGCGATGCGAAGTTCGTCGATTTGGACGGTAACGGAAAGATAGACGAAAGCGACCGCACAAATCTGGGCAATCCTTTCCCGTGGCTCACCTACGGACTAAACTTCGGTGCCGAGTGGCGCGGATTCGATCTGCAGCTTTTCCTTCAGGGTGTCTATGGCTCGAAGATTTACAATGCCCTTCGTCTTCGTACCGAGGGTACAGGTAACGAGGCTACGCTAAGCACTACCATGCGCGACGTGTGGTCGGAGAGTAACCCTGACGGAAGCATTCCTAACCCTAAGGGCAGTTCTCGTAACTTCGAGACTAACAGTCGTTACGTAGAAGACGGAAGCTACCTGCGTCTTAAGAACGTGCAGCTCGGCTACACCCTTCCTGCTTCGTTTACCGAAAAGATGCACATAAGCAGGGCTCGCGTCTATGTCTCTGCGAATAACCTTCTTACCCTCACCGGATACACCGGTTACGACCCTGAGGTCGGAGGTGGTGTGGATTACGGTAACTATCCTCAGTCCAGAACTTTTATGTTAGGCCTTAATTTGAATTTTTAGTTTATGAAAAAGTCATATAAGAAATTGATAGTGTGCGCTCTTCTGCCACTCACCGCTTGTAACGGATGGCTTCGTGAAGATGGCCCTATGACTAATCGAGTAGGCGATTTCTTCACAAGCGCCCAGACTGCGGTTCAGGTAGTGAACGCTGCTTACACTCCGCTTATGTGGGAGTATCAGGGAACTTACTACAGTGAGTTTTTCATAGGAGACATCCTCTCCGACGACGCTCTGAAAGGCGGTCAGAACACTTCCGATATGTCCGCAGCCTACGATTTGGAAAATTTCAAGACCATCTCTAACAATGAGCTCGTTCTCCAGTATTATCGTGCGCAGTATCAGGGAATTGCCCGCTGTAATCTCGCACTTGAGCAAATTCCTCTTATGGAAGACAAGGACGGTACCTTCACCACGGAGCTCCGCTCGAGACTTCTCGGCGAGGCGCATTTCCTTCGCGCTTATTACTACTTCAGGCTCGTTCGCCTCTTCGGTGACGTGCCTATCGTGAAGACACCTGTCTACAGCTCAGAGGAATGGCGTCAGCCGCGCTCTTCGGTGTCCGACGTCTACGCCCTCATCTTCGAGGACCTCACCACAGCCGAACCGCTTCTCATAAACAAGAGCGAATACGAGAGCACGGAACTCGGCCGCGTGACTAAGGGCGCCGCACAGGCTATGCTCCTTAAGGCCAATCTTTACTTCGGAGACTACTGCCGCCGTACCGGCACTGGTGACGCTTCCGCTTATTATAAGGAGGCTGCCAAGTGGGGAGCTACCTTCGTGCTGCAGCAGGCCGGTGAATACGATCTCTGCCCGAAATATGCCGACAACTTCACCCTCGCAGGCGAGAATGGAATGGAATCGGTATTCGAGGTGCAGTATATGTCAGAGGGAACATCCGACTATGGCGAAGGCAACGGTTTCTCACGTGGTACATTCACTACCATTCTGACCCGTTCGCGCTCACAGTGGTTCAATGCGGTGGGCTGGGGATTCAACCATCCTACACAGAACCTCTATGACGAGTACGAAAGCGGAGACCCTCGCAGAGACGCCAGCATCTTGGCTCTCAGCGACGAACAGATTACGAATCCTTCCGAAGACTACTATCTGGGTAACAGGTACTATTGCGCCAAGCGTACCATTTTGGACGACACTCGCAATTACGTGACCCTCGAGGATTCTCACGATTCCCGCTCACCTATTAACCGAATCGACATAAGACTTGCCGACGTATACCTTATGTATGCAGAGGCTGCACTGAACACTTCCGACAGGGCTACTGCGAAGACCTATCTCGAAAAGGTACGCTCGCGTGCTCGCGGAACAGAGTCCATTCTTCCGGCTTTCCCTGGATACAAGGTTCCGGATTACTCTAAGAACTACGCACTTCACCAGCTTTCCGATACCGACGCCGATCTCCAATTGGCCATCCGCCACGAGCGTCGCGTAGAGCTCGCTATGGAAAGCCACCGCTGGTACGACCTGTGCCGCTGGGGCATCGCGAAAGAGGTGATGGACGCTTATAAGGAAACTGAAACCACTGAGGCTAAGGGACATATGTCGGAATTCGTAGCCGGCAAGCACGAACTTCTTCCTATTCCTGTAGAGGAAGTACGCCTGGGTGGTTTGACTCAAAATTTCGGATATTAATTTTTTAAAACATAACACATTATGAAAAAGACACTTTTAAAACTTTCTGCAGTGGTAATGTCTGCTGCTTGTATTTTCTCTTCTTGCGGTAAGGACGACCCTAAGAACAACGGTGGTTTGAAAGACCCGGATGGCGAGGAAAACGCTAATCTTCACGAATCCCTCAAGGGATCGGAGTATGCTGTAATCGCTCTCGATGAAGAGTCTTATAAGGCTATCGAGAAGAAGGTTACATTAGACCTTCGCGTAGACGACACTTCAAAGTTCCTTTATGTATGGGATGGTACCTATACCGGTGGCGTATGCTCAGGACTTAACTTCTACGGCGAGGCTCAGGGATGGATCTCATTCGTAGTAGGTACAGTAGGCTGGTCAGGTGCAGGTTTCAACGTAGCTGACAATGCTCCTGTAAACCCATTCGTAAAGGATGCAGCTGATATGGCTAACTGGAAATTCCACTTCGCATACAAGGGTGCTGCAGGTGTTCCTCAGTGTGGTATCGTAGGATGGAACGGAAAAGAATACAAATTCTCTTTCGGTGACGGCATCTTCGTAGACAACGGAACTCCTTATCCTCAGGTCCTTCCTGTAAGCGGAAAATTCGTGGCTAACGAATGGAATGAGTACGAGATTAGCATTTCTGATTTCGGTATCGACTACACCACTACAAGCAAGGGTAACTACTTCAGTGTTCTTAGCGGTGGCGTAGCTGGCACGACTCTCGATCTCGATGCCATCTTCTACTATAAGAAATAATAAACTTATATGAAAAAAGTGATTTTATTTACTTTTTTAGTTTTTTTGAAAATATCT
This sequence comes from uncultured Bacteroidales bacterium, assembly GCA_900546445.1. Lineage (GTDB taxonomy): Bacteria > Bacteroidota > Bacteroidia > Bacteroidales > UBA932 > Cryptobacteroides. The sequence continues at coordinate 35,332 of URCV01000001.1, read as the reverse complement.
TCTTGCCAGCCGATTATCGATACCGGCGGGCAAGAAGATAAACCTAATACTCCGGACAATCCATCGACAGACGAGACGAACACCATTCCGGGTTACAAGTTCGTGTGGGGAGATGAGTTCGAAGGAACCGCTCTCGACGAGACCGTGTGGAATATCGAGGAAGGTGGGAATGGCTTCGGTAACAACGAACTCCAGTACTATCGCCGCGAGAACGTCACTGTAGGAAAGGAACCTGTGTCAGGAGCTAAGTGCCTTATCATCACGGCTAAGCGCGAGAACTACGGGGGAAGGTCCTTTACTTCCGCACGCATCAATTCGCGTCAGAAGAAAGCCTTCAAGTATGGTCGCTTCGATGCCCGCATAAAACTGCCTAAGACGGCAAACGGACTCTGGCCGGCGTTTTGGATGATGGGTAATGACTTCTCGACCGTAGGTTGGCCTCGCTGTGGCGAGATAGACGTCCTCGAGATGGGTCATTCCGACGGAATCAAGGCCGGAACACAGGAAAAGTACTTCAACGGCGCTTGCCACTGGGGTTTCTATAAGGATATGGGCGGCGGAAATATGGCATATCCTAACTATGCCAAGTCCAGCACATGGTCTTATAGCCTCCAAGACGGCGAATTCCACCTCTTTACGCTGGTGTGGGACGAGCAGTACCTGAGAATGTACGTCGACTTGGACAAGAATCCTAATTCCAAGCCATATTACGAGATGGGAATTACCGATGTATCGGATGATTGGGGCACGGGACACTATTTCCACCACGACTTCTTCATCCTTTTCAATCTCGCAGTCGGCGGCAATTTCCCTGGAATTTACGACCCTAATGGCATCACCGCCCTTCCTGCAAACGGACAGGCGAGCATGTATGTCGACTATATAAAGGTTTACGAAAGACAATAATATGAAATTCAAGACCATAATAACAGTTTTTCTGGGCCTCTGCATGGCTCTTTCCTGCGAAAAGGAAAACACGTCGAACGGCAGCGGTGCGCTGGATTACCCTTCGCTTCAGGCGAAGAGCGTCAAGCGTGGCGTAAGCTTTAATTTCGGCCAATTGCCGGACCTCGACATTCCTGCTCTCGGACCTGCCATCTGCTGGTCATATAATTGGAGCCCGGGCTCTTCCGATGCTGCCTTCGCGCAGTTCGAGAAGTACGGGATGGACTTTTGCCCTATGGCTTGGAATGCCAATTGGTCCGAGGACACGTTCCGTGCGTTCAAACGTGCGCACCCGAAGTGCGAGTATTTGTTGGCCTACAACGAGCCGAATCTTACTGACCAGGCCAATATGACCCCCGCGCAGGCGGCGCAGGATTGGCCAAGGCTGGTAGCAATCGCTAAGGAGCTGGGAATGAAGATTATAGCTCCAGCGATGAATTATGGAACGCTCGCGGATTACCACGACCCGTGGAAGTGGTTGGACGAGTTTTTCGCACAGCCTGGGGTAAATCTCGACGATGTGAGCGGTCTCGCACTGCACTGCTATATGGGTTCGGCCCAGGGTATGAAGCAGTTCGTGGACAAGTTCAAAAAGTACGGAAAACCACTCTGGCTTACGGAGTTCTGTAATTGGGCTAACAATAACATCTCCCTCGAAGCTCAGATGAACTATATGGTCGAAGCCATTAACCTTCTCGAAAGCGATGATCAGGTTCAGCGCTATGCTTGGTTCATTCCGCGTGGAAATGGTGACGCTCAGTGCCATAACTCCCTGCTTTCAAGCAGCAAGCCATTCGGATTGACCGACCTCGGGAAGGTTTTCGTCAATATGTCCACCCTCGACAAGAGCCTCTATTATAATGTAGGCCAAGTCATTCCTGCCGAGCATTATAGCGGTTTCGACGGAGTGCTTCATCTCGCCCCTTGCACCGACACGAAGGGCATTTTGGAGATGAGAGACCTTAAAAAAGGCGCTTCTGCCCAGTGGCAGGTGGAGATTCCTTCGGATGGGAAATACTCTCTGGAAATCAGGTACAATACCTACTTCGAGACATCCCTGAAGGTAATCGTGGATGGAAAGAACCTGGGAACTCTGGACCTTTCGAATACTCAGAACGAATGGAGTAATCGTCTGGTAGATATAGAGTTGACTAAAGGAAAACACACGCTCGAATTGGGCGGAAACACGGCTTTTCCGGTAGCCTTAAACTGGATAAGGATAACTAATAACTAAATAAAATGAAAAAGAAAGATATGCAGGGGTATGTAACTCCTGAAGTTCAGGTCATAGACCTGGTTTGCGATGCCGTACTGTGTGCATCCGGTGAAACCCAAAAGGCTTGGTATCAAAGGGGTGGAGTAGGTGACTTTACCTATGACATCGAGGAAGATGATACTTGGCAATAACCCTAAAATGTGTACGAAGATGAAAAAGTTTAATTCGATATTAGTCGCAGCTATGGGTATGGCTGCACTGGCCGTGTCCTGCAAGCAGGAAGGCCTCGAGCCTGTGGCTCCCGAAGAGGGACAAACCATTAAGGTCGAAGTGAGCCTCGGCGAAACATTGAAGGGAACCTTCACCGACAGCGAAGGCCTTCGCTGGGAAGCGGGGGATCAGTTGAGGTGTTTTTATAACAATGCAGGCGAGCCTGTAGTGTCAGAACAATTGAAGTCAACCGATATATCGCAAGATGGTAGCGTAGCTTCATTTAAGTTCCATTCTTCTGTGATTAGTCAAGATAGAATGGTAGCCTTTGTTTCTCCTAATAACCATCCGTCAATTGGTTATCCTAAGGAAGTGGAATTCACACTAGGGAATGCTGATAATAGTTCATTTACCCAGGAGAACGCAGGCGAATTGAATAAGCGTAGACTCTTTTTACACAGCGGATTGTCTTTAATCCCTGTAAAGGAAGGTGTCGAGCCTAAGGTAAAGATGGATATATGTGGCTCTATATTCCGCATTCTTCCTTATACTTCCACTTACTCTGATGAAAAGGTACTCTCCGTTACATTGTCTTCGAAAACAAATATCGTAGGTACCGTAGAGTACGATAGAGCAAATGGCACATATAAGAACGTAAGTGAAAAAAACTACGCATCTAAAAATAGCACGACGGTACAATTGACTAATCCACTGTCTCTTGAAGGCGTTACGTCCGCCGAGACGAGCAAAGGACTTTATCTTCCTATTCCGGCATCCGGCTCCGCAGCATATGATGGGTACAAGTATGAAGTCAGGACGGATAAGGCTATTTACACCTTCGATGCTATGGATAAGAAATTGACCGTGTCTGAAAATGCTATCAAGAATGTTTATCTTAATCTGGATAAGGCCACGACGAGAACGGCAGAGGAAGGTTTCATAAAGTATATAGGAGAATTTTACGGCTTGTTAATCGGGAAGGATGAGGTTAAGAACAAGGATCTTGGATGGTGGAAGGCATTAGTTTCTTCCGATGGAAAGGATCCGTGGACAGATAGATTAAATGCAGAAAATGCGGCGTTCTACAAGCCTGTCTTTACTTGCATAGACAAGGCTACCGGAGAGCCGGCTACTTGGATTAGCGTCAGATACTTCGAAGGTGGGGACTATTGCCACTGGCATGCCGATGTGGAAAAGAATGTAGGAGAGCAGAGATCTGCCGAGATTACGGCCACTTTCTCTGACGTAGGAAACTATAAGGTGTTGGATGGGTTCAAGACGAAGACTATTACTGTTACACAGGAATCGGCTGATACGAAGGATAGGGTGACCATAGGCTCTTGCTCTGTTGGAAGCGACTATTTATATGATGGTGAGGGCTTTACTAAAAAGAACATTGGTTATAGCCGTCTTGATTTGAATGGTACTTCTCAGGATAAATATGGCGCGGGAACCGTATATGCGAAGACTCATTTCGTAGTTGTGGATGAAACAGCACACGCAGCTAAAGATTACAGTAAGACTAATGTGGATTGGGCTTCTTGTGAGTTTGCAAATAATGGTACGGTTATGACTGACTGCGTATGGTGGCTCTCGTTGAATGCAAATATGACCGGAAAGACTCGTGTCGCATATGTGGCTTTGGTATTTGCAAATGACGGAGAATATGATTATCCGGCAGAACCTAAGGTCGTAAAGATCACCCAGACTTCTTCTTTGAATGCTACCGCTTCCTTTGTAAATGCTTCTTCTGAAAAGGTTTCAAAGGATGGTGGAGTGGTAAAGACTACGCTTTTTCTTACGATTGACGGAAATGCTCAGGCAGACGTGGCTAAGGCTATCGCTGACTACGGTCTTACCCTTGAGACAAGCTCAGCTGTGGAGAGTCACACCATCGCGGCAAAAGGAGAGGTTACCCTTAACGTCAAGGCTAATGCTACAAGCGCAGAGCGAAAGATTACTCTTACTCTCAAGCATAACAATACAGTTCTCGCTACTACTGAATTTACTCAGGAGGCCGGCGAAGGCGGCGCAGCTTGTGCATATACTTATGATTTTGATTTCCCTAATGCAGATAAAAACCATTACAGGTATTTTGGAATGGACCCTAACTTTAGCGATAATGGACATTACTTGTTCATTAGAAATGTGAAGTTAAATGGAGAACCTGTTACATTGACTCAAGAAATTGCTGAAGAAATTCTGGCTTATGCTATTCGTTCTGAAGAACCTACAGCCGAAGAATTGGCGAAGGCAGCGGCAGGTAGAACCCCTTCAGCTACAGCGGTTACGGCTCATGTTGCAGGCTTCTCAACTTCAGATATTTATGTTACTATTAAGACTCATGATGGTATGAGTGTTACTAGAGTGGCCGGATATAATAATGATGGTTCATTTTATGGAGCGTTTGTGATCTGGACTAACTAATATTCTTTTGTAAACACTAATTTGTAAAATCGCACAGGGCCGAGTTCGGCTCTGTGCTTTTTGTTTCGCTCGCGGAGTTCCGCCAATTCACTTTGGCAGGGCAGATGGCGTAGAGCGCACTCTATTAAGGATTGCTTGCCAAAGTGAGACTTTTTTAGCTCCACCTTGGCAGGGAGGTGCCGATATACGCGTTCTGTGGCACATTGGCTGCCAAAGTGAATTTTATGAAGAGTTATCAGAAAGGTGAGAAGCCTGTTTGGCCGGACGAAAACTCAGTGGGCGCTTTCCCCTTCTTGACTGGGAGCACCAGTTGCATATTACAGGAATTTTTAACTATATTCGTGTCGGTTCTTACAGCTCTTTTGATTCCATTCCTGGGCACGGCCCTGGGGTCGGCTTTCGCCGCCGGGGCTATGCTCTATGTGGTGGTGGAATTGGTCCCTGAATATTCCCAGGGCAATCACTCGAATGTGGGAACCATAGGGTTCGCGCTGGGCTAAAGATTATTTTTGCTCTCTTTACTAAAAAGTGCTATCTTCGCGACCAGAGACAAACGCATATTACGATGAATGTTTTTCAGATGACATATCTCGCTTGGTGGTGGACACGCGCTAAGTTTTTCGGAAGAAAAAAGCCCCTACAGAGCGTAATTTTCATATCGGACAGGTGTAACCTTAGCTGCAAGCACTGCTCCGTCTATAATCATAAGAATCCTCTTAACAAGACTTACGCCCAGATAAAGAAAGAGTTGGAGTATTGCTACTCGCTGGGGTCCCGCTTCGTCGATTTCGAAGGAGGCGAGCCTTTCCTGTGGGAAGATGAGGGGATGAACGTCAACGACCTGTGCACCCTCGCTCATTCCATAGGCTTTTTTAGTTGCACCATAACCACTAATGCCCAGAAAGACTTTTCCGGTTCGTCGGCTGACAGTATATGGGTGTCTATGGACGGAATAGGCGAGTATCACGATGCCGTTCGCGGAAAGGGCGCATTCGAAAGACTCGAAAAGAACGTGGCTGCCTGCGGCCATCCTGCATTGAGCGCGAATATGGCGATTAACGTTCTTAATGTCGACGACGTGGCCGAGGTCATCGAATATGTGAAGAATAGTCCTTATTTCCAGATGGTTTCGCTGAATTTCCATACTCCTTTCGAGGGTACGGAGCATCTGGCCCTCAGCCTTCAGAAGAGAAACGAAGTGATAGACCTGATAATCTCCTATAAGAAAAAGGGCTATCCTATAATGAACTCGGTAACGGGACTTAACCATATGCGCGACCTCAAATTCAAGAAGGCGTGCTGGATGAGTAATTTCATCTTTACCGACGGAACCAGAAGCGACGTGTGCGCAGGCGAGGCTGCCGGCGTATGCGACAAGTGCGGCTTCTGTATGGCAGGAGAGGAACGAGCCGTAATGGATCTCGCTCCCGATACCATAAAAGCCGGTATGAATCTGAGAGTTAAATAATCTATCTCATTCCCTTCAGACGAGCGGCGAGGGAACCGTCCATCGCCATCTTCATCATCTTCTGGGAGTTCTCGAACTGCTTGATGAGCTTGTTCACGTCGGCGATAGTGGTACCCGAACCCATCGCGATGCGACGTCTGCGAGAACCGTTAAGGCACTCCGGATGCTCTCTTTCGTAAGGAGTCATACTCTTGATGATGGCCTCTGTGCCCTTGAACGCCTTATCGTTATCGATATCCACGTCCTTTATGGCCCTGTCCATACCCGGAATCATTCCAGCCAGATCCTTGATGTCGCCCATCTTGCGAACCTGCTGAATCTGGTCATAGAAGTCGTTGAAATTAAAGCGACCCTTCGCGATTTTCTTCTTCATCTCGCGGGCCTGCTTCTCGTCGTACTGCTCCTGAGCCTTCTCCACGAGAGACACCACGTCACCCATTCCGAGAATTCTGTCAGCCACACGTGACGGATAGAATACGTCGAGCGCCTCCATCTTTTCACCCGTGCTCACGAACTTTATAGGCTTGCCGCTCACGGCCTTAACCGAAAGCGCCGCACCTCCGCGGGTGTCACCGTCCATCTTCGTGAGAACCACGCCGTCGTAATCGATGGCCTCGTTAAATGCCTTCGCACTCAGCACTGCATCCTGACCCGTCATGGCATCGACTACGAACAGGGTCTCGCTCGGCTTGACGGCCTGGTGCATGGTGCGGATTTCCTGCATAAGTTCCTCATCCACTGCCAATCGGCCAGCCGTATCCACGATTACCACGTTATATCCTTCTATGCGCGCCTGAGCTATCGCGGCATTGGCTACCTTAACCGGGTCCTTCTCGCCTTCGATGGAGAATACGTTTATCCCTATGCCCTCGGCCAATGTCTTGAGCTGCTCTATCGCCGCAGGCCTGAAAGTGTCGCAGGCCGCGAGAAGCACCTTGCTACCCTTTTTCTTCAGGTAAAGGGCTAGCTTGCCACTGAAAGTGGTCTTACCCGAACCGTTCAAACCGGCTACCAAAACCACTGCAGGCGAGCCCTTTAGGTTAATGGAAGACGATTCGCTTCCCATAAATTCGGTGAGTTCGTCGTGAACTATCTTCACCATCATCTGCTGCGGCTTGACTGCCGTAAGGACGTTGGAGCCTATGGCCTTTTTCTTTACGTTGTCACAGAACTCCTTCGCTACCTTATAGCTTACGTCGGCATCGAGCAGGGCTCTACGCACCTCCTTAAGGGTTTCGGATATATTAATTTCGGTGATTTTGCCTTCACCTTTCAGATTCTTTAACGAGCGCTCAAGTTTTTCGCTGAGGTTTTCAAACATAATAAATTTCTTTTTGAAAATTGGACAACAAATTTAAGGATTTTATACGTATTTTTGCTCTCATTATGAAAAGAATTTCTCTAATCGCGATTTTGGCCGCTACTATGTTTGCAGGTTGCTCCAGACTTGACGGGGAGTATACCCTCCACATTCTTTCCACTAACGATGTCCACGGCGCATGGTTCGACATTCCTTATGTCGATGGCGCGGTGCGTCCTTCGCTTATGGCGGTGAATACTTATGTGGATAGCATAAGAGCGGCGGCCGGCCGAGATAACGTGCTTTTGATAGATGCCGGAGATTGCCTTCAGGGCGACAACGCCACCTACTACTATAATTATGTGGACACGGTGGACGAGCATCTCTTTTCGCGATTGGTCTCATATATGGACTACGATGCCGTCGTCGTGGGTAATCACGACGTCGAGACGGGTCCGGCAGTGTACGACAGGGTCGCGGGAGAGTTGGCCCGAAAGGGAATCCCGTTTATGGCAGGAAATGCCCTGAAAGCCGATGGAAAGGCGTATTTCCCGGAATACAAGCTCTTTAAGAGAGCCGGGCTGAAGGTTCTGGTGATGGGTTACACTAATCCTAACATTCCGGCTTGGCTGGACAAGAGCCTGTGGCCGGATATGGAATTCGAGAGCCTGCTTCCTTTCGTGCAGGGACGTGTGGACGAGCTTAGGGCTAAGACTAATCCCGACGTGGTGGTAGTCAGCGTGCATAGCGGAACCGGTAAGGGCGATGGAGAGGTGCTTGAATTTCAGGGACTTGACCTGTTCAAGAGCCTTAAGGGCGTGGATGTACTCCTGTGCTCGCACGACCACGCGCCATTCGTAAAGCAGGGCGATGGGATTTGTCTGGTTAATACCGGCAGCCGTGCCAAGCATCTGGGACAGGCCACGGTGACTCTTCGCTATGACAGGGGCAGGCTCGTGTCGAAATCGCTCAAGCCCGAACTTCTGGACATAGACGCGGCGAAGACGGATGCTAAGATGAAGGCGGAGTTCGCCCCGGACTTCGAAAAGGTGAAGGCCTTTACCCTAAAGCCTGTGGGAAGGCTCTCGGAAGACATGTTCACTAAAGACGCCTTCGCGGGGCAGAGTTTCTATATGGATTTGATTCATAAGGTGCAGCTTAGCGAGAGCGGAGCGGACATCTCCTTTAGTGCGCCGCTTACGGTCAGCGGAAAGCTGTCGAAAGGGGAGCTCGTATTCAACGATATGTTCACGCTCTATCCTTACGAGAACAGCCTTTGCGTGCTGGAACTCACGGGCCGCGAGATAAAGAACTATCTGGAACTCTCTTACGACAAGTGGATAAAAACGGTGGGCCCCGACGGACACATCTTTAACATAAGCGAGAGAGGAAGTGAGCGCTATGGCACCTCGCGCTGGTCTTTCGATTCTCCGAGTTTTAATTTCGATAGCGCCGCAGGTGTGGATTATACCGTGGACGTCACTCGTCCCATGGGAAGGCGCATCAAGATGGGTAACCTCGTCGACGGACGTAAATTCGCTCTGGACGCCACATATAAGGTGGCTATGACTTCCTATCGCGCTGCGGGCGGCGGTAATCTGCTCAGTGACGGGGCGGGACTTGGCCGCGAGGAGCTTACGAGCAGACTCATAGCACGTTATCCGGAGATAAGGGATATGATCTATAAGTTCGTCGTAGCGCACGAAGAAGTGTCGCCGGCCCTGACTCGTGGAGTGGGGCACTGGTCTTTCGTTCCGGAAAGCGTCGCCGCTCCGGCCATAAAAAAGGATATGGCGCTACTTTTCTAGAAAAGTTTCTTTTTCGACACCGTGGCTATGAAGTCTTTTAGGTAGAAAGGCTCGAAATAGGCCACGTCTTCGGTCTTGCCCTCGTCAAATAGCTTCTGTGCGAGCCTGGCCATCGCGCTTGCGGATGGGCAGCACTGCTCGAAGATGGCATTGTCGCAGGCGAGGAGCGCTCTGCATTTCTCGGCGCCGTCTCCGATGAACAGGACCTTTCCTTCTGCCAATCTGTCCGCGAAGCTGTGCTCGTCTACCACTATCGGCTCGATCGGGCTAATTTGGTGCGGGCGTCCTGCGGGCGAATTGGCATAAACTGCGCTGTAGACCTCCATCCTGCGGGCATCGATCATAGGCACGATGAATCGGCATTCGATGTTTTTCCCCATTTCGGCCAATACGTCCATCGTGCTCACTGCCAGTAGGGGAATGCCTGCGCCGAAGCAGAGGCCTTTCGCCGTGGACACGCCCACGCGAAGTCCGGTATAGGAGCCCGGGCCCGAACTTACGCACACTGCATCGCATTCGCGGATGGAAAGTCCGCACTCGTCCAGCACTTCCTTTACGAAGGGTGCGGTAAGGGACGCGTGCGCCTTAGTCTGGGCGCTTTCCCTGTAAGATTTGATTACACCGTCTTGGCTCAATGCCACCGAACATAGAGAGGTAGAAGTTTCTATAAGTATGATATTAACACATTTGTGCTCCGCCATCGCTTATCTGATTGAAGAGGTTTTCGATATATGGGAAGATGGTCTGAGTGAGGTCAGAAATCCATCTGTAGATTACTGATGAGTCCATCCATTCCGTGCCCAGATGAAAGGTCGAGGCGTTGAATGAGGAAAAAGCCGAAAGGATGAGGCCTATTATGAGGGCCGTGTTGAATACGGCTAAGGCAAGCCCCAGAATCGAATTCAGCCAGCCAAGCGAAATGGCGCTTACGACTTTCGACAATACCTTGGCCAACAGGTTGAGCAGCATCACCGTAAGAATGATTATTATGATGAATGCGAAGATGTAGAGTACTTCCTTACTTACACCGTCGATGTACGCTGAAAGCCACGTACCTACTTTGTCTGCAAATAGATATGCCAGCCAAGCACTGAGAAAAAGCGAAGCGAGCGCTATGACTTGCTCTATGAATCCCTTACTTATACCGCGGATTATGGCCGGAATGAAGAGGATGATTAATACGATGTCTAAAACGTTCATTTGTATTTGCCTTTTGAATTCGTTATATTTGCAGGTTCAAAAATAGATAAAAAAAATGACATTCAAAGAGTATAAAGGGTTGGATTTGGTAGCCACCGGTAATGAGGTGCTCAAAAAGTGGGAAAAAGAAGGTGCATTCAGGAAATCTCTCGAGTTGAGGGAGGGTGCTCCGGAGTTCATTTTCTTCGAGGGACCGCCAAGTGCTAACGGTATGCCCGGTATCCATCACGTGATGGCCCGCAGTATAAAGGATGCCATCTGTCGTTACAAGACGCAGAGCGGTTATCTGGTGCGCCGTCGTGCTGGATGGGACACCCACGGACTGCCTGTGGAGCTCGGTGTGGAGAAAAAGTTGGGTATCACTAAGGAAGATATCGGAACTAAGATAAGCATAGCCGAGTATAACAAGGTGTGCCGCGAAGAGGTTATGAAATATACCGCTCAGTGGCGTAACCTTACCGACAGAATCGGTTACTGGGTAGATATGGACGACCCGTACATCACTTATGACAACCGTTATATTGAGACCCTTTGGTATCTTTTGAAGGACATCTACGGTAAGGGTTATCTCTATAAGGGCAAATCCATCCAGCCTTACAGTCCGGCAGCGGGTACGGGACTGAGTTCGCACGAGTTGAATCAGCCAGGATGCTACCGTGACGTGAAGGACACCACTTGCTGCGTGCAGTTTAAGGTTGTGGGTAAGGAAGATGAGTATTTCCTCGCTTGGACCACCACTCCGTGGACCCTTCCTAGTAACACCGCTCTTTGTGTGAATCCTAACATCGACTATGTCCGTGTGAAGAGCACGAACCCATATACCGGAAAGCCGGCCGTTTATATATTGGCCCAGGCGCTGGTACACAGCTGGTTCAACGACAAGATCCCGTATGAGATTCTGCCGGGCACCTTTAAGGGCCGCGAACTCGAGGGTATGCGCTACGAGCAGCTGATTCCGTGGTTTAATCCGGGCGAAGGCGCTTTCCGCGTGATACTTGGCGACTATGTCACCACCGAGGAAGGCACTACCGGTATAGTTCACATCGCTCCTACCTTCGGTGCCGACGATGCGAAGGTGGCGAAGGCTGCCGGAGTTCCGGGACTTTACGTGGTGGACAAGAACGGAGATATGGAGGCGCAGGTAGATCCTCGTGGCCGTTTCTATCGCATCGAGGACTTGGATCCTGAATACGTAAAGACTTGCGTGAACGTGCCTGAGTATTCGCAGTGGGCAGGCCGTTATGTGAAGAACGCCTACGACAGCACCCTCGCAGCGGACGCTCCTACGCTCGACATCGACATCTGCGTGATGCTTAAGAGCGAGAACAAGGCATTCAAGATAGAAAAACACGTACACTCATATCCGCATTGCTGGAGAACCGACAAGCCGGTTCTTTACTACCCGCTTAATTCGTGGTTCATAAAGACTACCGCAGTGCGCGAGAAGATGATGGAGCTTAACGAGCACATAGTCTGGAAGCCGGAAGCTACGGGTACCGGACGATTTGGCAAGTGGCTCGAGAATATACAGGATTGGAACTTGTCCAGAAGCCGCTATTGGGGCACGCCGCTTCCGATTTGGCGTACCGAAGACGGTAAGGAAGAGAAGTGCATAGGCTCGGTAAAGGAACTTTACGCAGAGATCGAAAAGTCGGTAGCTGCCGGTTTTATGAGCAGTAACCCATTGGCCGACAAAGGTTTCGACCCTGAAGATATGTCTAAGGCTAATTACGACAAGATAGACCTTCACCGCCCTTATGTAGACGAAATTTTCCTCGTCAGCGAAAGCGGTAACAAGATGAAGCGCGAGAGCGACCTTATCGACGTGTGGTTCGACAGTGGCGCCATGCCTTACGCGCAGACCGGTCTTCGTGGTCTGGACAGTGCCGACTTCGGCTCTACCGCCGACTTCATCGCAGAGGGTGTGGATCAGACTCGCGGATGGTTCTATACTCTGCACGCCATCCACACGATGGTAAGCGGAACTCCTGCATTCAAGCGCGTGATTTCTAATGGATTGGTACTCGATAAGAAGGGTGAGAAGATGTCCAAGCGACTTGGCAACGCCGTGGATCCGTTCCAGGCTCTCGATACTTACGGCGCCGATGCCCTTCGCTGGTATATGCTCACGAACGCGCAGCCGTGGGATAACTTGAAGTTCGATGAGGCCGGGGTGGACGAGGTTCGCCGCAAGTTCTTCGGAACCCTCTATAACTCCTATTCGGTTTTCGCCCTTTATGCCAATATCGACCACTTCGACCCTTGCGGGCCGACTGTCGAGGTGAGTGCGCGTCCTATGTTCGACCAGTGGATTATGAGCCGTCTCAATACTCTGTGCAAGGAGGTGGAGGCTGCTTACGAGGATTACGACGTCACTCTCGCAGGTCGACTCATCCAGGATTTCGTGTGTGACGATTTGAGTAACTGGTACATCCGCCTTAATAAGAAGCGTCTCTGGGGAAATGGTATGAGCGAGGACAAATTGGCCGCCTACACTACTTTGTACGAGGCGCTTAAGAGCGTGGCTCTGCTGGGCGCACCGATCGCTCCATTCTTTATGGATCAGCTGTTCCGCGACCTCTGCCCTGAGGCAGGTTCGGTGCACTATCTCCCTATGCCGGCAGTGAACGAATCGCTGATAGACAGCGAACTCGAGGATAGTATGGCATTCGCGCAGAAGGCGTCTTCGATGGTATTGGCCTTGAGAAAGAAGGTGGGAATTAATGTGCGTAAGCCTCTGGCGAAGGTACTGGTTCCGGTTATCGACGATAAGGTAAAGGCTCATATCGAGCGAGTTAAGGACATTTTCCTTACCGAGGTGAATGTAAAGCAGCTGGAATTCCTGCACGATACCGTGGGCATCATCACTAAGAAGATCAAGCCTAATTTCAAGACTTTGGGCAAGATCTACGGAAAGCAGATGAAGGAAATCGCGGCTTCGTTCGCGACCTTGAGTCAGGAGCAGATAGCTCAGATAGAGTGCAGCGAGGGAGCTTATACCCTCAGCCTTCCGGGTGGAGACGTAGTCTTGAACAAGGGTGATTACGAAATCAATTCCGAGGATATGCCGGGCTGGCTCGTGGCTACGGAAGGCTCTCTTACGATAGCTCTCGACATCGTCCAGACCGACGAACTCATTCGTGAGGGAAATGCGCGTGAATTGATACACCCTATACAGAATTTGAGAAAGGATAGTGGATTTGAAATAACCGATAGGATTCAGACAGTTATTTATGCTGACGGACAGGCTTTCAAGAGCATAGAAGAGGCCCTCGCGCAGTATAAGGACTATGTCTGCCAGCAGACTCTCAGTTCTAATCTTGAACTTAGACCATTGGCCGAGGCCGGCGAAGATGCGGCTTGCGTAGAATGGGATAAGGATACTATAAAAATAAAAGTAATACGTAAATAGTTATGGCAGAGGAATTGAAAAATCGCTATTCAGACGAGGAACTCGCTGAATTCAAGACTATTATTGAAGAAATGCTTTCGAAGGCGAAAGCGGAGTATAATACGTATCGTGAATTGGCCAGAAGTGGCGGAGCTAACGATGTGGATGACACGTCTCCATCGTTCAAGACAGTGGAGGATGACGGTGCTATGCAGCGATCTAAAGAAGAGGCAAGCCAGCTCGCACAGCGTCAGTATAAGTTCATACAGAACCTGGAGGCGGCTCTGGTTCGTATAGAGAACAAGACTTATGGAGTATGTCGTGTGACCGGCAAGCTTATCCCTAAGGAAAGGCTCAGGCTCGTTCCTCATGCTACCCTTACCGTAGAGGCTAAGGAGATGCTGGCTAAACAAGGTAAGAACTGATATATGAAGATCTCAAAAGGCGCCAGACTCCTTATGCTCGGAGTCTTGCTGGTTGTAGTAGATCAAGTGATAAAGGTACTCGTCAAGACCAATATGAGTCTTGGCGAGGTTATACCTGTGTTTGGCGACTGGTTCCGGCTATGCTTCGTGGAAAACGAGGGTATGGCTTTCGGAATGAAGTTCGGCGGGGCTGTGGGAAAGTTCATCCTGTCTTTCTTCAGGGTGTGCCTTTCCGGATTCCTCATCTGGTGGATCAACAAGCTCAATAAGAAAAATGTCGCTCCTACGGGCGTGCTCGTGGGACTTACCTTCATTACGGCCGGAGCCATAGGTAACATCGTCGACTGCCTTTTCTACGGACTCATTTGGGACTATGCTCCGTTTATGTTCGGTAAGGTGGTGGATATGTTCTCAGCCACATTCTTCCCGCCGGTGTTCAACTTTGCCGACGCCTGCGTGACTTGTGGCGCGTTCTATCTAATATTTTTCCAATGGAAATTCTTTGCATCTAATGACAAAAACTAATAATAGGTATGAAAAGATTTGCACTGGTAGCAGCTACCCTGTTTTTGGGTGCTGGGGCAGCTTCTGCCCAACTCGCTCAGACCCCTCAGATGGGCTGGAGCACTTGGAATAAGTTCCAGACGAAGATAGACGAGAAATTGCTCATGGACACCGCCGACAAGATGGTGGAACTCGGTCTTGTAGATGCCGGCTATGTATATCTGAACATAGATGACGGCTGGCATGGACAGAGGGATGAGCAGGGTTTTATTCACGAAGACCCGAACAAGTTTCCTTCCGGAATGAAGGCTATGGCCGATTATCTGCACGCCAAGGGTATGAAATTGGGTATTTACAGCGATGCCGGAAGGCAGACCTGCGCCTGTTATGCAGGCAGTTATGGTCACGAGTATCAGGATGCCTATACTTATGCCAAATGGGGAGTGGATTATCTGAAGTACGACTGGTGCTATACTGAGAATATCAATCCAAAGGGAGCCTACAGGCTTATTTACGATGCTCTACAATCCACCGGCAGGGAGATTTTCCTGAGCGTCTGTGATTGGGGGCATTCCAATCCTTGGGAGTGGGTGTCGGAGTTCGCTCAGTCCTGGAGAACTACCGGTGATATCTGGCCTTATTTCGACACTATTCCGGAGCAGTTCCTGGATCAGTGGCACGGAATCCCTATTATGGATATAGTGGATAAGAATGAATCCCTTAGAGCTTATGCGAGTCCTGGACACTGGAATGATCCGGATATGCTTCAGGTGGGAAACGGAAGCCTTACACTGGCCGAGAACAGGGCTCATTTTTCTCTCTGGTGTATGATGGCGGCTCCGCTTATCCTGGGAAATGACGTCGTTAATATGCCAGAGGAGGTTTTGGAGATAGTCATTAACAAGGAGGCTATAGCTATAGACCAGGATCCTCTCGGAGTTCAGGGATTGAGACTTAAGAGTGAAAATAACATAGAGTATTGGCTCAAGCCGCTGGCAAACGGAGACTGGGCCGTGTTATTGTTAAATCGTGGTGTGGAAGATGCTGCAGTTATTCTTGACTGGAATTCTTTGAAGTACTATGATGAACTTAGCGGCAGGACTTTCGATCCTACAGGCTGCAAGGCCCATAACATCTGGGATAAGAAGGCTAAGGACATCAAGACTAAAAAGTCAGTCAGACTTAATATAGCCTCCCACGATGTGGTAATGTTTAGAGTATGCAAGTTAAAGAAGTAATCCGCTTTTTTAAATTTGTGGCTTTTTCAATTAGTGCGGGAGTCATTCAAATAGGCTCTTTCGCACTATTTAATGAATTGGGGAGATGGTCTTACTGGCTGTCTTACCTCTGTGCTCTGGTATTGTCCGTATTATGGAATTTTACCTTGAACAGGAAGTTTACCTTCAAGTCCGGCAACAATGTTCGTCTGTCCATGTTTCTGGTATTCCTGTATTATTGCGCCTTTACGCCTCTGAGCACATATCTGGAGCATCTTTTTACCGATACTCTGTGGTGGAATGAGTATTTTGCCACTGTCTTGAACATGCTCCTAAATTTTGTAACGGAATTTCTTTTCCAGAGGTATGTGGTTTATGGTAAATCCATAGACAGTGCCGTAAATAAATAGCTTTTTTTATCGGAATGAAATTCAAGCTGGAATCGGACTATACGCCGTCGGGCGATCAGCCTAAGGCGATAGAGCAACTTACCTCAGCCCTGAAAAGCGGCGTGAGCGACGTTACCTTGCTCGGCGTGACCGGTTCCGGCAAGACCTTCACTATGGCCAATGTCATCCGGAATCTCCAGCGTCCTACCCTGATTCTAAGCCACAACAAGACGCTGGCCGCACAGCTCTACGGAGAATTCAAGTCCTTCTTTCCGGCCAATGCCGTCGAGTATTTCGTGTCCTACTACGATTATTATCAGCCGGAGGCTTATCTGCCTACGACTGATACCTACATCGAAAAGGACCTCTCCATTAACGACCAGATAGAAAAGCTTCGCTTGAGTGCCGCAAGTGCCCTCCTTAGCGGACGGCGCGACGTGATAGTCATCTCTTCCGTGAGTTGCCTTTATGGTATAGGAAATCCTGAAGACTTTCACGCCCAGACGGTTCACGTGGTAAGGGGAGAGCGGCGTAGTCAGACTTCTCTGCTCTACAAGCTAGTGGATGCGCTTTATGCGCGAACGGAAGGGGATTTTACCCGAGGAAGTTTCAGGACTAAGGGAGATAGCGTGGATATTTTTCCGGGTGGAGCCGACCGCGCCGTGAGAATAGAGTTTTTCGGCGACGAAGTGGATAGAATCTTATCCATAGAGCCTGCGAGCGGAGCCACCATAGAGGAACTCGGCGAAGTCGACATCTACCCGGCAGGTAATTTCGTGACCACGAAAGAGAGGAGCATCGCGGCCGTGAGTGCCATTCAAGACGACCTATATCAGCAGATAAACTACTTCGAGGAAATGGGCAAACCGCTCGAGGCCAAGCGTATAGAGCAGCGTGTCGAGAACGATCTCGAGATGATAAAGGAACTGGGTTACTGTCCTGGCATCGAAAACTACAGCCGTTATTTCGACGGAAGAAAACCGGGCCAGCGACCTTTCTGCCTTCTGGACTATTTCCCTAAGGATTTCATAACCTTCATAGACGAGTCTCACGTGACCATCCCTCAGGTGCACGCGATGTTCGGTGGAGACCGCAGCCGCAAGCAGACGCTGGTGGAGTACGGATTCCGGCTTCCTGCTGCTTCCGATAACCGTCCTCTGACCTTTGAGGAGTTCGAAGATATTACGGGCCAATGCGTCTATGTCAGTGCGACTCCTGCCGATTATGAGCTCGAAAAGAGCGAGGGACTGGTGGTGGAGCAGGTGGTAAGGCCGACAGGACTTCTGGACCCGCCTATAGAAGTGCGTCCCATCGAGAATCAGGTCGATGACTTGGTGGAGGAAATCAAGAAACGCACCGAGGTGGAGGAGAGGACATTGGTAACCACTCTTACCAAGCGTATGGCCGAGGAGTTGGATAAGTATCTGCGAAACATCGGGGTGCGCTGCGCATATATCCACTCCGACGTGGACACCGCCGAGCGTGTGGAGATTATAGAGAACTTCAAGAACGGACTTTTCGACGTGTTAATAGGCGTGAACCTGCTGCGTGAGGGATTGGACATTCCGTCAGTGTCGCTCGTAGCCATTCTCGATGCCGATAAGGAGGGCTTCCTGAGGACGACTCGTGCCCTGACCCAGACGGCAGGCCGTGCCGCCAGAAACGTGCACGGATTGGTCATAATGTATGCCGACAAGATCACCGATTCCATGGCTGCCACCATTCGC
The DNA here is from genome assembly GCA_900546445.1 of uncultured Bacteroidales bacterium. Classification (GTDB taxonomy): domain Bacteria; phylum Bacteroidota; class Bacteroidia; order Bacteroidales; family UBA932; genus Cryptobacteroides. The sequence goes on along the minus strand of URCV01000001.1, from coordinate 17,105 downwards.
GAGACTAATCGTCGACGCCAAAAGCAGATCGAATACAACGAACTCAATCACATTACCCCTAAGGGCGTGGAGGTGAAGCATAACATCTTGGCCACTCAGCTTAGCGGCAGGGTGAGTGCGGCCAATTCTTACGACGATCCGCGCTATATCCCCAATCCTTCCGATTTGGGCAAGGGCTCTGTCAGCGTGGGACTTGGCCACGATTCGCTCAGGCTCCCCGGCGATGCCTTCGAAGACGGGCACATCAGGGCCGACTTGGCAGCCGTCCTGCAAGACCCTGTCATTAGGAGTATGTCCCGCAGTCAGGTAGAAAAGCTAATCGAAGACGACAAGGCGCAGATGCACCGAGCCGCCTCCGAGTTGGAATTTAATAAGGCCGCACATTTCCGTGACGAAATGTGGGCCTTACAGCAATATCTAAAAGTCTGGAAAGACTAATTCTTAAGCAATTCTTCGCTTCTGGCGATGAACTCTGCCAAATCCTTCCCCTTAAGGAGTCCCTTTGAAAGCAGGGCCAAATCCACTACCTGATGGAGTGTGTCTCCGGTATTCTCCTTGTCCGCCCAGATCTTGCCGATCACAGGGTTCTCCATATTTACCTTAACGGTATATGACTCAGGCAAAGAGCCGTAGAAGTTCATACCGCCTCCGATGGAGGACATTTCACGCCATCTGCGCATAAACTCGTTCTGGGTGATGAGCACCGGCTCGGCGTTTTCGCCTAGATTGGCAGGTTCGATTTCCCACTCGGTTCCGGTAGGCAGGGCGGCCTTGAAAAGCTCGCTGAGGGCCTTCTTGTCGTCGTCGCTCATCTCCGGCTTCACCTCGTCCTGTTTAGGAATCAGGTTAGCGGCAGCGTCAGAATCCACGCGGGCGAAGCGGCTGTTTTCTATCTTCTGCTCCAGCAATCCTACGAAGTGTGCATCGAGCTCGCAGTCCATAAGGAGTACGTTGTATCCCAAATCCTTAGCCGCCTTGATGGAGGTGTATTGATCTTCCGGATTGGTGGCGTAGAGGAATACGAGTTTGCCGTCTTTGTCTTTCTGGCTCTCCTCTATGGATTTACGGTACTCTTCGATGCTGTAGTACTTGCCTTCGGTGTCCTTAAGAAGGGCGAATTCCATAGCGCGCTCGCAGAACTTCTCGTCGGAAAGCATACCATACTCTATGAATAGCTTGATGTTGTCCCATTTCTGCTCGTATGTCTCGCGCTGCTCCTTGAAGATTTCCTCAAGTCTGTCGGATACCTTCTTCGTGATGTAAGTGCTTATCTTCTTGACATTGGAATCGGACTGCAGGTATGAACGGCTGACATTCAGCGGAATGTCCGGAGAGTCGATGACACCGTGAAGAAGTGTCAGGAAGTCGGGAACTATGTTGTCCACGTGGTCCGTGACGAACATCTGATTGCAGTAAAGCTGTATCTTGTTCTTGTCTATCGCCATTCTCTCCTTAATCTTAGGGAAGTAGAGCACACCGGTAAGTGTGAACGGATAGTCTACATTAAGGTGAATGTAGAACATCGGATCTTCCTCCATAGGGTAGAGGGCGTGGTAGAAATTGATGTAATCTTCTTCTTTCAGCTCTGAAGGAGCTTTAGTCCAGATAGGCTCCACTGAATTTATGACCTTTCCGTCGAATTCGATAGGGAACGGCATAAATTTGCAGTATTTGTTAAGCAGGGCAGAGATTCTTTCCTTATGGGCGAACTCGTCGGAGTCGCTGTCCAGATAAAGAGTGATTACCGTACCTCTGTCTTCCTTCTTGCATTCGCCCATCTCGAACTCCGGAGAGCCGTCGCAAGACCAGAACACCGGTTTCGCACCTTCACGATAGCTGAGCGACTCTATGGTAACCTTCGTGCTTACCATAAACGCAGAATAGAATCCCAGACCGAAATGGCCAATTATACCGCTAGCCTGGTCCTTGTACTTCTCCAGAAACTCTCCGGCCGATGAGAAGGCTATCTGGTTAATGTACTTGTCTACCTCTTCGGCAGTCATACCTATACCTCTATCGGTAATCTTCAGCGTTTTGGCGCTTTCGTCGAGTTCGACGGTGACCTTCAGCTCGCCTAGTTCGCCTTTGTATTCACCGGTCGATGCCAATGCCTTGATCTTGCTGGTGGCGTCGACTGCGTTAGCTACAATCTCACGAAGAAATATCTCGTGGTCGCTATAAAGAAATTGTTTGATAACCGGAAAAATATTCTCGGTTGTTACACCTATTTGTCCTTTCATAATATATAAAAATTGCGTTTTCTGCCTAGAGAAAACGCAATTTCCATTCCACTGACAAAATGTCAATTCTATTATTTGTAAAGGAATCGCTTGATGCTCATCTTAGGAGTCTTGGCGAATGGTTCAAGTACGATTTCCACTTTAGTAATCTTACTGTAGTTAGGAAGTGACTTGTTAGCGCTTATCCTTATGTTCTCAGGAATGTCCGAGATGGCTTCTTCGTCGAGCCCGGCCTTCTTGATGGCATCTTGATCGAGATAGACGAGAGCCACGAGCTTCGATGCCCTGTCCACTACTACCGATTCGGTTACGAAAGGCTGTGAGTTAACCACTGCTTCCACTTCCTCCGGATAGATATTCTGGCCTGAAGCGCTGAGAATCATATTCTTAGAGCGACCTTTGATGTAGATGTTACCTTCTTTGTCGATTACGCCGAGATCGCCCGTCTTAAGGAATCCGTCTTCAGTGAATGCAGCCTCGGTAGCCTCAGGGTTCTTATAATATCCCATACAGATATTGTCACCCTTAGTCTGGATTTCGCCTGCGATTCTCTGTGGGTCATCTGAATCGATTCTAACCTCTGCGCAGTCCACTTTCTTACCGCAAGAGCCCTTGGCGAACTTTCTCCAGTCTTCGTATGCGATGAGAGGAGCAGCCTCCGTCATACCGTAACCTATGGTATAATTCAGACCGATCTTGTGGAAGCAGTTCTCGACCTCCGGATTGAGCGCTGCGCCACCCATAATGAAGTGACGGACGTTTCCTCCGAACGCGACTGCCAATGCGCCACGAACTTTCTTGAATATGATTTGGTTAAGGCCAGGTATGTGAGACAAGACCTTAACTGCCGGTTTGCTGAGCGCCGGCTTGAGGGAAGATTTGTAGATCTTTTCCATAACAAGCGGCACTGTGATGACCACGTATGGCTTCACTGTCTTCATCGCTTTCAAAAGAAGTGACGGTGCCGGAGACTTGCCCAGATAGTAGATGCAAACTCCACAGGTAAGAGGATATAGGAATTCGAACACCAGTCCGTAGATGTGAGCCATAGGAAGCATAGACACGATGGTCTCGCCTGCCGTACAGTGAACGTGACTGATAGCGTACTCGATGGATGCGCTTATGTTCTTGTAAGACAGCATAACTCCCTTAGGTGCACTGGTAGTGCCGGAGGTGTAGTTGATGACCGCAAGGTCGTTTAGGTCACTGTCGTCAACCCTGAACTCCAAATCTTCCTTACCGAAGCCATTAGGATATTTGGATGCGAAGCTCTTGTCTAAGTCGTCATATATAGTCTTGAAGTTTTGTTCTGAGTAGTAGAGAAGTTCGAAATCGTCCGGATTTATGACTATCTTCACTTTAGGCATCTTGGTGATGTCCAGTTTGTTCCAGATTTCCTTGTCGGTAAAGAGAATTTCGCTGTCCGAGTGGTCTACCAGAGAATTAACGCTGTCCGGAAGGAAGTCGGAGAGAATAGGAACTACTACGGCTCCGTAGGTGGTTCCTGCCAGGAATGAAACGGCCCATCTGTTAGAGTTTTTGGCGCAGAGTGCGATTTTGTCGCCTCTCTTGACTCCGAGCTCGTCGAAAAAAATTTGGAATTTCGCGATGTGTCGGGCCAATCCTTCAAATGTTATGGTTTCGCCCTGAAAGAAACAAAGGGCAGGTTTGTCCCAGTTGTTCTTTATCGTGCTGTGTAAATCATTTAGATAATTGTGCATAATTTCGAAAAATTTGTTGCACAAAGATAAACTTTGACTCCCTTAAAAAGCCGCATTCTCTTTATAATGTGGCGAAAAATACTCATCTTTGTGGTGAAAGTCGTTATTTGGTGGCGAAAAGGGCCCTATGTAAAGACGATTTTTGACGAATTATTATACTTTTGGGTATGAAAAAACCGATAGTAGCACTTATTTATGATTTCGACGGAACTCTCGCTCCGGGTAATATGCAAGAGTTCGGATTCATTCAAGCCGTGGGCTCGACCCCTCAGGAATTCTGGTCTATGAGCAATCAGATAGCTGTAGGACAGGATGCGTCAAACGTGCTGTCCTATATGAAGCTTATGTACGACGAGGCTAAGGTGAAGGGGATACACCTTCGCCAGAAGGATTTCAAGACTTTCGGAAAGTCCGTGGAGTTTTTCCCCGGCGTCGAGCAGTGGTTCAAGCTCGTGAACGACTACGGGAAGTCTCGCGGCATAATGGTGGAGCACTACATCAATTCCAGTGGACTTAAGGAAATAGTCGAGGGTACCACCATCGCCAAGGAGTTCCGTTATGTGTTCGCCGGCAGTTTCATATACGACGAAAACGGAGAGGCGGTGTGGCCCGGAATCGCGGTGGATTCCACTAATAAGACTCAGTTCCTCTTTAAGATAAACAAAGGTATCTTCAGCGCTCGCGACAGCGTTCGTCTCAATTCTTCTATGGCCGAGGAGAAGAAGCGCGTGCCTTTCCCTAATATGATCTATTTCGGCGACGGAGAGACGGATGTCCCTTGTATGAAGATAGTCAGTATGTTCGGAGGTAATTCCATCGCCGTCTATAAGCAGGGCGACGAGAAGAAGCACGCTCTCGCGCGTAAACTAAAAAGGCAGGGGCGAGTAAAGTTCGCCGTTCCTGCCGATTATACTGTCGATGGCGACGCCTATAAGGTCGTTTGCGCCATTATCGATAAGGTGAAGGCCGAATCCGTACTTCAGAGTCTAATGTAAGAGCTCTTTCGCCTTCGCAAGTGCCGGAATGATATGCGGCTGTATGCAGCCGTCCGACAGTGTCTTGTCCAGCCCGAATTTGTGAAGCGTGCCCTGAACCGTAGGGTTCACTCCCGAGAGGATAATCTTTATGCCTCTCTTCTGGTTGCGCTCTATCAGGTTCTTCAGGTTGTTTACGCCTGTCGAGTCTATGAAAGGCACTTTCCTCATTCGTATGATTCTAACCTGGGTGCGTTCGCCGCTTCTCTGCTCGAACTCCTCGAAACGATTGGCCAGTCCGAAAAAGAAAGGTCCGCTGATTTCGTATACTGCCACTCCCTTAGGGATGTCAAGCATAGGAGTGTCGTCCGGCGAGAGGCTTTCCTCGTTCTCGCTGGCAGCGACCTTGTCGGATTCGCTTCGGCTTATGTAAGATGTTTTCATTACGCGTCTTACGAATAGCACTATAGAGAGAAGAAGGCCTATTTCTATGGCCACCGTAAGGTCTACGATTACGGTGAGCAGGAAGGTGAGCAGGAGCACTGCCACGTCCGATTTGTCACCGCGAAGCAGGTATTTGAAGCTCCTCCATTCACTCATATTATAGGCTACCATCACGAGTATGGCGGCAAGTGTCGAAAGCGGGATGTAGACCGCATAAGGCATAAGCAGCAAGTAGATGAGCAGCAGCACTATGGCGTGCACTATGCCCGTAACCGGAGTCTTTCCTCCGTTGTTTATGCTGGCCATCGTGCGGGCTATGGCTCCGGTAGCCGGTATGCCTCCGAAAAGAGGGGTGATGATATTGGCAATTCCCTGACCGATGAGCTCCGTATTCGCATTATGATGTTTTCCAGTTACACCGTCCGCGACCATAGCTGCCATAAGCGATTCGATGGCGCAGAGAATGGCGATGGTGAATGCCGGTGACACCAGTCCTCGCACTGTCTGAAAGTCCACTTTCGGTGCGGTAGGCGTCGGGATGGCCAGACCGTTCGCGAGCTCCGGGAACTTACTGCCTATGGTGGCCAATTCGATTCCGGCGCATTTGCTCAAAAGCACGGAAGCCGCAGTGCCTATAATCAGGGCGATCAGCGATCCGGGGATTTTCTTGTTGAATCTGCCCCAGAGTATGATGATTCCCAGTGCCGCGAGGCTTGCGATGGCTTCCTGCCAATTTATTTCTGCCAAGTGGGACAGGTAGTATCCCCATTCCGGAATGAAAGATGACGGTACGCTTCCGGTAAATCCGAAAAAGTCCTTCATCTGCGTGGAGAAGATGGTCACGGCGATACCGCTCGTGAATCCTACTATAATAGGATAGGGGATGAACTTGAAGATGCCTCCCATTTTGCACAATCCCATTGCTATCAAGATTATGCCGGCCATTATAGTGGCTATTATAAGGCCGCTCATACCATACTGGGCGACTATTCCCGCGACTATCACGATGAATGCGCCGGTAGGACCTCCTATGAGAAAGTTCGAGCCGCCGAAGAAGCTTATGAGAAAGCCTGCCACGATGGCGGTGATGAGTCCCTGCTCAGGGCTTACTCCGCTGGCTATACCGAAGGCAATAGCAAGTGGAAGCGCTATTACGCCCACTATCACACCTGCTATTAAGTCGGAAACAAATGTTTTTTTACTATAATGACCCTTCCTAAAAAGACCGAAAAATTTCGGTCTAAATATAGGATAACCTTTGTCTTTCATAGGTGAAAAATATAATATTACTACTAACTAACCGAAGACAAAGGTACGACAAAAAATCGAATTTTCCGACTGTTTTGTAAAATTATTTATAAATTTATTAAAAATTTTTTCAAATGATTTATTCTCAATCGTTTTTCTTTTCCGCCCTCAGAGAGGACTCCTCCAAGTCCAATTCCCGCGCCCTCCGCTCGCGAGCGGAGTTCCATTCCTATCTGCCATTTGCTTCCATTTCTTACAAAAAGCCATTTTGTTCTCGGTCACGGTAGGCCTCTGTGTTTTGTTCGCAGTTGTAGGCGCTCGCAGCAAAAGACACCCTTCGGACGGAAACGAAAAATATCATGGTGTATTGCTGGCTCGCAGGAGGGTCCGGCGTCATTATTCGACTTCGTGGCAGGCTTTTGTCGCTCGCGGAGCTCCGCCAATTCACTTTGGCAGAGAGGATGGCGTAGAGTGCACTCTATTAAGGGTGGCTTGCCAAAGTGAGATTTTTTTAGCTCCACCTTGGCAAGGAGGTATCGATATACGCATTCTGTGGCACATTGGCTGCCAAAGTGAATTTGATGAGCTAGTCTCAATGGCATCCCGTCCGGTGGATCGCGGCTTTGGCCGGATGGCAGAGCCCTCAAGGTCATTTCATCCGGTGAAAAGCCTGTTTGGCCGGATGGCAGAGCCCTCAAGGTCATTTCATCCGGTGAAAAGCAGGTTTTGCCGGATGGGAAGCACCTAAACATCGTTTCATCCGGTGAAAGGCGGCTTTGGCCGTACGGGAACTGCTAATCGCTAAAGTCAAGCGCAAGCGAGCCGCCCCATCGAGCTCGGCGCAGCGATTGAACTTTAGAGGCCGAAGACCATATATTCCGGCATACCTGTTAGTAATGTCCCATCAGATATTTGCCTACAAGATGCTTTCTATGCTCCGCATATACCGCTCGCGGCAAGCCCTCCCCGTTTGCATTTCTGTTAGTCTTTTTTTATATTTGTAATCATTGTTTAACTAAGATTAAAACACAGATATTATGTCTACAAAGTATTCGGGAACCCAGACCGAGAAAAATCTGGAAGCTGCATTTGCGGGAGAGTCGCAGGCTCGTAACAAATACACTTATTTCGCATCGAAGGCTAAGAAAGAGGGATTTGAACAGATAGCTGCTCTTTTCCTGGAGACGGCCGATAACGAAAAGGAACATGCCAAACTCTGGTTCAAGGAATTGAACGGCATAGGTGACACTGCCGAGAATCTAGCGGCAGCGGCAGCAGGGGAGAACTACGAATGGACGGATATGTACGAAGGCTTCGCCCGTACGGCCGATGAGGAAGGCTTTCCGGAACTTGCCGCCAAGTTCCGCGCCGTAGCGGCTATAGAGAAACGCCACGAGGAGCGCTATCGTGCCTTGCTCCATAACGTGGAGACCGCAGAAGTATTCAAGAGAAGCGAGGTAAAGGTGTGGGAGTGTCGTAATTGCGGACACATCGTCGTAGGAACCGAAGCACCGAAGGTGTGCCCTGTATGCGCTCACCCTCAGTCTTACTTCGAAATCCATAAAGAGAATTATTAAGGGGTTCGCCCATAAAAACGCATTTCATTGACATAAGTTGTCAATGCGGAGGAGTACCTTTGCATTAACAAAAACGAAATGGTTATGTCAATGGAAGTAAGAAATTGGATCGAAAGTTCTGCTGAGATAGAGGCTTTGATAGGTGATTTGGATCTGGAGTTCATCGCCCAGATGGATTAGTCCCGTTCTTTGCAACCGGGTTGCAGAAATAGTTTTATAATTTTGCGACGTCATTCGGCATATGAGCCGGGTGACGTCGTGCTATTTTCTGGATAATAACTTATTAATAAGATGAAAGTCAGATATATTATAATGGGCCTATGCGCCCTCACTCTATGCTCTTGTCATAATGGCCATAACCATTCGCACGACGAGCCGGCTATGAGCGAGTCTCATAGCGAATCATTGCACGCCGGCGAAGTGCATTTCTCGCACGAGCAGGCCGAAGCCATTGGCCTGGAAACGGAAAGGCTGCAGAAGGCTCCGTTTGCCTCCGTCATCCATACGGGCGGAAAGTTGCTTAGCCCGGTGGGCGCAGAAATTACTCTCACTGCACCGAGCAATGGTGTAATCGCACCGGCTCGAAGTGCTCTGGTCGAGGGTAGCCCGGTCGAGAATGGTGAGACTCTCTTTTATCTCGCTACGGCCAATCTGACCGATGGGGATGTGGCGTTGAAGGCTAAATTGGAATATGAAACTGCTGAAAGGGGGTATCGTAGGGCTGAGGAATTGGTAAAGGATAGGATTATTTCCGCTCAGGAGTTCGACATGGTGAAGATGCGTTATGAACTGGCGAAGGCGACTTACGAAGGACAAGGCGCAGAAATGGGAGATAAGGGCCTCAGCATAAAGGCCCCTTCGAAGGGTTATCTGATTTCCGTGTCGGTAGGTGCCGGCCAGAGAGTCGAGACGGGTGCTCCACTTGCGGTGGTGGCTTCTAATGAAAGGCTTCTGCTTCGCGCAGACGTGTCCCAGAGGGATGCACATCGATTAGGCAGCATCGTATCGGCGAATTTCCGGACAGCGGACGGGCAGGGACTTTATAGATTGGACAAATTGGCCGGGAAAATTATTTCCTATGGACGCTCCGCGGACGGGGCTTATGTTCCGGTGACTTTCGAGTTCGAAAATGCGTCGAATCTGCTTCCGGGGACTTATGCTGAAGTCTATCTTTTGTGCGATTCTAAAAAGGACGTGATTTCCGTTCCGGTGTCTTCGCTGATAGAGGAGCAGGGAGTGTTCTCCGTGTTCGTGAAGGAAGACGAGGAAGTGTTCAGAAAGCAGGTGGTGTCGGTAGGCAGTGGCGATGGTAGCAGGGTCGAGATTCTCGAAGGCCTTCACGAGGGCGACGAAGTGGTAACTAAAGGCGCTTATAATGTGAGATTTGCATCTGCTTCGGCAGCTATTCCGGGATATACACATAACCATTAGGAGCCATGCTTAATAAGATTATCAAATTCTCTTTGAATAACAGGCCTCTGGTCCTGGTCCTTTCGGTGCTCCTTATGATAGCCGGGGTGTATACCGCTTCCAATATGGACGTGGATGTGTTCCCGGACCTCAATGCGCCGACTGTCGTGATTATGACGGAAGCCACCGGTATGGCTCCCGAAGAGGTGGAAAGGCTTGTGACTTTCCCTGTGGAGACTGCCGTGAACGGCGCCACGGACGTAAGACGTGTGCGCTCCTCTTCCACTACGGGATTTTCGGTAGTGTGGGTGGAGTTTAATTGGGGAACGGACATTTACCTCGCGAGACAGATAGTCTCCGAGAAGATAGCCACCGTAAAGGATGAACTTCCGGAAGGTGTGGGTAATCCTATGCTTGGCCCGCAATCATCCATCTTGGGCGAATTGATGTTCGTGGCTCTGACTTCGAAGGACGGGGAGACGTCTATGCAGGATCTGCGAACGCTTGCGGATTGGACCATCAGGCCTCGATTGCTTTCTACGGGTGGTGTGGCTCAGGTGTCCGTGATAGGAGGTGAGATAAGGGAATACCAGATTTTGCTCGACCCGTCCAGGATGAAGCATTACGGCGTGTCCCTCTCCGGGGTGTGCGACGCAGTGCAGAGTATGAATCAGAACACGTCCGGAGGCGTGCTGTATGAATATGGTAACGAGTACATCATTCGCGGAGTGCTGTCCACGGACGATGTGGAGGAATTGGCCAAGGCCTATGTGACGGACTTCAGTGGCGCTCCGGTGATGTTGAAGGATGTGGCGCAGGTGAAGATTGGCAATCATTCTCCGAAGATGGGCGTGGCTTCTAAAGACGGCCGGCAGGCGGTGATGATTACCGTCACCAAACAGCCTAACGTGAGTACGATAGAACTTACCGCTAAGATAGACAAGGCGCTGGACGAACTGCGAGAGGTGATTCCTGCGGATGTGGAGATGTCGACGGACATTTACAGGCAGGAGAGGTTCATAAACAGCTCCATAGATAATGTCAAGAAGTCGCTCCTGGAGGGCGGATTGTTCGTGGTGATAGTTCTCTTCATCTTCCTGATGAATGTTAGGACTACGCTTATCTCGCTGGTGACCATTCCTTTATCATTAGTGATATCCGTACTCACCCTTAAGTTTATGGGGCTTACCATAAATACTATGAGTCTGGGTGGTATGGCCATAGCGATAGGCTCGCTCGTGGACGATGCCATAGTGGATGTGGAAAACGTGTTCAAACGATTACGCGAGAACCGACATTTGCCTTCCGAACAGAGAAAATCTACGATGAATGTCGTTTTCGAGGCCTCGAAAGAGGTTCGTATGCCTATCCTCAACTCTACTCTTATAATTATAGTAAGTTTCGTTCCACTCTTTTTCCTTTCCGGAATGGAAGGAAGGATGCTCGTGCCGCTCGGAATAGCGTTCATAACTTCTCTGTGCGCATCCACTTTGGTGGCCCTCACTCTAACTCCGGTTCTATGTAGCTATCTTTTAGGAGGAAAGGTAAAGGAAGGACACGACAAGGAGCCGTGGATGACCCGTAAGCTGCGTGGGGTGTATGCACGCGCGCTGAACGCTGCCATAAAGCATAAGAAGGCGGTTCTGGGTGTGACGGCGGCTCTGCTGGTAGCGACGATTTTCATCTTTACTACTCTGGGTAGCAATTTCTTGCCTCCGTTTAACGAGGGCTCTTTCACCATTAACGTAAGCACTATGCCGGGCGTTTCTCTCGAAGAGTCCGACAAGATAGGCGCGAAGGCGGAAGAGTTGCTGTTGAGCATTCCGGAGATACAGACTGTCGGAAGAAAGACCGGCCGTGCGGAACTCGACGAGCACGCATTGGGCGTGAATACTTCGGAAATCGAGGCCCCGTTCGTGTTGGCCGGAAGAACTAAGGAGGAACTCTCCGCAGACATTCGCGAAAAGCTGAAGTCGATTCCGGGAATAAATGTGGAGGTAGGCGCCCCGATTACGCACAGAATCGACGCTATGCTTTCCGGCACTAAGGCTAATATCGCAATCAAGCTTTTCGGAACCGACCTCAATCGTATGTTCTTGATAGGTAACCAAATTAAGGAAAGCATCGAGGGCATCGAAGGAGTGGCCGACCTGAATGTGGAGCAGCAGGTAGAGCGTGCCCAGCTGAAAATAGTACCTAAGAGGGAGATGCTCGCACGCTATGGCATCACGCTTCCCGAATTCGAGCAGGCGATAAGCGTCTTGCTTTCCGGCCGGAAGGTGTCGATGGTCTACGAAGGAGAGCGCTCGTTCGACCTTATGCTTAAGGTGGGCGACGACTTCCGTAGCACGGCCGAGCGCATAAAGGATTTGACGATAGATACTTCCGCAGGAGAAAAGATTCCTCTTTCCTATGTGGCTGACATTCGTTCTTCGACCGGTCCTAACACCATAAACCGCGAGAATGTTGCCCGTAAGATAGTGATTTCGGCCAATGTCTCCGGCCGCGACCTCGGTAGCGTGGTTCGCGACATTCAGGACACCGTGCACGAGAGCATCGAACTTCCGGAAGGATACCACATAGAATATGGTGGCCAATTCGAAAGCCAGCAAGCGGCTTCCAAGACCTTGATGCTCACTTCGATATTTGCCATCTTCGTGATTTTCCTTCTGCTTTTCAGACAGTTCCGAAATGCAACCCAGTCGCTTGTCATTCTTTTGAACTTGCCGCTTGCGCTAATCGGAGGCGTGCTGGTGATTTGGCTGACCGACGGTGTGGTGAGCATACCTGCCATCATAGGATTCATCTCGCTCTTCGGTATAGCCACACGAAACGGAATGCTCCTCATAGCGAGGTACAACGACCTTCGTGCTTCCGGAATGTCTCTTGTGGATAGCGTAATGACGGGCTCCGAAGACAGGCTCAATCCTATCCTGATGACGGCCCTTACTTCGGCATTGGCCCTGATTCCATTGGCACTCGGCGGGGAACTTCCTGGTAATGAGATTCAAAGCCCTATGGCCAAGGTCATACTGGGAGGACTTTTCAGCTCGACCTTGCTAAACGGATTTATCGTGCCTATTATGTATTTGATAACTAACAAGAACACTAAAATAGAGGAGGAAAAACTATGAAGCGGACATTAAGCATTTTTCTGATATGTGCTTGCAGCCTTTCTGCCATGGGTCAGAGCCCTATGGAGTCGATTCTCTCTTCGGTGGAAAATAACAATACTACTCTTAAGGCGCTTAGGCTGGAGATGGAGGCCGAGAAACTTTCTAATGATGCGGAGGCTACGCTTGCCGACCCCGAATTCGAATTTGCCTACCTGTGGGGGAGACCTTCCGATATAGGGGCACGTCAGAATGTTAGTGCGAGCCAGACCTTTGACTATGCTACTCTTTCCGGAAAGAAAAAGTCATTGAATGTGGGTAAGAACGAAGAGGCCCTTCAGAAATTTCGCTCAGAAAGGATGGGAGTGCTACTTCAGGCTAAGACCTGCATACTCGAAATTATCTACTACAGCGAATTATGCAAGGTGCTGGAGAAGCGTGTGGATATGTCATCCAGGGCCGTGGAGGCATTAAAGGTGAAATTGGTCACAGGCGAGTGCGATCAACTCGAGTTCAATAATATGGTGATAAGCCTTTCGGAAGGCAAGGCGGATCTTCTGGCCGCTTATTCGGGCTGGGAGATAGCTGCGCTCGAACTCAAGCGCCTGAACGGAGGAGAGGATTTCGCAAGCCAAGACTTGGCATACGAGACCATCTTTCTGCCATCGGATTTTGAGTCTTGGGCGCAACAGGTCGCTGAAAGGAGTCCTGCGCTCGCGTACGTTCGTGCCGGAGTCGCAGTCAGCCGTGCCGAGGTGGAACTTAGCCGCGCTGAATCTATGCCAAGCCTGTCGCTGGGCTACAGCGGGGAATTCGTAGTGGGCGAGCATTTCCAGGGAATATCCGTGGGCGTGTCCATTCCACTATGGTCTGCGTCAAAGAAAGTGCAGCGGGCGAAAGCCGGCGTGGCAGCTTCGTTAGAGCGCGAAAAAGACGCGAAGGAGCAGTTCTATACTTCTCTCAATCAGTCTTTTAGTAAAGTCCGTAGGTTACTTGAAGTGTCTTCGGTGTATGAAGAGGCGCTCTCTCTGGCCAGAAGCGAGGAGTTGCTTCAGAAAGCTTTCGATAATGGCTCCATCTCGTCGCTCGATTATTTCGTGGGGCTTACGAACTATTACGATGCAGTAAGACGCTCTCTCGATGCTCAGAGAGAGTTGCAATTGGCCTATGCCGAGCTGACGGCATTTGAACTTTAGATCTCGTCTTCGGCGTATAGATAAGGGAAGAGGGGCGTGTCGTATTCGAAGAAATCTTGTTCGTCGAAGAATCTGCGCAGCTCCTTTTCCGCATTTTCCTTAGAATCTGAAGCGTGTATGATGTTCTCCTGATGGCTCATACAGTAGTCGCCGCGTATTGTCCCCGGGAGTGCCTTCCGTCCGGACGTGCTTCCCGTCATCTCCCTTACGACTTCCACTGCGTCTATGCCTTCGAGGGCTACCAAAATTACAGGTGCGGCCATCATCGAGGCTTGTAAGGCTTTGAAAGCGGCTGGTACGGAGGGCAGAATCGGCAACTATGGTGCATTTGAACTGCATTCCCGGTTTGACAACTTCGATAAGGTGTTCCGTTTGTCCATCAAGGGCGCATGGAACTATTCGATGGAAGTCGGCAAAGACCCGCTGGGTAATATCCTGCGCGTTACCAATGCACTGGCAGGTATCGAAAGAGCATTGCCGCAGGTGGAACGCAGACTGGAAACCTTGGAACAGCAGTTGGCGCAGGCAAAGGAAGAAGCCAAACGTCCTTTCGCGCAGGAAGCAGAATTGGCCGAAAAATCTGCTCGCCTTGCGGAGCTGAACTCTCTGCTCAACATGGATGAAAAGGGCAGTGAGGATGCGCTGGGAGTGGATGAGGATGCAGCCGAAACCGAGGTTGCAGATAAGCCGCGCCAGCCTGTGAACTATGCAGGCCGTGTTGCAGAGCGCACGGCGGACAATGTGCGGAAACCCTCTGTGCTGGCACAGCTTCATGCAAAGCAGGCAGAGCGCAGCGCAGAGCCGCAGAAATCCCAGAAGCGGAAAAGTCACGATATGGAACTGTAAATGAGCAGCCCCGTCAGTTTATCTGACGGGGTGTTTTTTAGGAAGGAGGAAATTTGCTTACTTTAACACCGATCAATTTGAAAACGGCAAACGCATTTGTGCAGCAGTATCACCGCCACCATAAACCGACGCGGGGGCATAAGTTCTCCATCGGCGTATCAGAAAATGGCGCGTTAGTGGGCGTTGCTATCTGCGGCAGGCCTGTGGCGCGGCGGTTGGACGATGGCTACACGCTGGAAGTCAACCGTCTATGTACGAATGGAACGCCGAACGCTTGCAGTATTTTGTATGCGGCGGCATACCGTGCAGCACGGGCCATGGGCTACAACAAAGTTGTTACCTACATTCTGGACACGGAGAATGGCAGCTCCCTGAAAGCTGCCGGCTACACCTGTGAAGGCAAGGCCGGAGGATTGGAGTGGAATGGTGTGAAGGCACCGAAACAGGCCGGTCAATATCCGCGCCAGATGAAAACGCGATGGGTCAAGAAAAAGGAGGGCTTGCATGGCAGTTGACCGCAAACAGCAGATGAAAGAAATCACGGAACGGCTGGAGCGGGGTGTAAAAGACATTTTTACATCGGAAATGTACACGACATACCTGCGCACGATGGCAAAATTCCATAATTACAGTTTCAACAATACGCTACTGATTGCTATGCAGCGGCCTGATGCCACACTGGTGGCAGGGTTTAACGCATGGAAGAATAAGCTCAACCGTTACGTCAAAAAAGGCGAAAAGAGCATCTGTTTTGTAACAGGCGTTCCCGGTGCAGGAAAAACACTTGTTGGTCTGGAAGTTGCTGTAAGGCAGACATATCAGGGACACGACAAGCCTGTGGACGATGAAGGCGCCGTATACTTATCCGGCAATGGTCCTTTGGTTGCTGTTTTAACAGAGGCACTGGCTAAGGATAATTATGAAAAATGCAAAGCAAGGAAAGAAAGTAAAAAAATAACCGATTCACGCCGTGAAGTCGGTAAGTTCATCAATATGATCCATCGCTATCGTGACAATATGCTTGCCAAGATCAAAAATCCCGTGGAGAACGGAGTGCTTGAAATCGATCCTGAGAAAGCTGTTAAAATGGCAGAATCCGGTTATGGCGAGGTTGAGCACGTTGCGATATTTGACGAGGCACAGCGCTCATGGACGCATAAACGTCTTGCAGAGTATCTGAAGCGTGGCGGAACCTACGGAAACAAACTGAAAGTTCCGAATTTCCCGATGTCGGAAGCCGGTTTCCTGATATGGTCGCTGGATCAGAGAGAGGACTGGGCAACCATCGTTTGCTTGGTCGGAGGCGGTCAGGAGATCAATACAGGCGAAGCAGGCATATCTGAATGGATCGAGGCACTGAATAACGATTTCCCTGATTGGAAAGTGTATATATCACCAAAGCTCACAGAGTCCGAATATGCAGAAGGCAGAGTAAATGAACTGCTGAAAGAAAACAGGAATGTCACATTCTCCTCTGATTTGCATCTCAGCGTTAATCTGCGTTCCTTCCGGGCTGAAAAGCTCTCGACTTTTGTTCATATGCTGCTATCCTTTGAAGAACAAGCTAAAAGCGTGTATCAAGAGTTCTGTGATAAATATCCTATCGTATTGACAAGAAATATGAATACGGCAAGAAAATGGCTCAGGAACAGAGCAATGGGAACTGAAAGAACGGGTATACTTGTCACAAAAGAAGCTGCACGCTTTAAGCCACTGGCTGTACATATTCTGCCTTCCGGTGATGAAAATGCCGTGCATTGGTTCCTTGAAGATAAGACGGATACACGTTCTTCCAACTATCTGGAAGATGCTGCAACC
Organism: uncultured Bacteroidales bacterium; assembly: GCA_900546445.1. GTDB lineage: Bacteria > Bacteroidota > Bacteroidia > Bacteroidales > UBA932 > Cryptobacteroides. The sequence continues at coordinate 518 of URCV01000001.1, read as the reverse complement.
GAGATTCAGGTTCAGGGACTGGAGCTTGATTATGCCTGTCTGCTGTGGGATGCAGATATGCGCTATGAAAATGGTGAATGGCATTTTTATAAGTTCAACGGGCAGACTAAATGGAATGAACAGAACGGCGACAGCGAAAGTATGCAGGAGCGTCGAAAATATATGCTCAATGCCTATCGTGTCCTGCTTACCCGTGCAAGAAAAGGTCTGGTAATATGCGTTCCCGAAGGAAATGCAAATAAAACAGTTGGCGGATTCTGGGAAGATACTACAAGAATTCCGGAATATTATGATGGGACATATGCATACTTAAAGTCTTTAGGATTGGAAGAAATATGATTCACAATCTACAGAAGAAAACTGCTCTGTAATAGAGCCCCACACCACAAGTGAGCGTGGGCGAAGCTGATGCAGAGGTTGACAGAGGGGAAATAATGACATACATAAGCAAAGACTTATCTCGTGGAAAAGATGAAGTCTTAAAAAGCAATATTACCGAAGATCAGTTTAATGAAATC